>JANJTX010000001.1 GCA_024710875.1 Anaerolineales bacterium | reverse complement strand
GGTCATCCGGTATCGGCGCTTGTGATTTGCCCAGATATTATGAAAAACCGCGAGGAAGTTTGCCTTGAGAACAGGCAGCCAGCCCGGCCAAACACAATAGGCGCAGGAATTGCCGTCGTGTGACGAATGAGGAATGAACGTGTGGCATAGGCACGCACCCATCTTGCTACAAGACAGGCCGAGCGTGTTTGTTCGTGAAAAACCTTACAAATTAATTGTAGATTTTTGGAGATGGGTTGTCAATTGGCCCCATCAACCAAACTCGAGGCAACCTACCCCAGCGCGTCCCAGACCGCGAGGCTGATTTCAGTCCAGCGCGCCCGGTTGGGGCGGTTCGCCAGCACCCGGTCGCTGGTAAAGGCCACCGCCAGTTCGGCGTCCGGGTCGGCCCAGGCCATGCAGGTGCGGTTGCCGAAATGCCCAAAGGTGCGGATGCTGCTGCCGTGCCCCATGCTGGGGCCGGGGTCGCCCGGGGCGGGTTGCAGCCCGCCGAGGTGAAAGCCATAGGCAAAGCGCACCGTGCGGTCAAAGCTGGCATCGTAACCCTCATAGCCGAGGGTCGTGGCGGCCGCAATCGTCTCCGGCTGCAAATAGCGCCGCCCGGCGTATTCCCCGCCATTCAGCAACATCTGGTAAAAGACCGTCAGGTCAGCGGCGGTGGAATGCAGGCTGGAGGCTGGCACCAGCGCCCGCCGGATGATGGGCAGGTTGTAGAAGGCCGGCAGATGTTTCTGGTCTTCGCAGGCCGCTGAAAGGCGCGGCGTGTGGCGCAGTTCGCGGCGCGGCAGGCGCAG
This sequence comes from Anaerolineales bacterium, assembly GCA_024710875.1. Classification (GTDB taxonomy): domain Bacteria; phylum Chloroflexota; class Anaerolineae; order Anaerolineales; family UBA11579; genus SCUK01. The sequence continues at coordinate 4,503 of JANJTX010000001.1, read as the reverse complement.
CCAGGTGCGCGTCAGCCCCAGCGGGGCGATGAAGTTCTCATGCAGATAGCGGTCAATCGACTGGCCGGTCACGCGCCGCACGACCTCGCCCAGAATCCAGCCGTAGTTCACCAGATGGTAGGCCATCTGCGCCCCCGGCGGCGTTTCAGGGTGCAGTCCGGCCACATGCCGGGTGGCCGCGCCCCAGAACGGCCACAAGGCCAGTTGGCGGGTCAGGTCACGGCCGGGGATGCCTGCCAGATGCAGGAATACCTGCCGCAGGGTGGTGGCCTCCTTGCCGTGCTGGCCGTACTCCGGCCAGTAGTCGGTCACGCGGGCGTCCATCGCCAGCCGCCCCTCTTCGATTAACTTATGCACACAGATTCCGGTGAAGGCCTTGGAGCAGGAGAAAACCAGAAAGGGCGTATCCGGCGTCACGGGCTTGCCGCGTGCCATGCCGACAGCCAGGTTAACCGCCAGCCGGCCGCGCCGCCGCACCGTCAACTGGGCGGCGGCGAACTGCCCGGCGGCGTACTGGGCGTGCAACACCTCAGCCAGCCGCGCCACGCCCGCCGCGGATAACCCGGCGGCGGCCGGGTCGGGAATCGTTTGCGTGTGCATCACAGCGATTGTACTGCGAACCGCGCCATGCCCCTGATACGCTTAACCCTGATTGCGGCTTAACTTATCCGCCGCCAGCCGGTTCAGGCTCACCCCGGCCTCGGCCGCTTCCTGGGTCAGACGGCGGTGCAAATCCGGCGGGATGCGCACCATGAATCGTCCGCTGTAATTTTTCAGCGCCAGCGCCTCCGGCACCGGCTCGCCATTGGCTTGCAGGTCAGCCACCACGTCCGCCACCACCCGGCGGATGCCGCGCAGCGCGGCTTCCGGCTCACCCGCCAGCCAGCTCAAACCGGGAAATTCAGCGCACAGCCCGACATACTCGCCATCTTCATCGGCCCAGGTGACGCGGTAGGTGTAGTGATCATTTTTTAACATCGTCTTGCTCCAATTTTTCTATCGCTTTCAGAACCTGCCTGACCTGATAGGCCTTGGCCTTGCCTTTACTGTTCTGGATATTGACGCGCGGGTCGCCCGGCCAGGGGGTTTTGTAGATTCTGTGGCTGCCCGACTGCTGCCGCGCTTCGCCAAAGTAATGGTCGCACACTTTGCACAGGTCATTGAACGACACGCCCTTTAGGATTGCGGCGCATACGGTCAAGCAGGTCGGCAATCTTGGTCACAGGAATATAGTATCACTATTGATACCATTGTCAAGATTGACCCGCCGCGGCTATAATCCCCCGCATGAATCTCAATGATCTGCCTCTCGGCTACGAGTTCACCGTACCGCCCGAATTCTCGGATTTTTTAGACCACATGAACGTTATGTACTATACCCACCTGTTTGACCGGGCCACCTGGGCCTTTTACGAGCAGTTCGGCTTCGGGCGTGAGTACCACACGCAGTCCGGCTACGCCTCGTTTGCGCTGGAAGGCCACACCCGCTACCTCGCCGAAGTGCGCATCGGCGAAAACGTGCGCCTGCGCAGCCGCGCCCTGGCCCGCTCGGACAAGCTGATTCACGCCATGCACTTCATGCAAAAGGAAGATGGCGCGCTGGCCGCCACCTCCGAGTTCCTCGGCATTCACATTGATTTGAGCACGCGCCGCTCGGCCCCCCTGCCGCCCGAAATCACCACCGCCCTGGACGCCCTGCTGGCACTGCACACCGCCCTGCCGTGGCCTGCGCCCACCTCCGGCGCTACGCGGGTACAGCGCGAGAAATAACAGACAGAGCCTTGAATTCATCGCTGAACTCAAGGCCCTGATACTTGTGTACTTGTCTACCTGCTTACTTGATTCCGAACACCACGTGCACATCCAGCGTGATGTCCAGCGAGCCCGGTGCAATCGGCACCGCCCCGCCGGCGGCATCCAGGGCGCGGGTTTCGGCATAGACCACGCCGCCACCGCCGCCCACATAGGCGTTGATGTTCACGACCTCGCCGAGTTGCACATCACCGGCGGCGGCCATGATTTCGGCCCGGCTGCGGGCATTCGCCACCGCGGCTTCCAACGCCTGAGCGTAGGCCGCTTCACGGTCAGCCACATCAAACGAGATGCCGTAGATGTTGTTGGCCCCCGAGCGCACCACCGCATCCAGCACCCGTCCGAAGCTGTCCAGTTCGCGGATGGTCACGGTCACGGTATTCTGGACGACATAAGTCACGCCGGTAATCTGGCCGTTGATGTCATAGTCCTGACGCGGGTAGATGCTGAAGTTGCTGGTCTGGATGTCTTCTTCGGCGATGCCAAAGCCATCCAGCGCCGCCCGAATGGCATCCGCCTGCTGGGTGTTCTCGGCTACGGCGCGTTCGGCGCTGGCGTTCTCGGTATTCACGCCAATCTGGATCGTCGCCATATCCGGCGTGAGGGTCACCACGCCGGTGCCATTCACGCTGATGACGCGCGGCTGCTCGGTCGGGGTGGTGGTCAGGCCGCCGCCCGAACCGCAGGCGGTCAGAGCCAGCGCCAGCAAGACAAAGAGGGAAATCGTTTTGAGTTTCATGTTTTTTCTCCTGGTTTGAGTGTACTGCCAATTAGACGCCGCCGGAAGTGGTTTTGTTCCCGAAATGAGAGTCAACGCATTGACCTTTTGCCCTCTCACATTTGCCCGCCGCGCCATTTGCATGTACAATACTGCAAACAAATGTTCTGACGATAAGGGCGAAACATGTCACTCGATTTTCAACAGGTACGCGAACAGGTCAAAAAGCTGGGCGAAAGCGCCCCGGCCCGCGCCGCCAAACTGGGCGCCCTGCAGGAAAAGGCCGCCGGCCTGCTGGACAGCGAAGCCAGCCAGTTAGAAGCCCTGCGCGAGAAGGTCAGCCGGGCGGCCAGCATCAGCCCCAACCTGCGCTGCGCCATCCCCACCCAGGAAGCCCTCAACCACGCCCAGCCACTGCCACCCGAACCCGCCGCCGCCACCCTCATCGCCGCCGATGGCTCGCAAATCAACCCCGACCGCCAGGCCGAGTACGAATATTGCGTGGTCAATGTCGGCTCAATCCTCACCCACCTCGGCGACACGACCGCCCCGGCCACCAAAATCCGCAGCGATTTGTTCTACGACCCGGATATCTACACCGACAAAGGCCTGCTGACCGAAGCCCAGGTGGCCCTGATGCGCGACTTAAGCGAGCGCGAGGTGCTCATCGGCCTGGCCGCCGGGCAGCCCGCCCCCGTCCTGACCCTCACGGATGGCCCGCTGGAACTGTGGAGTCGCGATGAAGCGGTGCTGAACAGCGAGCAGTTTCAGAAATTTCTGGAAACGCTGGAAGCCCTGCACGTGATGGACTCGATCACCGCCGGGTATGTGGACAAGCCCGCCAGCGCCCTGCTGGTACGTACACTCGAAATCGCCCTGCTGGAAGCCGAAGGCCGCTTGAGCGAGGTCGACCGGCAGCGCCCGTTGCAGGGCATCACCGACCGCGCCCTGCTGGCCGACCTGCTCGGCCCCGGCCAGCGTTCGGCGGTGTTCGGCATGCAGACCAAAACCGCCAGCAAATACCAGAACCAGCTCGCCCTGCACTTCTTCTATCTTAATGTCTCAATGAAGGCAGACGACTCCTGGCTGGTGCGGGTGGAAATCCCAGCCTGGGTAGCGCAGAACGCCGCCATGCTGGATATCCTGCACGCCATCCTCGTGCGCCAGTGCCAGATTGCCGGCAACATCCCCTACCCCTACCTGCTGCACCGCGCTCATGAAATCGCGGTCGTCAGCCGCGACGAAAAAGAACAACTGGAACGCATGATTGCCCAGGAACTGCTCAAGCACGGCATACAACCCGGGCGGCAGTCCGCCAAGGGCCGCTACAAGGACACCCAGAGGAGTAGAAAATGAGCCAGCAATATGAAATCGGGCGCATGCTGCGCGGCAGTACCACGGAATTCGTGGTCGGCTGCAAGGTCAGCCAGTTGGAAGCCCCGGAGTTCGGCGCGCTGGTGCGCGCCCCGCTCGGCAAGGACCTGCACGTCTATGGCCTCATCAGCGCCATCAGTATCGAAGACGACGGCCTGATTAAGCAACTCGTGACCGCAGATTCAGTCAATGAGGCCGTAATTGCCGATAACCGCCTGAACCGCAATGTGCCGATTGAAATGACGGTGATGGTGGTCGGCCACCGCAACGAGCGCATCCACCACCTGCTGCCGCCCCGCCCACCCTTGAGCCTCGATATTATCGAACTCTGCCCGCCCGCCGAACTGGCCGAGTTCACCGCCGCCGGGCGTTTTGGTTACTTCCGCCACATCCTGCGGGCCGAGAACGCCCCGGTCAGTGAGTTGCTGGCCGCCCACCTCAAAGCCGCCCATGCCGCCCACGGCACGGATGACTGGACGCAGCGCGCCGCCCAGGAACTGATTACGCTGTTGCGCGATGATTATGCTACCCTGACGGCGGTGCTCGGCGCGCTTTCAGATGCCGTGCCGGAGATGGCAGCGGGCTGAAGCCCTTTGTAG
>JANJTX010000172.1 GCA_024710875.1 Anaerolineales bacterium | reverse complement strand
GACCCGCGCGAATACCCCAACCTGCTCAAGCCGCTCGAAGAAGGCCTGGCGGATGTGGTCTACGGCTCGCGTTTTCTGGGGGCCGCCCGCCGGCCAATCCTGTTCTGGAACATGGTCGCCAACAAAATCCTGACCTTCATTACCAACATCCTGTACAACAACATCCTGACCGATATGGAAACCGGCTACAAGGTCTTTCGACGCGAAGTGGTGCAGGATATGAAAATCCACGCCAAACGCTTTGACTTTGAGCCCGAGTTCACCGCCAAGCTGCTCAAACGCAAGGTGCGCATCTACGAAGTGCCGATTGTCTTCAACCCGCGCGATTACAGCGAGGGCAAGAAAATCGGGGTGTGGGACGGCGTGGAAGCCCTGTGGACCCTGATTAAGTACCGCTTTGTAGACTGATCCACCTCCTTCTCCCATGAATCTATTTCAAGCCATCCTTCTGGGGATTGTGCAGGGCCTGACCGAATTCCTGCCGATTTCCAGTTCCGGCCACCTGGTGCTGGCCGCCCACCTGCTGGGCTGGCATTTGCCGCCGGAGCAAGCCTTCATCTTTGATACGCTGGTACAACTCGGCACGCTGGCAGCGGTCATCGGCTATTTCTGGCGCGATTTATGGGGCATCACGCGTGCCACCCTCACCAGCTTGTGGAACCCCAGCCGCTGGTCTTTGCCCGAAGTGCGCCTGGGCGTGTTTTTAGTACTGGCAACCATCCCCGCCGGGCTGGCGGCCCTGCTGCTGGAAGACCGGATTGAAGCGGCCTTCAGCAGCCTGCGCGCCACCGGCTTTTTCCTGCTGCTCACGGCCGGGCTGTTGTGGCTGGGCGAACGGCTCGGCCAGCGGATGCGGGGGCTGGAAACGCTGACCTGGCTGGATAGCCTCCTCATCGGGCTGTTTCAGGCGCTGGCGTTGTTCCCCGGCCTGTCGCGCTCCGGGGCGACCATCACCGGCGGGCTGCTGCGCGGGCTGGAACGCCCGGCGGCGGCGCGTTTTTCGTTCCTGATGTCGGTGCCGGTCATGCTGGCGGCCGGGCTGTACAAGGGCCGCGACCTGCTGGCCCTGCCGGATGTGGCCGCGCTGGCCGGGCCGCTGCTGGCCGGGGCGCTGGCGGCGGCGGTGGTCGGTTACCTAACCATCCGCTGGCTGCTGGGCTATGTGGCGCGCCACTCGATGCGCGGCTTTGCCGTGTATCTGCTGGCGGCCGGGCTGCTGGCCCTGCTGCTGCCCCTGCCATGAAACCCCGCCGTCTGGCCTTCTTCTTATTGACATTCTGGCTGGCGGCGTGTGCCGCCCCACCCGCGCCGGAAGCGCCGGCCTGGCTGGAAATCGGGCGCACGCCGGCCCTGCGGCCGTTGAACCCGGCCCTGGAAGCCTGCGCCGCTACGGCGGGGGTATTGCCGGCGATCCTCGACCGTTTGCCGATTCAGATGCAGGACTCTAACATTGACCTCTTCGTGCGCTTCGGGCTGGAGCCGGACTGGCCCGGCCCGGCGTATCTGTTGGGCGAAGCGACCCTCGTGCTGGCCCTGCACCCCGATAACCCGCTGCGCAACCTGACCGAAGCCGAAATCCGCCAGATTTTCAGCGGGGCGGTCGAGAACTGGAGCGCGCTGGGCGGCGACCCGCTGGCGATTCAGCCCTGGACGCTGGGGGATGGCGGCGACCTGCAAGGACTGATAGCCGCCGAAGTGCTGGCCGGGCAACTGCCACGGCCGGAAACCCGGCTGGCGGCCAGCGTGGAGCAGATGATCGAAGCGATTGGGGCCGACCCGGCCGCTACGGCGATTCTGCCGGCCGCCTGGCTACCGGCGGATTACAACAGTATCCCGCTCACCGCCCGCCTGCCGTTGTTCGCCCACAGCCGGGCAGAGCCGCAGGGCGCGGCGGCCGCCTGGCTGGCCTGCCTGCAAAGCCCGGATGGGCAGGCGGCAATTGAGACAGCGATGCCGTAAGTTTTCAATCGAAACAAATTTCGTGCAAGGCGGGGGTTAGTTATGAAGACTCTGTCACCCCGAGTCGGGGTTTTTTGCCAATGAACCAGTCTGAAATAAGGACGTTGAGCGCGATCCCTCGCTTGGCCGAACGCTGCTTCGCAGCGTCGGCTTGCTCGGGATGACAAGATTGTAGTGTAAGGTGTGTGGAGCGAATCAATCCCGAATAACAACTCTCTGCTCACTACTCACGGCTTTCACGCGCCAGCTCAAAGCGGCGGATGGCCCGCCCCTGCCGCTCCCAGGTACGCTGAAAACGGGTGCGTACTGGCGGTTCGAAACCTTCCAGAAAGCGGGCGGCGTGGGTCTTGCAGTAGCGCGGGTCGGCCTCGGCGAGGGCGAGCATATCCATGAACAGGGCTTCATCATCCGAGACCACCAGCAGGCGGGCGGCCGGGGCCAGAGCGGTGTGGAGCGCATCCAGCAGGGCGGGTTGGAAGACGCGCCGTTTGTGGTGGCGGGCGGCCAGGTTGGGGTCGGGGAAGAGCAGCAGGGCCTCAGCCACGCTGGCGGGGGCCAGCCGCGGCAGGGCCAGCAGCACATCGGCGCGCAGAAAGCGGATGTTGGGCAGGCCGGCCTCGGCGGCATGGTGCACAGCGTAGTAGAGCGAGCGGCGCGAAAGGTCAATGCCGAAGAAGTTGCGCTCCGGCTCGGCGGCGGCGCGCTGGCACAGCAACTCGCCCGTGCCACAACCGATTTCCAGCACGAACGGGGCGCTCGAATTGAACAGGAACTCCGGGGTGAGTAGCGGGAACTCTTCTACTGTATGGAACAGGTGGCGCGCCTCCCAGTGCAGCAGGTAACGCGCCCGCCTTTCGGGGGTCGGCTCGTAGTTCGGGATGCGCCCGATGCGACGGCCCTTGGACATGTATCAGACCGCCGGTTTGGTAAACGTGAGCTGGAAAAACTGCCCGCCGGGCAGCAGGTGCGACTCGAACTCGGTGATGGTGAACGGCACCAGGCGGGTCATGCTGGCGGCGGCGGTCGGGATATCGGGGGCGTACTTGCGGTGGGCGGGCAGGCGGCGCAGCAGGCGGCGGGCGGCGGCGGCCTCGTCCAGAATCACGGCCCGGCCGCCGGGCTTGAGGACGCGCGCCATCTCGCTCACCCCGCGGAAGGGGTCGGCGTAGAATTGCAGGCCGCCGAGGTGCAGCACAAAATCAAAGGCGGCCGTGTGCAGCGGGATATAAGCGCCATCGGCCTGAATCAGGTGGGCGGCGCGGCCCTGCGCCGCCAGGTTGCGGCGGGCGGCGGCCAGCATGCCCCACGAAAGGTCAAGCCCAAAGTATTCGATGTCCGGCGGCAGGTGGGCGGCGTTCAGCCCGCTGCCGATGGCGGTCTCCAGCAGGCGTGCGCCGGGCGGCAGGGCCAGCTGGGCGATGACTTCACGGCGCAGGCGTTCTTCAGCGTTGATGCCCCAGCGGCCGCCGGACTGCACCACGCCGTCATACAGGCGGGCGGCCAGGTCATAGAAGCGGCGATAGAAGCGGGCGCGCAGCGGCGGGCGCGGCGGCAGAATGACCGGGATGCCTGCCCGGATGGGGAAACGCTGGCCGCTGGCGGCGCCGACCAGTTCGCCGCCGCGTTCGTGCAGCGGTTCGCCGGTGAAAGGATTACACAAGAGGGAGAGCAACGGCGGGGCGAGGGACATGCTGAAACTTTACCATAGCCCCGGGCGCGTGGTATTCTGGAAGTTAGTCTGTCATTGCGAGCCCAAAGGGCGAAGCAATCTAAAATTTAGGGCATGAGATTGCTTCGGCGGACTTCGTCCACCTCGCAATGACTAATCATTTTTCAGGGAGACTCTGATGAAAGACAAAGTGGTGCTGATTACCGGCGCGACGGATGGCATCGGGCTGGAGGCCGCCCGCCAGTTGGATGTGCAGGGCGCACAGGTGGTGCTGGTGGGCCGCAACCCGGCCAAAATTGAGTCCGCGCTGGCGGGGTTAAGCCCACGGGCGCGCGCCATCACCGCCGACCTGTCTTTGCAGGCCGAGGTACGCCGGGCGGCGGCCGAGTTCCGTGCCATGAGCCCGCGACTGGACGTGCTGATTAACAACGCTGGTAATGGCTTCGGGCTGCGGCAGGTTACGAGTGAGGGCGTCGAAATGACCTGGGCACTCAACCACCTGGCGTACTTCACCCTCACGGGGGAACTGCTGGACCTGCTGAAAGCCAGCGCGCCGGCGCGGGTGGTGGTGACTTCATCGAGCGCCCATTACCGCGGCCGGATTCACTGGCAGGATGTGGAACTGCACCGCGGCTACACGATGCTGAAGGCCTACAGCCAGAGCAAACTGGCGAATGTGATGTTCGCTTTTGCGCTGGCGCGGCGGCTGGCGGGCAGCGGCGTAACCGCCAACGCCCTGCACCCGGGCTTTGTGCGCACCAACATCGGCGCGACCCGCAACGGCCCGCTGGCGGGGCTGGTGCAGCGGCTGGTGTTCCGGCGCGGGATTTCCGTGGAAGAGGGTACGCGGGCGACGATGCGGCTGGCGACCGACCCCGATCTGGCCGAGGTCAGTGGGCGATTTTTCACCCGCCACGGCGAGAAAGAAGCGTTGCCGGCGGCGCAGGATGTGGAAGCACAGGAACGGTTATGGGCGTTAAGCGAGGGGTATGCCGCGAGATTGCTACGACAGGATAAACCCGCCTCGCAATGACAGGCAAGGAGAAAGTGGTGGATTGGGATTCGCCAGAACCCTGACGATGCGAGATAGCGGCGCGTAGGGGCGTAGCATGCTACGCCCCTACCCTGTCGGCGTGCAATCAGGCAGGCAACAACTAACCAGAGATCATCCTTGGGTGAGAGCCGCCACTGGCGGGTGATTGAGGGCGGCTCGCAGGTCTACGACCGAGAGAATAACCGTAACGCCGCGCACGCCGGAACCCAGCGACACCTCGGTCTGGCCGGTGAGGCTCTCATCCAGCACGATGGGCAACGGCCCCGGCAGACCAAACGGGCCAACCGCTCCGCGCTCAAAACCGGTCACGGCCAGCACCTCTTCCGGGGTGGCGGTGGTCAGGCGCGAGCGGCCAAAGTAGGTACGCAGGGCTTTCCAATCCACCTGTTGCGGCCCGGCCACCAGCGCCAGGGCGTACTCGCCCTCCTCCAGCCGGAAGAGCAGCGAGCGCACCACCTGAGCCGGGGTCTGGCCGCGTTCGGCGGCGGCCTGCTCCAGACTTTCCACCGGGCCGGGGTGGGTGAATTCACGGTGCGGCACACCGAGGGCGGTCAGGGCGAGGCTGGCAGGCGAGGGCGACATGCGGGCGATTATATCCTGCAGGCATCCCCCAAAAGTAGGAAAATAAACCCCACCCCGGGTTTGGTTGACACCCTTCCGGCGCACAGGTATGATACAGACGCTCACAGATTGAAGTGATTCTGTGAGGCGTATCCATTAGAAATGACGGAGTAAAAACGCATGATGAAACGAATACTGCTGGCGCTGACCCTGTTGGCGATGCTGGCCACCACTACCGCCTTTGCCCCCCTGCAAAAAACGCAGGAATTTCTGATTCACAACAACCGTGAAATCCCGATGAAGATCGTCTTCAAAGGGCCCAAGGACTACACCTTCACCCTCGCCCCCGGCTGGCACGAGCGCACGATTGAGGAAGGCGACTACACCATCACCTACGAAGGTTGTGTGGCGGATGTAGAAGTGACCATGACGATTGACGAGCCGGGACAGTACATTGAAATCCCGTACTGCCCGACGCCGCCGGAATTGACCAAGTTCGTCATTTCCAGCCATTTTGGCACCAAAGTCGAAGTCACCTTCACCGCCCATGATGATGTGTACGGCAAGGACTACACCTTTGCTGCCGAACTGGGACGCAACCGCTATGAGTTCATCCAGTCCGGCTGGTACGACTATTCCTACGATGCCTGCGATACGACCTTCAGCGGCACAATTCGGATTGAGAAGGCCGGCACGACCGACCTGCTCTTGAAGAGTTGCGAAGCGCTGGCACGCCAGGAACTGGTGAGCGCCGGCGTGACCAACTTCAAACTGCACAATCACTACACCACCCCAATTGTGGTGACGCTGATTGGCAGCCGCACGTACTTCTACACGCTGGAGCCGGGTACGACTCCGGTAGAAATGCTCTCCGGTACCTATACCTACATTTATGCCATCGGCGGCATTCGCTATGAGGGCCAGATTTTCGTCTCGAAGACCGGGACCTCCAGCGCCAAGTTCCCGAACCCCAGCCCACCGCGGGCAGGCCAGTAAGCAGAGCCTACGCACAAACGCAACGAGGCGGCTAAATGGCCGCCTCGTTTTTTGTTAAACCGGGAGTTAGCGCCGCCAGTCTATCAATTGAGCTTCGGCCGGAAGCGGCAAAGTCTGCGGCTGCCACACGCCAGTTTCGGCCCACCACAGGCTGCTGGTTGTACCATCGGTCAGGCTGAAGGCGAGGGCGCTGGAATCGGGGCTCCACAGCGGCGGGGCGAGTTGCTCGAGCCAGGTGTTGGCCGGGTGCGGCACGGTTAGCGTGAACTCGGCCGAGCCATCGGCGGCAACAACCCACAGGCCAGAACTGGTCGGGTCTTCCGGCCAGGGGTTGAGGGCCAGCCAGCGGCCATCGGGACTCCAGACCGGGGCGGGCGGCCAGCCACCGCGGCCTAGGGGCACATACGGGCGCAGGCGCAGGGCGGTGCGAGCTTCTAAATCGAGGATGAGCAGTTCGATGCGGGCGGTGGCGTAGTCTTCGCCCTGCTGGGTGGAAACCACCCAGGCCAGTTTGCGGCCATCCGGGCTCCAGGCGGGACTGTCCAGGCGGCGAAACTCGGTCGGGTTGAGGCCGAAGGCGGCCAGGTCGAGCGGCTGCCGGTCGGGCGAGGGCAGGGTGATGAAGACCGCCTGGCCTTCATAGCCAAAGGCATAGGCCAGCACCTGGCCGTCCGGGCGGATGGCGGGCAGGTCGTTGGCAGAGACTTCGGGGTCAATAATCTGGTAGTCCGGGCGGCCGATTTGCAGGAGGGCGGGCTTGCCGGCATCGTATTCCGGGTTTACGCCGATGAGCGCCGCGCCGGTGAGGCCGGGCCACCAGCGCGGGTTGAGTTCGACCTGCTCCGGGGAGTTGGTGAGGTTTTGGGTAGAGCAGTCAGACAATTCCAGCAGGTAGATGTCGAAATCTTCCGAGGTATAGAGCATCTGGCGGCCATCGGGCGAGAGGGCGGCGCCGCGGGCGCAGGCCGCCAACTGGAGGGGATTGCCATCGGGCCCGATTTGCCACAAGCCACCGGCGGCGCTGAAAATGAGGCCGTGTAGAGCGGAAGGCGCGGCTTCGGGGGCGGCGGATTCCGGGGCGGGGCTGGCCGGCAAGGGCGCAACCGGGGCTGGGGCGACACTGGGGGCGTTGCCCGTCAGGCTGCAAGCCAGCAGTAGAACAGCGGCAAATGCGAGCGTGGCGCGATGCTTCATGATTGGCTCAACAGGAATTCAAGCGGGATGGGCAGGCGGGCGCGCCAGGCGCTTTCATGGTGCGGGTCACCGGGGAAGTTACGGCTGAGGCAGTCGCGGCCGGGCTGATAACCGGCGGCGACCAGCAGGGCATCGGCCTTTTTCTGGTAGGGGGCATACTCGGCATCCACGCCTTCGCTGCCATAGTCAAAATAGATGCGCCGGCCGGCCGGGAGTGGCAGGCGTTGGGCCAGATAGTCCAGCAGGATGCCATCGCCAATCGGCCAATGGGTGGAAAGACAGCCGGCGCGACCAAAGACCTCGGGGTACTCACAGAAGGCATAGGCAGAAATCAGGCCGCCCATGCTGCTGCCCATGATGGCGGTGAATTCAGCTTGCGGGCGGGTGCGGTAGGTGGAATCGATGAAGGGTTTGAGTTCAGAAACGATGAACTTCAGGTAGGCATCTGAATTCAACAGCCAGTCCGGCGGGGGTTGGCCGCCTGCTTCGGCGGCGACCCAGGCGTTGAAACGTTGCTCGGCGGCGGCGTGGATGTGAATGGCGCCGTAGGGCAGGTATTCGCCGACCCGATTGGGGGTGTTGTGGATGCCAACCACCAGCGTGGGTGGAATTTTGCCGGCCGCCATGAGGGCGGTGATGGCCTCAGCCACGCCCCAGGTTACACCGGAATACGATTGCGCCGAGTCGAAGAGATTCTGGCCGTCATGCATGTAGAGCACGGCGCAGGCTTCGCCGGCCGCGCGGGGCGGCAGCCATACATCCACCGGGCGGGGCGGCAAATTAGCCGAGGAGAAACCGGCGTGGCGAATGGTGTGGATTTCGGCCTGCATGGCGCGATTATAAACCCTGACTTACACGGCCGCCGGGCGCGTCTCTGCCGAAAACGGAAACCGGCCAGCGTTTGCACACTGGCCGGTCACACAAGGAGAGGGAGGGGCGAGAAGCCGAGGAGGTAGCCTCCCGCCCGCTCTACTTGTATAGACGATGTTCAGTCTGAAACATTACGTAAAATTTGTATTAATTCGTTCTCCTACGGACGGATGAGACGCGGCACGAACCAGAAGCCCTGTCCGTCCGGGGTTTGGCCGCCGGTGATGATGGTGCTGAAGATGAACTTGACGCTCTTGCCGTCCAGCGCCGAGAGGTCCAGGTCAATGTCTGAGATATTACCATCCTGGGTTTCGTTCCACTCGGCCAGCAGGGTCACCGGGCCGCCATCAGCAGAGTATTCGAGTTTGAAACGCAGTTCGCAGTTTTTGTAGCCCTGCAGGCAGCCGACCCAGGCGCGGAAACGATCGCCGGTTTTAATGGTTACCGCCGGGTAGGTGCCGGTAATCCAGGAGTTGATGGCTTCATCCGGGTGTACCCACAGGGTGGGCTCGTCTTCAATGCGGTTTTCAAGGTGGACATCATCCAGCAGGATGACGAAGCCTTCCTTGCTCTTGGAGTCACCGGGGCAGGGCAGGGTATTTTTGGCGGCCGAACGCCATTCGGCCTGGCAGACGTTGATGGCGAAGTCGTAGAGATAGGATTTGTTGGCTTCGCGGACTTTGATGTCCACCCAGAACGGCAGAGTGGCATCGCCGCCAATGCCAAAGACGATACCATCGGCGCTGCGCAGTTTCCAGTTGCCGCGGAAGGTGTTGCCGGTGGTGGGGGCTTTGAAAGTGATGGAGACATCGGCGGTCTGGCCGGGGGCGACGGTGGCACCAAGCGGTACGCTGGCATTGGCGCCGAGGCCGTTACCATCCACAAAAACGAACTCGTAGCCGCTACTCCAGGTGCAGGTACCGATGTTGCGCAACCGCCAGGTCTTGACGAAGGTAGCGCCGGGTGTAACCAGCGTGCCGTCCGGGATGGTGACATCGGTGATGAAGGAAGCCCAGTTGCAGCGCGTTACCGGCGCGGGCGGCACATTGGTGGCGGTGGGCGGCGGGGGGTTGGTGGCGGTGGCTGGCAGCGGGCTGGTGGCGCTGGGCTGGGGCTGGCCGGCAGACTGGGTCTGGCCAGCGACCAGGGTGGCGGCCGCCTGAGTGGCGATGACGGCGGAAAAGTCCGGGGTGGGCGTGGCAGTAGGCAGGTTGCAGCCGAGCAGGGCGAAAAGCAAACTAAAAGAGATGAATAGCATGGTTTTGTTACGGTGAGTCATGGCATCCTCTGTGCGTGAGATGAACCTCGTGAATTGCCCTGATTCTGACACAAAACTGGCAACTGTGCATCCTACCGGGGTCGGAAATGCGGCAAATCGAGGGTGGGGGGGCGTGTGATATACTTAAAGGGCTGGCATGGCGTACAGCCCTCTGCTGTTCTTCCCTGGCGTTGAAATCACGCGGCCCCACAACCCGGACATCATTGGAAACAGGCCACCGCGCTGGGGGCCGGCAGGGCTGGTAAGCGCGGTTTGCAGCCGGCTGATAAGGAGGTCTGACCCATGGGCAAAACCCAGACATATAAAAAAGGGGATTGGATTGTGCATGCCAGTTATGGCGTGGGGCAGATTATTGCAATTGAGACCAAGACGCTGGGGGAAAAGGAAACCCGCTATTTCAAAGTAGAAGCCCGCAACAGCACGTTTTTTGTGCCGGTCGAGAATGCCGAGAATGACCACATTCGCTCGGTGGCGACCCGGGCAAAATTACGCAAGGCGATGAAAGTGTTGCTGCAACCGCCCCAGGATCTGGATCCGGACCACAACGCGCGCAAGCGCCAGATAGCAGAGATGGCGAGCGAGTTCTCGCCGGAGGGGACAGCCGAACTGGTACGCGACCTTGCGGCGCGGCGAGTGCAACGCGGCCTGAATGATAACGAGGAGCGCACCTTTGAGTTGGCGGCCACCCGGCTGTCGCGCGAGTGGGCAATTACCGAGGATATGGATTTTGACGAAGCCCACGAAAAGCTGGCGGCGACGCTGGATGAAGTGAAGGCAGCGGGGTAAGGCTAATCCGAAGTTCCGGGGGAAATCCAGCCGAACTCCCGGATAGTAATAAAACTATATTCCGGTGGTTCCAAGTCCAAAATTAGCACTTCGGCACAATTTCTGGTTACCAGATACATAATGCAGACTGAACTTGGATTTGATTGAATTAACAAAAGATGCTCATCATCCAACATCCAATGAGCCGACCAGGTGCTTGGCGGAAGGCGTATGACTGAATCATCTTCCCGATTAACTACGATGTAGTCACCGCGACTATCCTCGCGAAGGACACGCCCCCCATTTGGGGAATATACACCCTCATAGCCAGTTTCAAGACGGCCGTCTGTATAGAGCAGGTATAGTTTTTCTGAATTTTCCCCCTGTACCAGGAAAGCATCCAATGGTTCAATCCAAATGGAGCTCACAAGCTCAAGGTTGTCTCCAGTTTCGGGCTCCAGTACTTTAAGGAATGTACCCGAATTCAGGTTGTACAGGTAAAGTCCGGGATCACTGGCCGTTCCACAGAATCTACTATCGAGCGGAGGATGAATATTATGTGTTTGAGGCGTGCCTAGCAGGGCTGTGCGTGAATGGGGGGAATAGGCAAAGTTGTAAAACTCCAGACCCCAGAGGATTTCTTCGCTGCTATCCCGTATATTGACCACTCTGAGATTGCGATTCCAGCAGCGGCCCTCTGAAGAATAGAAGACCGCATGGTCAGCATCCAGCCAATCAACCAAAAATTCTTTGCCATAATCTTCACCGTAAAACAGTACCGAATTTTCACCAGTCTGGACGTTTACTTTCCAAACAATCCAATCGGTATAAGCACCCTTACCGGAGCTGCCTTCATTGACAGAGGCCACATCGCCGTACACTATCCAACGGCCATCCGGGCTCCAACTGGGGAGAACCGCCAAGCGCGGACCGGAACTCAACCGGCGTAATTCATTCTCAACCAGATCAAAAACATACAGGTCGGTGTGTTCGGTACCCAGGGCGTTTACAAACGCCAGACTTTCCCCATCGGGAGACCAGTGCAACGGATCTGGATAAGAAATCGCGTGGTTTATATCCATCCACAATCCAAGAAAATCTAAATCCTGATTGGTATTGTATTCACTGGGGTCGCGGACATCGTATTCGGTTGCCAGAGTCGTTGTGAGGTTTGGCAAGTCCAGAATCGTGAGTTGAAAAGGAACCCCTTCGCCCCGGCGATATTCCATATACGCGATTCTGGGGCCGCGCGGGGAAGCGGCCGGATCCGCCACGTAATTTTCGGACAATCGCCGCCAGCCACCAGTCTGGGGGTCTAACAGTATCAAGCCATCCCAAATGGCGTAGAACCAGGGGCCTTCAGCGCTCAATAGCCCCCAGCCCTCCACATTGGCCGGCAACGTAGGTGCGGGCGTTGAAGTCGGAGGAAGTACGGGCGGGGTCCAGGTGGGCCCGCGAGTAGGAGTGATAGTTTGAGTGCGCGTGGGTCGCTGGGTGGGTGAAGATGAAGAGATTTCGGTCGCCGGGAGTTCACTTTGGACTGCGGATGGAGAGCAAGCCACGATAATGAAGAGGCACAGCGCACATGTCAGGAATATTTGACCAGGTTTCATCCCACTTCTACTCCTTATTGAATACAGCAAACGATTACTACTCCCCCAGCCCCTCCGGGTGTTTGGACTGCCAGCGCCAGAGGTCGGCGCACATTTCGTCCAGGCCCTTCATGGCGCGCCAGTTGAGTTCGCGGTTGGCTTTGGAGGGGTCGGCGTAAGAGGTGGCGATATCGCCGGGGCGGCGGGCAACGATGTTGTAGGGGATCTCGCGGCCGCTGGCCTGTTCAAAGGCTTTGACCATCTCCAGCACACTGTAGCCCTGGCCGGTGCCGAGGTTGTAAATATCCACGCCGGGCTGCTGCATGAGGCGGTTGAGGGCGGCCAGGTGGCCGCGGGCGAGGTCGATGACGTGAATGTAATCGCGTACGCCGGTGCCGTCGGGCGTATCGTAATCGTCGCCATAGATCTGTAAATTGGGGCGTTTGCCAACGGCGACCTGGGCCAGGTAGGGCATGAGGTTATTGGGGGCGCCGCGCGGGCTTTCACCGAGTTCACCACTGGGGTGGGCTCCCACCGGGTTGAAATAGCGCAGGAGAATGGCCTGCCAGCGCGGGTCGCTGGCGTGCAGGTCGGTGAGAATTTGCTCAATCATCAACTTGGTCCAGCCGTAGGGGTTGGTGGGGCCGGTGGGGAAATCCTCGGTGATAGGGACGCGGGCCGGGTCGCCATAAAC
The DNA here is from genome assembly GCA_024710875.1 of Anaerolineales bacterium. Lineage (GTDB taxonomy): Bacteria > Chloroflexota > Anaerolineae > Anaerolineales > UBA11579 > SCUK01. The sequence goes on along the minus strand of JANJTX010000172.1, from coordinate 11,296 downwards.
GGTGGCAGAGGAAGAGAAGACGATGTCCTGAACGCCGTGTTCGGCCATCACCTCGCACAAGCGCAGGGTGCCGGTGACATTGTTTTCATAGTAGCGCAGGGGCTGTTCAACGGATTCGCCGACGGCTTTGAGGCCCGCAAAGTGGATGACGGCATCAAAGGCGTGGGCCTTGAATATTTTCTGCAGGGCGGGCTTTTCCAGCAGGTCGGCTTTGTAGAAGGCGACTTCCTCGCCACTGATTTGCTGAACGCGGCGCAGGGCCTCTGGGCTGCTGTTGATGAGGTTGTCCAGCACGACGACCTGGTAGCCAGCAGCGAGGAGTTCAATGCAGGTCAGGCTGCCAATGTAGCCGGCGCCGCCGGTGACAAGAATGGTTTTCATGGGATTTCCTACACGGAGGGTCTAAGTATTGACGGTAACCCAGGCATCAAACTCGGTCAGGAGACGGCGTTTGAGGCCTTCTTCCATGCCAGCGACGCGAAACGCATTGCGGGCGATGCGGGCGAGGCCAGCCCGGTCGTAGCCGAAATGCTCGGCGAGGACTTCGTATTCCCGGGTGAGGGTGGTGTTGAAGAGTGGCGGGTCGTCGCTGTTGACGGTGACGGTCAGGCCGTATTCATCCAGCTTGCGGAAGGGATGCTCAGCGTAGGTTTCATAGACATGCAGGCAGATGTTGCTGGTGGGGTTGATTTCGAGCGGGATGTCGCGGCGTTTGAGTTCGGCCAGCAGGGCCGGGTCTTCAATGGCGCGGACGCCGTGGCCGATGCGGTCGGCGGCGAGTTCGTTGAGAGCACCCCAGACGCTGGCGGGGCCTTCGGTTTCGCCGGCGTGCGGCACGCTTATGAGGCCGGCGCGCTTGGCCGGGCCAAAGACGTGGGCGAAAGGCTCGGGCGGGAAGTTGACTTCGTAGCCGCCGAGGCCAAAACCGACCACGCCGTACTGGCGGCCGGCCAGGGCGGCCTCGAGGGTGAGTTCGGCCGGTGCGGGGTTGTAACTGGCGGGGTTGGATTCGTCGGGGAAAGAGGCATTGCGAGGGACATCAAAAACCCAGCGCATTTCCACGCCGAATTCGTTGCGCGCCCGCTGGCGGCCTTCTTCCAGGCCGTGCAGGAGGTCCTGAATGGTGAGGCCTTTGTCTTCCCAGCCGAGGTGCAGGTAAGGGGTGAAGGTAACTTCGCGGTAGCGGATGTGCTGACGGGCCATATCAGCGCCGTGCTCATAGGCCACCAGGGCAAAATCTTCCGGCTTGCGCAGGGTGCCCATGATGGCGACATAGACGGTGATGAAGTGCTCGAACCCGGCAAAGGTGTACCACTGGCGCAGGCCTTCGACATTGTCGGTGGGAAGGGTGTCCAGACGGTTATTGCGGCGGGCGAGTTCCAGCACGGTTTCGGGCGCGATGGAACCTTCGAGATGGATGTGCACCTCGGCCTTGGGCATGTTTTGGATGAATTGTTTGAGGTCAGGGGTCAGCATGCAGGTTCAGGCGGGCAGGACATCGCAGAGGACGACGGTGATGTTGTCATCGCCGCCGGCTTCAAGAGCGGCCTGGATGAGTTCGTTGACGAGACGTTCGGGCGGGTCAGCCTTGAGCAGGATGCGCTCGAGAGCATCATCGCGCACCAGGCCCCACAGACCATCGCTGCACAGCATCAGGCGTTCGCCGATTTTGAGCGAGACTTCGACCAAATCGACTTCCAGCGGCCAGGGGCCGCCCACGCTGCGGGTGAGGATGTTGCGGCGGGGGTGGGTGTAGACATCTTCGGGTTGCAGCAGGCCAACGGACACCAGTTCGGCAACGGCCGAGTGGTCTTCGGTGACTTTGCCGAGGCCGTTGGCCGAGAGCTGGTAGACGCGGCTATCGCCGACATGCGCCAGGCGGCCTTCGCTGCCAATCAGGACGGCGCATTCGAGGGTGGTGCCCATGTTGCCGGGTTCGATTTTGTTATTGACGGTGTAGTTGACAATGGCGGCGCTGGCCTGGCTGACGGCGTTGGCGAGCATGGCATCCAGTTCTTCGCCGAGTTGGGGGTTGCTTTCAAGGATGGGCTTGAGGGTGTCCAGCAGGTTCTGGACGGCGAGCTGGCTGGCGACTTCGCCGGCCTCGTGGCCGCCCATGCCATCCGCCACCACCAAAATCGCCACGGGGGGGCGGTCATCAAAGTGCTGAACCCAGGTGCCGAGGGCGTCCTGGTTGTTCTTGCGCACATTGCCAATATGAGTTTCCTTGGCGATGTGAAGGCGCACGCGTGGTTTGGTGGACATGCGAAAAGTATACCCGTCTGGCGCGGTTTGGGCAACTGCGGCGAAACTGTACTTGAGGCGAAGCCCACGAGTCTCCCTGAGCGTGGTCGCGGGGGAGCCAGACTACATTTAAGCGCCAAGAGTGTGAGTTTCAGTTGGGCATGTGTCCCGACAGAAAGAGGACACCTGCCCCATCGCAAATTCGGACTGCCCCGGTACACTAAGAGCGTAGGACCAACGGGAACCCCCGGAGGCACAGATGGTCGCCAACACATACCAGTACCGTACAGAAGAACGTCTGCGGTGTGTGCACGCCGACAGCCCGGTGACTCTGGTAACCCGGGTGGCTCACCCGGCAGACCCCCTGCCGGACAGCCCGCCCCGCATTCTGGCGCGGAATTGCTCCCACTACTGTGACTGTCACCTGCAGAACAAGTCCGAGTGCAGTTACGCGGTGAGTGCCCCGCCCGGAAGATAGGTCCCGACCCAATTTGTTTGTTTCTGCCGCCTGCCTTTGCTCCTCACTCCACAAACTGGCGGCAGCACAAAAAACTCCACTCTCCTCCTTCTGAGTTGGAATAGTTCACCCCCAGCGGCCAACTGGGGGTGAACGCCTTTAAGGGGCGAGACTCTGAACTGCCCTTGACAGATGGCTCATTCCTGGCTAATATGTAACTATTAAGTTACATATGAAGGAGTAGACCATGAACGAAGCAATCATCCCGGCGGTACGCATGACGGTGGATATCCTGGCCCCGCAGGAGCGGGTGTGGGAACTGATGAGTACGCCAGAGGGCGTGCGCCAGTGGTTCACGCGCCAGACCTTTGAACCACGGCCGGGCGGCCGGCTGGAGATGCATGTGGACTACGGCGTGGCGACTGACATCACGGGTGAGGTGAATATCTTTGAGCCGCCCCACCGGCTGGGGTTCACCTGGTTTGAGCAGGAAGCCGGGCGTGAGCCGTGGCCGCGGGCGACGCAGGTGGTATTTGAACTGATCGCCATTGAAGGCGGCACACGCGTCACGCTGGAACACTCCGGCTTTGAATTGCTGCCGGCAGAATACGCGCGCCAGGAATATGAAGCGCACCAGACTGGCTGGGAGCGCGCCAACACGCTGGCGGAACTGAAAGCGCTGGCCGAGGCGGGCTAAAGGCGTGGCGACCTCTGCTTTTGATGCGATTGCCGACCCGACCCGCCGGGCGTTGCTGGACATTTTACAAGCGGAAGGGCCGCAGCCAGCCGGGGAACTGGCGCGGCGCTTTCCGCACATCAGCCGGCCGGCGGTGAGCAAGCACTTGCGCTTGCTGAGGGCGGCGCGTCTGGTGCAGGTAGAGAAAGCGGGCCGCGAGCGGATGTACCGGCTGACCGCCGCCGACCTGCGCCAGGTGGCCGACTGGGTGGCACGTTACGATGGCTACTGGACGGACCGGCTGGCGGCGTTGAAAGCGGCAGCCGAGAGAAAAGACTAGCGCGGGTTGCTCTTGTCGCGGTACATGGCGAGGTCAGCGTGGCGCAGAAGGCCGCCAATGGTGTTGCCGTCTTCCGGGTAGCAACTGAAGCCAATACTGACGGCAACATCCACCTGCCGGCCGGCGGGGGCAAAGGGGATCGGGAAAAGCGTGCGGATTTTGACGGCGACAGTTTCAAAGGCTTCCTGCACTCGGACGCCCAGCAGCAGAATGACGAACTCATCCCCGCCAACGCGGGCGACCGAATCAGACAGGCGTACGGCGCCCCGCAGGGCGGCGGCGAGGGCGCGCAAGTAATGATCACCAGCATCATGGCCGTATTTATCGTTCACGGCTTTGAAGTCATCCACATCGATATAGACCACTACAAAGCCCTGCCCGGTTTCAGAACCGCTTTCCAGGGCGGCTTCGATTTCCTGCTCCAGCAGGGCGCGGTTGGCCAGGCCGGTGAGGGCATCATGCAGGGCGCGGTAGCCAAGCTCGTTTTCCACGCGCTTGCGGGGGGTGACATCCCGCACCAGGTATTGAAAGCAAAGCGGCTGGCCATCCTCGGCATGCACCAGGCTGGCGCTGACCTCCCCTACCAGCAGATCCTGGCCCGGGGTGGCGAACTGGACCTCAAAGGGCGGCAGAGCGTCACCGGCCAGCAGTGCCTCTGAACTGATGTTGGGCGGGGTAAGGCGCAACAGGTCGGTAAAAGCGCGGCCTGTCAGGGGTTGCGGCAGGGCGGCCAGCAGTTCGGCGGCACGCTGGTTGTGGTCCAGCACCCGGCCGTGCAGGTCGAGCATGAAGACGGCTTCGTGCGAGCGTTCAAAAAGGGCCTGATAGCGTTGCTGGGCGTAGCGGGCGGCCTGTAGCGCCAGCTCACGGTCGGTGACATCCCGCACGCCCATGACGATACCGGCGATACTGGGTTCGGCCAGCAGGTTGGTGAACTGGCCCTCGTAGTAGCGGATTTCATCTGAATTTTTAGGCTGGCCGCGAAAGACCTGAACCGGCTGGGTCTGGCCGGGATTCTGGATGGCGAGTTTGAGGGCCGATTCAAGCAGGGGAATGTCTTCGGGCAGGATGAAACGCTGGCGGAACTGGCCGACGACTTCGTGGGGGTGATAGCCGGTGATGGAATACACCGACTGGCTGACGTAGCGGGAGCGAAAGTCCGGGCCGATGATGACGGTGACATCGGTGGTGAGTTCGGTGAGGGCGCGGTAGCGGGCCTCGCTGGCCCGCAGGCGCTCGCCCTGTTCAATGTTGGAGAAAGACAGGGTGGCGGCCAGAAAGGTCATGGCGCCGACGAGAATAGTGACAATCCAGCCGAAGATCGCCCCCAGATGATGATGCAAAAATATGTAGGCCAGCCCGGCCATCGCCAGGCTGAGCACCACGGTGAGGAAAAACCGCCCACGCCCGTGAATCGCTGCCTCCTCCTCGGAAGTTGAAAAGTATTCGGCCCATTATAGTCGCATTCGGGCGGTAAGGCTTGCAGGGGGCTGAACCCGCAACACTTGCGAGAAACTCGGCTAAAGCCTCAACTCCACCCCAGCAATCGGGCAAAGGCGGCCATATTATTTAGTCTTGACCTTGACAAAAAAGATAAAATAAATATACTTATATTTAGTCATACCTAAATTTATCCCAAAAGGATGCAAGAACCATGAAAACCTGTAAACCTGTAATTTTCCTTATGCTGCTGGCCTTCGTGCTGGCGGCGTGCGCCACCCCCGCCCCGGAAGCGGATGGCAAAATCCGGGTTGTCACGACCATCGGGATGGTAACCGACATCACCCAGATTGTGGGCGGCGAGCATGTTTCGGCACAGGGTCTGATGGGCCCGGGGGTGGACCCGCACCTGTACACCGCCAGCGAGAGCGATGTGACCAAACTATCAGAAGCGGATGTCATCATCGCCAATGGCCTGTTCCTCGAAGCGCAGATGGACGGCATTCTGGAACAACTCGCCGAGCGCAAGACCGTGATTCTGGTGGGCGAAACGATTGATCCGACTCTACTGCTGGAATCGCCGGACTATGCGGATGAATTTGACCCGCATATCTGGTTCAGCGTGCCGTTGTGGATGGAAGCGGTGCAGGCGGTGGCCGATGGGCTGGCGGCGCATGACCCGGCGCATGCCGCCGACTACGCTGCCAATGCAGCCGCCTACCTCGTGGAACTGGAAGCGCTCAATGCCTATGTGCATGAACAGGCCAGCCGCCTGACCGCCGAGCAGCGGGTGCTGGTGACGGCACATGATGCTTTTAGTTACTTTGGGCGCGAGTACGGTTTTGAGGTGCTGGGCTTGCAGGGCATCAGCACCGCCAGCGAAGCCAGCGCGGCCGATGTGCAGAATCTGGCGCAACTCATCACCGAACGGCAGGTTCCAGCGATATTTATAGAATCGAGTGTGCCGGTGCGGACCGTGGAAGCCCTGCAAGCGGCGGTGGACGCGCGCGGCTTTGATGTGGCGATTGGCGGCTCGCTGTTCTCGGATGCGATGGGCGATTGGGGCACGCCGGAAGGCACCTACATCGGCATGGTGCGGCACAACATTGACACGATTGTGAACGCCCTATTGGGCGAATAAAGCAAACTACGCAGAAGAGCATACCCCGCTGATGAATCCTGCGGGGTATGCTCTGGTTAAGGAAAACAAAATGACTGACCTCGCAATTGAAATCACCGACCTGACGGTCGCCTATCAGGATAAGCCGGTGTTGTGGGATGTAGACCTGGCCGTGCCAACCGCCACGCTGATGGCGATTGTCGGCCCAAATGGGGCGGGCAAAACGACCTTGATTAAAGCGGTGCTGGGGCTGGTGAAGTCGGCCGCCGGGCAGGTGCTGATTCACGGCAAAGCCTACGCCGAGCAGCGCCACCTGGTGGGCTATGTGCCGCAGCGCGGCAGCGTGGACTGGGACTTCCCCACCAGCGTGCTGGATGTGGTGACGATGGGTCGCTACGGGGAACTGGGCTGGTTCAAGCGGCCCGGCAAAACCGAGCGGGAGGCGGCACTGGAAGCACTGGCACAGGTGGGCATGGCGGACTATGCCAGCCGCCAGATCAGCCAGCTTTCGGGCGGGCAGCAGCAACGCACCTTTCTGGCGCGGGCGCTGGTACAGAATGCGCAACTGTATTTTATGGATGAGCCGTTTCAGGGCGTGGATGCCACGACCGAACGCGCCATCGTGGACATCTTGAAGAGCCTGCGAGCAGCGGGCAAGACCGTGGTGGCGGTACACCATGACCTGCAAACCGTGCCGGAATACTTCGACTGGGTGACACTGCTGAACGTGCGGCGGATTGCCAGCGGCCCGGTGGCGGAAGCGTTTACCGAAGAAAATCTGCGCCTGGCGTATGGCGGGCGAGTGGCGTTCCTCAGCCCGCACCAGCATGCGCCGAGCGAACCGGCCGGGGGCGGGTAGCCATGGATTTCGGGACCCTGTTTGCCAACCTGTTTCTGGATTACACCGTGCGCACGATTGCGCTCGGCACGGCGGTGCTGGGGGTAGTGAGCGGCGCGCTGGGCTCGTTTGCGCTGCTGCGGCGGCAGAGCCTGCTGGGCGACGCGCTTTCGCATGCGGCCCTGCCGGGCGTAGCGCTGGCCTTTCTGTTTACGGGCAGCAAAACGCCCATCACCCTGATGCTGGGAGCGGCGGCGGCGGGCGTGCTGGCGATTCTGGCGATACTGGGGATTACGCGGGCGACGCGATTAAAAGAAGATACGGCGCTGGCGCTGGTGCTTTCGACTTTCTTTGGCTTCGGGCTGATGCTGCTGACCTACCTGCAACGCAACCCGGATGCGCGCCAGGCGGGGCTGACCTCGTTCCTGTTCGGGCAGGCGGCGACCCTGCTGGAGCGGGATGTGCGCCTGATGGCGATTTTCGGCGGGCTGGCCCTGCTGGTGCTGGCTTTGTTCTGGAAAGAGTTTAAGTTGTTGAGTTTTGACCGCGACTTCGGCGACAGCGTGGGCCTGCCGATGCACCGGCTGGACATCCTGCTGACCTCACTGCTGGTGGTGGCGGTGGTGATTGGCCTGCAAGCGGTGGGCGTGGTGCTGATGAGCGCCATGCTGGTGGCGCCGGGGGCGGCCGCCCGCCAGTGGACTGACCGGCTGGACCGGATGGTGCTGCTGGCCGGGGTGTTCGGGGCGCTGGCCGGCGTGGCAGGGGCGCTGGCGAGCAGTATGGGCCGCGGCCTCTCGACCGGGCCGATTATCGTACTGGCGGCTTCGGTGATTGCGCTGGTCTCGCTGCTGTTCGCCCCCAACCGGGGTGTGCTGGCGGCCTGGCTGCGGCGGCGGCGCAACCAGCGCCGGTTGCTGGCCAACCAGGTGCTGGCCGACCTCTACCGGCTGGGGCAGCAACACGCTGACCCGCAAACCGCCCACAGCCGGGCGGCGTTGCGAGTGATGGCCTTTGGGGCGGCGGGCGTTTCCAACACCCTGAACGCTCTTGAAAAGCGTGGGCTGGTGCAGGCGCGCCCGGACGACCACTGGGCGCTGACGGCGGCCGGAACGCAGGCGGCCGAAAGCCACCTGGAAGATGTAGCCGCGGAGGAAGACCGATGAGCGCGCCGCAACTGGAAATTCAACTGATTGCCGCTCTGGTGGCGGTGGCCTGCGCCCTGCCGGGGGTCTTCCTGGTGCTACGGCGCATGGCGATGATGAGCGATGCCATCAGCCACACGGTGCTGCTGGGGATTGTGCTGCTGTTTTTCGTGGTGCGCGACCTCGAATCGCCGTGGCTGATTCTGGGGGCGGCCGGGATGGGCGTGCTGACGGTGGTGCTGGTGGAAGTGGTGAACAACACCGGGCTGGTCAAGCAGGATGCCGCCATCGGGCTGGTGTTTCCGGCGCTGTTCAGCCTGGCGGTGATTTTGATTTCGCGCTTTGCCTCGGGCGTACATCTGGATACCGACGCGGTGCTGCTGGGCGAACTGGCCTTTGCGCCGTTTGAACGATTGACCGTCCTGGGAATTGACCTGCCCAAAGCAGTGTGGGTAATGGGTGGAATTGTGCTGATTAACCTGTCCCTGATTGCTGTGTTTTACAAGGAACTCAAACTGGCGACCTTTGACCCGGCGCTGGCGGCGGCGCTGGGGCTGGCCCCGGCGGCACTGCACTACGGCCTGATGACGATGGTCTCGGTGACGGCGGTCGGGGCATTTGAATCGGTGGGGTCGGTGCTGGTGGTGGCGCTGATGGTGGGGCCAGCCGCAGCCGCCCGCCTGCTGACGGACAACCTGAAGCGGATGCTGGCCTTAAGCGCCGGGCTGGGGGTGGTGAGCGCCATCGGCGGGTACTGGCTGGCGCGCGGGCTGGATGCGAACATCGCCGGTTCGATGGCGACGGTTACGGGCATCCTGTTCGTGGTGGTGCTGGTGCTGGCGCCGGAGCGCGGCCTGGTGGCGCTGGCCCAACGACGCGCCCGCCAGCGCTGGGAGTTTGCCCAGGCGATGCTGGCGATCCACCTGCTGAACCATGAAGGCCGCCCGGACTACGATGAAGAGAGCAAGGTGGTGCACCTGCAGGAGCACCTGCGCTGGACGCCGGATTTCGCAGCCGGGGTAGTGGCGCGGGCGCTGGAGGGCGAACTGGTGCAGCACCGGAATGGCAACCTGGAGTTAATGGAGGCCGGCCGCGAGCTGGCGCGCCAGCGGTTGATGCATTAAGTTGTCGAAACTTAAGACAAACAAAAAGGGCACGGGGCGGCTGGCCGTGCCCTTTTGTTGATTTAGATATGGCTTAGCTCGCGACCTGCCGCGGCTGGGGGCCGAGGTTTTCGCTGCCGTAGCGTTTGAGCAGGTAGATGGCCAGCAGCCAGGGCAGGATGTTAAAGACCGTTGCCAGCATCATATTGCCAAAGGAAGTGACGAGATAGGTCTGCACCACGTTGTACCAGCCGTGCATCAACACCATCAGGAACAGGCTGCCATTGTGGTTGTTGTAGAGCCAGGTGAAGACAATTGTAAAGCCGACGATGGCAACCATGGAAATGAGCAGGTAGGAGATGAAGCCGGGGCCTTTCACCGGGCTGAACTGGTAATTGACCGGGGCGTGCCACAAAGCCCACAAGGGGCCGAGAATCCAACTGGCGCGCTCAGCGGGGAAGAACTTTTGCAGACGCGGCAGGGCGAAACCGCGCCAGCCGGGTTCTTCCCAGATACCGGTAAAGATAAACATGAATACAAAATACGGCAGCAGGGCCGACCACGGCAACAGGGGCTGGTAACTGGCAAGGCTGACCTGCCCGCTGACCAGCCCGACCACGAGCGCCAGCAGGGCGAAGCCCAGCGGCAGGCCGAAGGCGAGGGCAATGCCCTTCCAGCCCACACGCCAGTTCAGCAGGGAGCGGCCCATTTCGGCCAGGCCGGCGCGGCCGTTGGTGAAGGCGGTGACGATGAGGGCGGCCAACAGCGGCCCGGCCCCCAGACTGAAAACAAGGGCGGCCTGCCCGGCCGGGGCAGCGGCGCTGCCGGTCAGCCAGCCGGTAATGGCGAGGTAATTGGACTCATTGCTGATGCCGCTACCGGCGGCTTCAGCCAGACGCAGGCCGGCCAGATGAAAAACCCAGGTAATGGCATAGGCCAACAGGAAATAGGCAATCAGGTCACGGTATTTTTTCATGGCTTCCTCCAACCAGAATGATGGCGAGATTATACATTCATGCCAGAGGCCAGGCAAACAAAAAGGGCACGGCGGCTGGCCGTGCCCTCTTTCAAACTAACCGCAGCAGCTACCGCCGCTGCCGTCGCAACAGGTATCGTCGCAGCAGTCATCTTCCGGGTTGACCGGCAGGACAATCGGGTTCATGGCCTTTTCTCCTTTCGGGTGGGGTTGCTGATAATGACGCAGGCGAATGCCAAAAGGACGCAGGTTGGTTAAAATTGACCGGAAAGTGCGTCTTTTCGGGATATGATGCGTCTTAATGAGTGGAGACACAAATTTCCAAAGAAACAATTGTCATGGCAAGCAGGGGCGACCCGCAGGTCGCCCCTACCAATCCCTAGACAAATACAAAATTACGACGCATCTAACGAAAGGGAACATTATGGATAACAACACCATCAAACAAGCCGTACGCGAACACTACGCCGAAGTGGCGGTCAAGGGCAGTTCGTGCTGCTCACCCAGCACCAGCGGCGCCAGTACCTGCTGCGGCGGCAGCGAACCGATTGACATCAACAGCCTGGTGGAGTACGGCGAACTGAAACTGCGCGTGCCGGAAGGGGCGGAACTGGGCCTGGGTTGCGGCATCCCGACCGAGTACGCCGGGTTGAAAACGGGCGATACTGTGCTGGACCTCGGCAGCGGGGCGGGCGTGGATGTCTTCCTGGCGGCGCAGACGATTGGGCCGGAAGGCCGGGCGATTGGGGTGGACATGACGCCGGAGATGGTGGCGAAAGCCCGCGCCAACGCTGAAAAGGGCGGCTATGCGAATGTGGAATTCCGGCTGGGCGAGATTGAAAACCTGCCAGTCGAGAGCGCCAGCGTGGATGTGGTGCTTTCCAACTGCGTGATTAACCTGGTGCCGGACAAGGCGCGCACCTTTGCCGAGGTCTTCCGGGTGCTGAAACCGGGCGG
>JANJTX010000160.1 GCA_024710875.1 Anaerolineales bacterium | reverse complement strand
GCGCTGGTACGCGCCCCGCTCGGCAAGGACCTGCACGTCTATGGCCTCATCAGCGCCATCAGCATCGAGGACGACGGCTTGATTAAGCAGCTCGTCACCGCCGATTCAGTCAATGAGTCCGTGATTGCCGATAACCGCCTGAACCGCAATGTACCGATTGAAATGACGGTGATGGTGGTCGGCCACCGCAACGAGCGCATTCACCACCTGCTGCCGCCGCGCCCGCCCTTGAGCCTCGATATTATTGAACTGTGCCCCCCGCCCGAGCTGGCCGAATTCACCGCCGCCGGACGCTTTGGCTACTTCCGCCACATCCTGCGGGCCGAGAATGCCCCGGTCAGTGAACTGCTGGCCGCCCACCTCAAAGCCGCGCATGCCGCCCACGGTGCGGATGGCTGGACCCAGCGCGCCGCCCAGGAGCTGATTACGCTGTTGCGCGATGATTATGCAACCCTGACGGCAGTCCTCGGCGCGCTATCAGATGCCGTGCCGGAGATGGCAGCGGGCTGAAGCCCTTTGTAGTTTTTTCGTAAGGGCGAGGCATGCCTCGCCCCTACCCATAACGAACAAAATCGAAGGAACCTGATATGGAAGACATCAAATACATTGGCAAGGTTGTTGGGGGAGGCCTCAAAGAATCCTTCGTCGTGCGGCTGGAAGTCCCGGCCAGCGACGTGCAGGAAGGCGCGTTTGTCATCGTCGAGAATCAGGACTGGCTGTTCTACGGCCTCGTGACCGACCTGATGCTGGGCGCCACCGACCCGCGCTTCGCCGATGAACCGATGGGCAATCGCGTCGCCCCCTACCTCGCCGACCTGCTCTACGGCCAGACGCTCTACACCAACCTGGAAGTACTGCCGAGCCTGATGATGGAACGCGGCCCGGACCTTGATAGCCCGGAATACGCCCAATGGCGCAAAACCATTGACGCCGGCCTCAAAGACCAGCCGCGCCCGATTCCGGTCAAGACCGTGCCGCCCCACCACGCCCGCGTGCGCCTCGCCACCGCCGGCGACATCGCCGAAATCTTTGGCGATACCGAAAAGAAAGCCAACTTCATCATCGGCCACACCCGCGAGCAGGGCCACCCGGTGGCGCTGGATATGGAGAAGTTCGTCCAGCGCTCCTCGGGCGTGTTCGGCGCCACCGGCACCGGCAAGTCCTTCCTCACCCGCCTGGTGCTGGCCGGCCTGATTCACTACGACGAAGCCTCGATACTGGTCTTCGACATGCACAACGAATATGGCCTCGACGATGTCGCCTCGGACACCGGCGAAAAGGTCGTCGGCCTCAAGAGCAAGTTCGGCAGCAAGGTGCGCATCGTGGGCCTCGGCCGCGGGGCGATGGTGCGCGGCCAGAACCCGGACTTCAATCTGGAAATCGCCACCCGCGACATCCAACCCCAGGATGTGGAACTGCTCTCACGCGAACTCAACCTCAAGGAAACCACGCCCACCACGCTGGATGCGCTGGTAACCACCTTCGGCCAGCAGAACTGGCTGCGCGAATTCCGCGAGATGACGGTCGGTGCGGTGGTGGAAGATGAAAAGGGCAAGAAAATCCCCGCCCCCGGCAGCGTGGCCTACTGGGCCAACGAGAACGGTATCAACGTCATGGCCGCCGAAGGGCTGCACAGCAAACTGCGCCGCCTGTTCAGTCTGGACTATGTGGTGGACGAGCCCGCCAGCGACGGCATCAAGGAAATCATCAAGGCCCTCGAGGCCGGGCAGCACATCATCCTCTCGTTTGGCAAGAACGAAAGCGACCTGGACTACCTGCTGGTGACCAACCTGCTCACGCGCCTGATTCGCCGCCGCTGGGAGGAGCGCACCAACGAGTACCGCTCAACGGACAAAGACAAGCCCCGCCCGCTTGTGATTGTGGTGTAAGAAGCCCACAAACTGCTCAACCGCGAGATGGCCTCGCAGACGACCTTCAGCACCATCGCCCGCGAACTGCGCAAGTACTTCGTCACCCTGCTCATCATTGACCAGCGGCCCTCGCAGATTTACGATGAGGTCATGAGCCAGCTCGGCACGCGCATCTCCGGCTGGCTGGGCGATGATGACGACATCCGCGCCGTGCTCTCCGGCCTGGCGGGGCGCGACGCCCTACGCGGAATGCTGGCGCGCCTGCAACCCAAGGAAGAAGTGATGCTGATGGGCTGGGGCGTGCCCATGCCGCTGCCGGTGCGCTCGCGCCGCTACAACGCCGCCTTCTGGGAAGAACTGCTGGGCAAAAAATCCGGCGGTGGCAAGAAGACGGAAGAAGAGCGCAAGAAGGAATTGGGGTTTTAGGGAAATAATCAACCATGCCCCTCACCCACATCCCCCTCGGAACGCCCGGCGCGGTTTACCGCAGCCCGATGCCCTTCAGTAAATACGATGCCAACAAACGCCTGCTCAAGGAATGGCAGGATGCCGGCGTGGAAGTCGTCGTCATGCTCACCAGCGACGCCGAAGCCATCGAGGCCAGCGGCCAGAACCTGCGCAAAGCCTTTGATGCCAGCGGGCTGAAAGTCATCCACCTGCCCATCCCGGACTTCTCCGTGCCCACCGACCTGCCCGCCCTCAACACCGCCGTCAACGCCGCCATCGCCCAGGCCCTGACCGGCAAACCGGTGGTGGTGCATTGCCTGGCGGGCATGGGCCGCACCGGCATGTTCGTGGCCCTCATGGCGCGCCGCCTGCTGCGCCTCAACGGGCCGCGCGCCATCGAGTATGTGCGCCAGTACCTGCCCGGCGCGGTGCAGACCGAAGAACAGGCCGAAGTCGTCATCGAAGACCGCGGTTAAGCCTCACCCCTGAAATTCCATCCACTTCTCAATTTCCGCCAAATCCAATAGCCCCACTCCGGCCTGCGCGGCGCGGCAGGATTCAAAGCGCAGCCGCAGGTCTGCCGTGTCTATCTCAGCCACCTGTGAAATGAACACAATTTCGGTGCGCGGGGGCCCCCCGCCCCAGCCGCCCGCCAGCTCCAGCCGGGTGCGCGTGCCCGCCAGTTGGAACAGCCCGCGCGCTTCCGGTACATCCGCCAGATACACCCAGCCCTTGGCGCGCAGGATGTTCGGCGGCAGCGTGTCAATCACTTCGCGTAGCGCCGCAAACGCCAGCGGCTCGTCCTGTCGGTAAGTCCAGGTATAGAAGGTCAGGCTGTGGTCGGGGTGGGCATGGGGCGCGTCATCCAGCGAATGCACATGCACCGCCCCGCCGGGTTCAGCCAGCCGCGCCGCATCCGCCCCAGTCAGGCCAAACAGCAGTTGCACCGGCACGGCCGCATCCACCGTCTCCACCAACCGCGCCAGCGGCACAATCCCGCGCACCCAGGCCCGCACTTCTGCCAGTTTTTCTTCGCCGGCCAAATCCACCTTGTTTAGAATCACGATGTCTGCCAGACTCACCTGCTCGGCCGCCAGCGCCGCCGCTTCCGGCGGGTAAGTCAGAGCCTGGTCGCAGTCCACCACCGCCAGCGTGCCGGCCACGGTCAGGTAGGGATGCAATGGCCGCAGGAAAAAGGTCTTGGCGACCTCCGAAGGGTATGAAACGCCGCTGGCTTCAATCAGAATCGCCTCCGGCGGCTGGGGCCGCGCCAGCAAACGCAGGGTGGCCGCCAGCAGGTCGCCGCGAATCGTGCAGCACACGCAGCCATTCTCAAGGCTGATCAGGTCTTCGCCCTCCACATCCGCCACCAGCCCGGCATCAATATTCACCGCCCCAAAGTCATTCACCAGCACCGCAATGCGCAGGCCGTGGTCACCGCGCAGGATGTGATTGAGCAGGGTGGTTTTGCCGGCCCCCAGAAAGCCGGTCAGTATCACCACCGGAATCGTCTGGGGGGGTTGAGGGACGTCTGCCAGCCCCGGCAGGTCAGTTTCAGTCATCATGCGCCCATTGTACGCTGATTCCCGATGTACCTCCCCCCATCCTGAACCTGTCACGAAATCTTGCAATTGGGTCTTGACTTTCTAGTACACTTGTTCTATACTTTGGCTATCGAATAGAACGGGTGTTCTTTACCACTTAAACCACCGTTCAAACGGGACTAAGGAGGTCCACATGGCACGCAACAACTTCTTCGCTTCAATGGTTCAGGGGGGCCGCCCCTCGCGCGGCCTGGTCTGGGGTCTGCTGATTATCGCCGCCCTCTTCTTCTTCGAGATTTTCAACTTCAGCACCACCGAGTTCGCCCTCACCGACCTGCTCGGCGACCTGCAATTCGCCGGCCTGCGCTGGGCCACCATCCTCGCCATTGGCTTTTGCGGCATCGATTTCGCCGGCATTGCCCGCCTGTTCACCCCCGAGCAGGGCGCCGAGGAGCCCGCCGAAGTGTGGTATCTGTTCGGCGCCTGGATGCTGGGCGCCACCATGAATGCCATGCTCACCTGGTGGGGAGTTTCCATCGCCATCGTTTCCCACACGTCGCTCGGCACTGCGGTGGTCGGCCGAGAAACGCTGTTGCAGGTCGTGCCGGTCTTCGTGGCGGTGATGGTCTGGCTGATGCGAGTACTGATCATCGGGACATTCTCGGTCGCCGGCGAACGACTCTTCAGCCAGGATTACGCCCGCCGCGCTCGCTTTGGCGGCACTGCCCCGCGGCCAGTTCAGCAGCGCCCGGCCGCCCCCTCCAGCCGCCCGGCCTACAACCGCCCGGCCGCCCAGCGCCCGGCCACCCAGGCCAGCTTCCGGCCCGCCCCCAAGCGCCCGGAACCGACTTACCACCCGGTTGGCCTGAATGCCCGCCCCAACAACAGCAACGGCGGCTACAACGACCCGATGGGCTAGAACCCACCCACGCCAAAAGACCTCTGAACAATCGGCGAACTTTCCCAACAATTCCCGTACCTCCGCCGCTGATTGCACCCTCCTTACCGCCCGGTCAGCTGCTTGCTGGCCGGGCGGAATTACGCCCCAATCTGAAAGCGCACACTCCCGATGAACCCTTCTACCACCTACCGCACCATTCGCCGCGGCAGCCCAACCACCCGCCAGACCATGCCCCGGCCGGCAGCCCTGATTCCCCACCCGGCCCTGGGCATCATCCCCATTCTCATCGCCGTGCTTACCTGCGCCTTCAGCGTTTCATTCTACGACCAGGCCGGCAACCTGTTGGCCGCAGTCCGGCCGCAGCCATCGGTGCTTTCCGCGCCAGCTCTGGCCCAATCCGTCGAGGCCGCCCCGCCCCCCGCAAGCGCGGCGGCGCTGCCTTCCCAGGGTCAGGCCGCCGTAACGGCCTCCTATCGTCTTTCGCCGGTCTTCACTCGCGAAGTACAGTACTGGGGCGAGAACATCATTGCCTGGGCCGAAGAGTGGGGTCTCGACCCAAATCTCGTCGCGACGGTCATGCAAATCGAATCCTGCGGCGACCCGCGCGCCCTCTCGCGCGCCGGTGCGATGGGTCTTTTTCAGGTGATGCCCTATCACTTTGAAGCCGGAGAAAACAGCTACGACCCGGCCACCAACGCCCGCCGCGGCCTCGGCTACTTGAGCGATTCGCTGGCCACCCACATCACTCCCCGCCTTGCGCTGGCTGGCTATAACGGGGGCATCAATGGCGTGAAACGCCCGGAGTACCAGTGGGCCAACGAGACCGTGCGCTACGCCTATTGGGGTTCTGGTATTTACGCCGAGGCCAGCGCCGGAGATAAAGAAAGCGCCACCCTCAATGAGTGGCTGAATGCCGGCGGCGCCAGCCTGTGCGTCCAGGCCAGCCAGCGATTGGGACTCACGCCCTGAAGGTTGCTTTCAGGCCATCAATTCTGCCCGGGCCGGCTGGCAGTCTTTCCCCGCCAGAGGCAAACTCACAATAAAAGTCGTGCCGGAATTTTCCTGCGAGCGCACAGCAATGCGCCCCCCATGGTTCTGGACAATCCAGTAAGCAATACTCAACCCCAGCCCGAAACCGCCGCCATCCTCGGAGCGCGAACGGGCCTTCTCGGCCCGGTAAAAGCGCTCGAAGATATGGCCGAGGTCATCCTCCGGGATGCCCGGGCCGTCGTCAATCACCGCTACCCAGGCCTGTCCTTCATATTGCGTCAGACGCAGCCGGATATTTGCCCCCGGCTGGGTGTACTTGATGGCGTTGCCTATCAGGTTCAGAAAAACCTGTTTCAACCGGTCGCGGTCGCCGCACACCTGTACCTGGTCAATTTCCTCTATGGCCAATTTTTTGTTTTCTCCGGCCAGCACATGCGCCTGCTGGAACACCTCCAGCAACAGGGTATCCAGTTCAATCCGGCGGCGGTCCAGCGGCAGGCGGCCGGCCTCAGCCTGGGCCAGCAACAACAGGTCACCCACCATGCGAGTCATCCGGTTGATTTCCAGGTCGATGCTGTCCAATGATTCGGGATCCAGACGCTTCATTTTGCGCAGCAGGTCAGCGTTGCCCTTCATCACCGTCAGGGGGGTGCGCAGGTCATGGCTTACATCGGCCACGAAGCGCCGCTGGGAGTTGAACAGTTCTTCCAGCCGCTCCAGCGTGGCATTGAACGCCTGCACCAGCCGCCCCACCTCATCTCCGGAGGACAGGTACCTGTCCGGGATGCGCAGCGAGAGGTCATCGGCCCGGGTGATGCTTAGTGCGGTTTGGGTCAGGGTCAGCAGCGGCTCGAGGAGGCGGCGGGTAAGCAGCCAGGCGCCGCCACCCGCAATACCGAGGGCCAAGAACCCGGTAAGCACCAGGGTTTGCAGCAAATTGCGCAGCACTTCGTCCAACTCGCCCAGGGGCGTAGCGACCTGCATGGTGGCGATTCGGTCAGTGGCAGAATAAAGCGGCACCGTCAGCACCCGGTGGCGGCCATCACCCTCAATTGTTCGGTTCTCGAGAATCGGTACATCAGTTTCCAGCGCCCCCGGCGAGTACGGCTGGGCGGACACCCGAACGGCCTGGATACTCTCCAGCATCCGCAAGGGTTCTCCGTTCGGCAGCCAGACCTGCACGATGGCATTGCTGTTCAACGGGTTGCGGTTGGCAAGGGTAAAAGCCCCATCCGGCGTGAGCGCCAGGGCCCGGGCCGCCGAGTTGGCCGCTTCGGTCAGGATGTTATCCAACCGACCCGTAAGGACTGCGTTTACGCGCACATAGACAGCCACGCCAAACAAAAAGACCACCAGGCCCAGAAAGAGCGCGGTGAAGAGCGACAGTCGCACCCTAAGTGACATTTAAAGTCCCTGGCCGGCCACCGGCCTACTCGGTCTCGCGCAGTACATACCCCACGCCCCGCACCGTGTGAATCAGGCGGCTGGTTTTGCCCGTCTCCAGTTTTTGGCGCAGATAGCGCACATAGACTTCGATGATGTTACTGTCTCCGCCAAAGTCATAGCCCCACACATCGTCATAAATCACTTCACGCGTGAGTACCTGGCGTGGGTGGCGCATGAAAAGCTCCAGCAGTTCGTATTCCTTGGCGGTCAGGTCAATCACCCGCTTATCGCGAGTGGCCTGGCGGGTGCCGGTATCCAGCTTGAGGTCCAGAAATTCATACACCGCCGGCCGGCTGGGCTGGCTGCGTCGCAACAGGGCCCGGATGCGCGCCAGCAGTTCATCCAGGTTAAAGGGCTTGACGATGTAATCATCGGCCCCGGCATCCAAGCCCTGTACCCGGTCACTTACCGAATCACGGGCGGTCAGCATCAGGATCGGCACATTGCTCGCCTGCAGGCGGCGGCACACTTCCAGGCCATCCATACCCGGCAGCATCCAATCCAGCACCACCACATCCGGGGGGTTGTCATGCGCCAGCAGCAGCCCGCTCTGGCCGTCTTTGGCGGAGTCTACTGTGTAGCCCTCAAAAGTGAGGCTGCGCCGCAAAAAGTGAACAATGGCCTCATCATCTTCAATGAGTAGCACGTGCGGGTTATTGCTCATGGTGTTTTCCTCTTGGGTGCCGGGCGGTTTCTCTCCAGGGTCAATTAAAACACCATTTTAGTCTTCCGGCAGAAAAAAACGGGAGCTGCCATTTGGCAACTCCCGTTTCAATCACAGTCGGTCTGACGAACTAGGCCAGTTCGACCACCGCGCCAGCCTCTTCCAACTTCTTCTTGGCTTCTTCGGCGGCATCCTTGCCCACCTGTTCCATCACCTTGGAACCGGCCGCTTCGGCCATGTCCTTGGCTTCCTTCAGGCCCAGGTTAGTGAGCTGGCGGATGACCTTGATGACTTCGATTTTCTTGGCGCCGGCATCTTTCAGCACCACGTCAAACTCGGTCTTCTCTTCCACCGGCTCGGCGGCGGCACCACCACCCGCCACAGCGGCCATAGCCACCGGCGCGGCGGCCGAGACGCCCCAGGCCTCTTCCAGCTTCTTCACCAGCTCGGCGGCTTCCACCACGGAAAGCTTGCCGAGTTCTGTAACCAACTTTTCAAGATCTGCCATTTCAAAACTCCTTGACTATTTTGTATTAAGTGTATGGGTACCGAGGCGGCGCACTAGGCGGCGGCGCCCTGGTCGGCGTAGGCTTTGAGTACCTGCGCCATCTGGCGGGCGGGCTCATTGAGCAAGCGCGCCAGTTGGGTGGCCGGGGTGTTGATGACGGCCAGCAATTGAGACTGAACCACCGGCAGCGGCGGCAGGTCGGCCAGCGCCTTAACATCCGCAGCCGACAACAGCTGCCCGTTAAGGAAACCGCCCTTCACCTTTACAAACTCGCTGTCCTTGATGGCGTCCACAATCGCTTTTGCCACACCCGGCGGGTCGCTGAATGCAATCCCTACCGCGCTGCTGCCTTTGAACAGCTCGTCCGGGGTTGCCATTCCGGCGGCATCAAAGGCGCGCTTGGCGAGCGTATTCTTGATGATGTGAAACTCACCGCCCGCGTTGCGCACATTGCCACGCAACTTGTTGATGTGGGCCATGTTCATTCCGCTATATTCCGCGAACACCACCGCTTCGGCGCGTTGTACCCAATCTGTGTACTGCGCCAGCATTTCTTCTTTGCGTTCTCTTGAAAGAGCCAACGGCGTTACCTCCTTTCCTTAAAGATTGAAGTCTTTGCCTTCGAGCGGCAAAGACTTCGCACAGGCACGCCGGTTGCGTGAATCACTCTGCTGGGTCTCCACCTGGGCCGGGAATTAAGGCGCACGCGCCGCCGGCCGTCTTGGGCGAAGGCTGCCAGAATATTCTGGCTGGTTAGGTCAGGCCTAACAGCCTGACATTATACCCGAATTACTCTTTTACTTCCATGGCCTGGGCGGCATTCGTGTCAATCTTAATGCCCGGGCCCATCGTGGTGGTAAGCACCACTTTGCGGATGTAGGTACCTTTGGCGGCCGCCGGGCGAGCGCGTTTGACGGCGTTCATCAATGCGGCCAGGTTATCCACCAGTTTTCCGGCTTCAAACGAAGCCTTGCCGATGGCGACATGCAGGTTGCCGGTCTTGTCCAGGCGGAATTCCACCCGCCCGGCCTTGAACTCATTAATCGTGCGCGGCAGGTCGTTATCCGGCACCACCGTGCCAGCCTTGGGGTTCGGCATCAGGCCGCGCGGGCCCAGCACCCGGCCCAACCGGCCGGCTTTGCCCATCATATCTGGCGTGGAAATGGCGATATCAAAGTCGGTAAAACCACCGGCGATTTTGTTAATCATCTCATCGTCGTCGGCTACCACATCGGCGCCGGCTTCGCGCGCCAGGCGCGCCCCATCGCCCTGGGCAAACACCAGCACCCGCACCGTCTTGCCCAGGCCGTGCGGCAGGGCAAAGGTGTCGCGCACCTGCTGGTCGGCGTGGCGGGGGTCTACCCCCAGCACAATGTGGGTCTCAACCGTCTCGTCAAACTTGGCGCTGGCGCATTCCTTGGCCAGCGCTACCGCTTCGGCCGGCTGGTAGAGTTTTTCCGGGTCCACTTTGGCGGCCGCGGCCGTGTACTTCTTTCCATGCTTTGCCATGTCTACTCCTTCGTGGTGGTAGCGGGCCGGGTGGCCCTCCCACGGGTTTGTATGCGTTTATTCTTTGATTTCAATGCCCATGTTGCGGGCCGTGCCTTCAATCTGGCGCATCGCGCCTTCCAGATCGATGGCATTCAGGTCCTTCATCTTGGTCTCGGCGATTTCCCGCACCTGGGCGCGGGTCACGCTGCCGACCTTAACCTTGTTCGGCTCACCTGAACCTTTGTCCACCCCGGCCGCCTTCTTCAGCAGCACGGCTGCCGGCGAGCTCTTCAACACAAAGGTGAATGAGCCATCCGAGAAGACGGTGATTTCGGCCGGAACCACTTCGCCCATCCGGTTGCTGGTACGGGCGTTGTAATCCTTGGTGAAGGCCATGATGTTCACGCCGTGGCTGGCCAGGGCCGGGCCAATCGGGGGGGCCGGGGTCGCCTTGCCGCCCTCAATTTGCAGCGTGATTACTGCGGTGATTTTCTTTGCCATGCTGAATTCTCCTTTTGTGGTGGGCGCTACCCATCCGGGTGCGCTGGCGGGCGGCGCTGGGCGCCTGGCGGCGCGGCCGTCCCTCCCACATTTTCGCTAATCGTTCAGGACTTCTCCACTTGCAGGAAGTCCAGTTCTACCGGGGTTTCACGCCCGAAGAAGTTGACCATCACACGCACCTTGGCGCGCTCCATATCAATTTCATCCACCGTACCGCGAAAGTCGTTGAACGGGCCATCTACAATCCGCACCCGTTCGCCCTGCTTGAAGGTGACCTTGATGCGGGGCGCATCGGCTTCCATGCGCTTAATAATCTGCGAAACCTCTTCCGGCCGCAGTGGGGTTGGGTCGTTACCCATCCCTACAAAACTGGTCACGCCGGGCGTGTTGCGCACCACATACCAAGATTCTTCGTTCATTTTCATATTGACGAGGATGTAGCCGGGGAAGACGCGGCGCTCAATCGTGCGGCGTTTACCTTCCTTGACTTCAATTTCTTCCTCGGTCGGCACGACCACATCAAAGATGAAATCCTTCATGTTCATCGTTTCAATGCGCTGTTCCAGATTGTGGCGCACTTTATTTTCGTAGCCGGAATAGCAATGCACCACATACCAGTGGCGGTCTTCGTCTTCTTCTTCGGCCGCCGGGGCGGGCTCGACATCTGCCGCCGCCGCTGTGGCCGGCTTTTCTTCTGCAACCGGCGTTTCTTCAGTCACTGGCTCTTCGGCTGCCGCTTCCACTTCCGGTTCTTCGGTTGCAGACGCGTCGATTGCTTCCGCTTCGTCCGATTCCATCATCGGCTCGTCGGTCGGTTGATCGGCTTCAGGCATCGCCATCGGGTTTTCGTCGTCAAAAAACATGCACGTTTACCTTTCCGGAACCAGCGGCCCCGGCCAACCTGCCAGACGGCTTAAGCGCCGCCGCGGAACAGCCAGGCAAAAAACTGCAGGAACAGGTAATCCAGCCCGCCCAGAAAAATCGCGAACAGGATCATCACCACGATGACCACCTGGGTCAGCTTGGTGGCTTCGCGGCGGGTCGGCCAGTTCACTTTGCGCAATTCGCCCGTGGTTTCACGGAAAAACCGCTGAATGGCATTTGGCTCTTTACGAGCAACACTCTTTTTTGCCACAGAGTACTCCTCTTTCGTTACAAATTACGGCTAAAACGCCGCTTGCGCGGCGTTGCCTTCGTTCAGGCAGGCGCGGCAGGACTTGAACCCGCAGCCCCCGGTTTTGGAGACCGGTGCTCTGCCAGTTGAGCTACGCGCCTAGGGGCGTCGCTGCGGCCGGCCTGCCCTGCCACAGCAACGGCTTACTTGGTCTCGCGGTGCAGCCGGTGAATCCGGCAACGCGGGCAGAACTTTTTAATTTCAATGCGCCCGGGGTCATTGCGCTTGTTCTTCTCGGTTGTATAGGTGCGCTCTTTGCACTCTGTGCATTCGAGCGTTACCACCGGGCGGTTACTTTTTTTACCACTCATTGCATTCGTCCTTGGGGCGGCGGGCTGGGGTCAACCCGCCGCCCCCGTTAAAGTCTGTTTGGACTTAGTCCAGAATCTTGGTGATGACACCCGCGCCGACGGTGAGACCGCCCTCGCGAATGGCGAACTTGGAGCCCTGCTCCAACGCCACCGGCATGATCAGTTCGACCTGCAGGTTGACGTTGTCGCCCGGCATCACCATCTC
>JANJTX010000156.1 GCA_024710875.1 Anaerolineales bacterium | reverse complement strand
GGGGTATCCTTCGTCAGCACCGGGGTCTTTCCAAGATCAGTCACCATCTCCATGACCCTGGCAACCACCTCTGGCGCGGTATGGGCCGCCTGCACCACCTCCACCAGCGGCAACAGCGGTGCCGGGTTGAAAAAATGCAGTCCCAGCATTCGCTCGGGTCGCTTCAGCCCGGCGGCGATTGCACTCACCGCAAGGGTGCTGGTATTGGTGGCAAAGATTGCGCCCTCCAGGCACAGGTCTTCCAGTTGTCGAAACAGCGCTTGCTTCACCTCAAGGTCTTCGATCACGGCCTCGATGACCACATCTGCCGCCGCCAGGCCGGATAGCTCTGCTATGTATGACACATGAGCTCGGTATTCACCCAGGCCTTTCCTGTCCAGAAATTTCTCAACATACTCACGGGCTCTATCCAGCGCGCCAGGATAGGCATCCTGCAAGATCACCCGGTAGCCCTGATACAGGGCCACCAGCGCGATGCCACTGCCCATAGTGCCTGCGCCAGCAACTCCTATGACCGGTTTGTCTGCCGAATTCTTCATGCTATTTGCCTCTAAATTCGGGGGTGCGCTTCTCCAGAAATGCTGCCATCCCTTCTTTCTGATCGGCGCTATCAAACAGACCGACAAAGGCCCCGCGCTCCGCATCCAATCCCGCTTCCAGGGTGCCATACAATCCCACTCGCAAGGCGGCCCGGGCCGCGGCCACTGCCAACGGTGGGCGTTCTGCAATCACCGCCGCCAGTTCCAGTGCGGCCTCCAGCGTGCGCTCCACCGGCACTACCTGATTCACCAGATTCCACTCATATGCTTGCCGGGCTGTTATTGGCTCGCCCGTCAAGATCAACTCCATGGCCTTATACGGACCCAGCGCTGCCAGCAAACGCTGGCTCCCGCCGCCGCCGGGCATTATTCCCAGTTTTATTTCTGGCTGGGCAAAGCGCGCCGTTTCACTCGCAACGATCAAGTCACACTGCAGCGCCAATTCGCACCCACCCCCATAAGCGATACCGCTTACCGCGGCGATTACCGGACAGGGCACGGCCTGAAACCGCTGCCAGTACTGCCGCGTATTCAATTCGCGGATGGTCTGCGCGCTCGCCTTCGCCAGCACCTCGATATCAGCTCCGGCAGCAAAGACACGCTCATTGCCCGTCAGCACAAGGGCCCGCACCTTATCGGCTGCCACTAAGCGCTCCATGCCGCCCGCAATCGCCGCCAGCATCGCCGGACTGAGCGCGTTCAATTTATCAGGCCGATTCAGGCGCAAAACGCCCACCCGGCCCTGCAATTCGGCAATCACCAGCTCATCACTCATCACGCTTCGCTCCTCGTAAGAATTCGCCTGCGAACCCTCGCATTATAAGTCAGTCCCTCGCGAGTCCGGGGTACACGCCTTGCACCCCGGGCCGCTTTACCCTATAATAGCGGTCTACCATCCTAAGTCTTGAAAACTGAAGACAGCCCCACTCTAACCCAATGAGGAGGTGATGCCTTACCCGCGATGCCAATTAACTGACACCCAATGTTTTCAACTATCCCTTTCTCTGTTAGGAGGAGAAAAATGTCTCGCAAAATCTTTTCAGTCTTTGGGCTACTCATTGTAGCCTCTATGGTTCTGGCCGCGTGCGGCGGTGGCACCCCCGCTGCCGGCACCGAGCGCATTGTTGAAACTGTCATCGTCGAAGTTCCGGTCGCCGGCGATGCCGCCCCGCTGCCGCCTCCGGCTGGCTATGGCGCCACCCTGGCCGCTGTTCAGGCCCGCGGCGTTCTGATCTGCGGCGTGAACTCTCAGGTCCCGGGCTTCGGCTACATTGACGCCGACGGCAACTTCTCCGGCATCGATGTAGACTACTGCCGCGCCCTGGCCGCCGCCATTTTCGGCGATTCCACCAAAGTGGAATTCCGTCCGGTGACCGCTGCAGAACGCTTCACCGCCCTGCAGTCTGGCGAAATCGACGTGCTTAGCCGCAACACCACCTGGAGCACCGTCCGCGACACCGAACTGGGTGGCAACTTCACCGCCACCACCTTCTACGACGGGCAGGGCATGATGGTTCGCGCCGGGGAAGGCATCACCACGCTGGCCGACCTGGCAGGCGGCACGATCTGCGTCCAGACCGGCACCACCACCGAACTCAACCTGGCTGACGTAATGGCCGCCGCAGGCATCGCCTACACCCCGGCCGTCTTTGAAGACGCCGACTCCACCTTCGCTGCCTATGCTGAAGAGCGTTGCGATGCGGTCACTACCGACAAGTCCGGCCTGGTCTCCCGCCGCACGGTGCTGGAAGACCCCTCGGCTCACGTCATCCTGGATGTCACCATGTCCAAGGAACCCCTCGGACCGATGGTTCGCCACGGCGATGATCAGTGGTTTGATATCGCCCAGTGGACCGTCTTCGCGCTGATTTCAGCCGAAGAATTTGGCGTTACCTCCGCCAATGTTGATGCCGCCAAAGCCAACCCGAGCAACCCCGAAGTCGCCCGCTTGCTGGGCAATGAAGGCGATCTCGGCCTCAAGCTTGGCCTGAGCAACGACTGGGCTTACAACATCATTGCCCAGGTCGGCAACTACGAAGAAGTCTACAACCGCAGCCTGGGACCGGACACCCCGACCTACATCCCGCGCGGTCTGAACAGCCTCTACACCGAAGGCGGCCTGCTCTACGCGCCGCCCTTCCGCTAGACCCAACACTGTAGCAACCCGGGGGCGGGCTTAACGCTCGCCCCCGGACTTGTCTATTGGGAGGTAGGCATGGCGCAATCCAGCTCGCAAGCCGCCAGTATTCCCATCTGGCGCGATGAACGTTATCTCAAATTGATAGCCCAGATTGTTTTTGCGGTGGTGGTGGTCCTCACCGCAAACTACCTGTACCAGAACATGGTAAATGGTCTCCGCCAGCAGGGCACCACCCTGGGCTTTACTTTCCTCGGCGGCATCGCCGGGTTTGATATCTCCGAAACCCTCAATGATTTTAGCCGCACATCGGCCTACTGGCAGGCTTTTCTGGCCGGGCTGTATAACACCCTGCTGGTCAGCATCGTTGGGATTGTGCTCTCAACCATCCTTGGGATCATCCTGGGCGTTGCCCGCCTGTCCATCAATCCCCTGGTG
Organism: Anaerolineales bacterium; assembly: GCA_024710875.1. GTDB lineage: Bacteria > Chloroflexota > Anaerolineae > Anaerolineales > UBA11579 > SCUK01. The sequence continues at coordinate 9,309 of JANJTX010000156.1, read as the reverse complement.
CGCTGGCTCTCCGCTGCGTATCTCGAAATCATGCGAAACCTTTCGCTTTTGGTCTTCCTCATTTTCTGGTACCTGGGCGTATTCCTGAAACTCCCGCGCGTGCGCGAAGCCGTGGAGTGGCCCGGGCAGGTCTACCTCACCAACCGCGGCATCGTGATGCCCTGGGGATTGCCAACCGAAACCATGCCCATGTACCGCACCATTCTCATCATCGGGTTGTGCCTTGCTCTGGCACTTGGGCTCGTGCTTTTTCTGCGCGGTCGGCAGACCGGCAAACCGCCCCTGACTCTGCTCTGGAGCACTCTGGCCTTAATTCTCGTGGCGGTCATCGGCTGGTTTGTAGTACCCGCCGCACCCCTCAGCCTGGACCTGCCGGTTATCCAGGGGCTGAACATCACCGGCGGCAAAACCTTCACGCCCGAATTCATGGCCCTCGTTTCCGGCCTGGTGCTCTACACCGCCGCCTTCATTGGTGAGGTCGTGCGCTCCGGAATTCAGGCTGTCTCAAGAGGCCAGGTAGAAGCCGCCCGCGCCATCGGCCTCAACCCGTTCCAAACCCTGCGGCTCGTTGTATTTCCCCAGGCGCTTCAGGTCATTATTCCGCCGCTCACCAGCCAGTATCTTAATCTCACCAAAAACTCCTCCCTCGCAATTGCCGTCGGCTACCCGGATCTCTTCTATGTCTCCAATACGATCATGAACCAGAGTGGGCGTGCCGTCGAAATGATCTCACTCGTTATGCTCACCTACCTCACCTTCAGCCTCATCACGTCTGTCTTTATGAACTGGTACAACGCCCGCATCCTGTTGGTGGAGCGCTAACATGGCCGCAGTCACAGACATCAAACCTCCGCTTTCCGAGCGGCCCAGCCCCCTGGGTTGGGCGCGCAAATATCTGTTCAACTCGCTCGGCAATTCACTTCTAACGATCTTTTCCATCTGGCTCATTTACACTGTCGGTATTGGGCTCTTGCGGTGGGTATTTACCCAGGCCGAGTGGCAGGTGATTGCCACAAACCTGCGCCTCATTCTGCTAGGCCAGTATCCCATTGCACAGGTCTGGCGCATCTGGCTCTCGCTGCTCCTGCTGGCATTTCTGATCGGGAATTCATTGGCCATTTGGGGCAAGGCCGGTAAGACCGCCAAACGCTTTGGCGCCGGCCTGGTCGCCTTTCCCTTGCTTCTTGCCCTGACTGCCATTGGAGCCGAGTCACGCGGCTGGCTGGTTGGCTTGAGTGCCATGCTCATCCTTGGTTGGTATCTCGGCCGCCCGGCCACCCGCACCCTCCGGCGCGTGGTGGCGGTTGGCTGGTTTATTTGGCCGCCCATTTTCCTGATTTTGCTTCGCGGCACCACCCCGGCCGAAGGGGTATTACCCATCGTTGGAACCAATTTGTGGGGCGGCCTCCTGCTCACCTTCCTGCTTACGGTTGTGGGGATCGTCTTTTCCTTCCCGCTGGGTGTGTTCCTTGCGCTTGGCCGCCGCTCGGAATTGCGGATTGTCCGCTGGTTTAGTATCGGTTACATCGAACTGATCCGCGGGGTGCCATTGATTTCAATTCTGTTCATGGCCCAGCTCATGCTGCCGCTCTTCCTGCCGGCCGGCATCACCATTGACCGTGTCATCCGCGCCATGGTCGGCATTACACTTTTCAGTGCCGCCTACCTCGCCGAAAACGTCCGTGGCGGCCTTCAGGCCATCCCCAAAGGGCAGTTTGAAGCCGCCCACGCCATGGGGCTGAATGGCCTCCAGACCATGAGCCTGATAGTCTTACCCCAGGCGCTGCGCTTGGTCATCCCCATTCTGGTAGGCCAATTTATCGCCCTGTTCAAGGATACTGCGCTGGTCGCCATCGTCGGCCTGCTCGATATCGTCGGCATTGCCAAAACCGTGCTGGCCCAACCAGACTTCCTCGGCTTGCAGCGCGAAGTCTATGCCTTTGTTTCACTGCTATACTGGGTATTCAGTTATGCTATGTCCTATGTCGCCCAACGGCTGGAAATTTCACTCGGCGTTGGCCAGCGCTAATTTCGGGAGCAAATCAACATGAAAAACTCAAACAAACCCATCATTGTCTGCCGCGATGTACACAAGTGGTTTGGCGACTTCCACGCCCTGCGCGGGATTGATATGGAAGTCCAACAGGGTGAAGTCATCGTCATATTTGGGCCGTCCGGCTCGGGTAAATCGACTTTCATCCGCACCATCAATCGTCTGGAAGAACACCAGCGCGGCGATATCATCGTGGATGGCATTGAGCTGAGCCATGATGTCCGCAATATCGAAAAAATCCGCGAAGAAACCGGCATGGTTTTCCAGCAGTTCAACCTTTTCCCACATCTGACCGTTCTGCAAAACATCACCCTCGCCCCCATGTGGGTCCGCAAGTGGGACAAGGCCAAGGCCGAAGAAAAAGCCATGGAACTCCTCACCCGGGTCGGCATCCCGGAGCAGGCCGCCAAATATCCCGGGCAACTCTCCGGCGGGCAGCAGCAACGCGTCGCCATCGCCCGCGCCCTGGCCATGGAACCCAAGATTATGCTCTTTGATGAACCCACCTCTGCCCTGGACCCCGAAATGATCAAGGAAGTGCTGGACGTGATGATTGAGCTGGCTCGCTCCGGCATGACAATGCTGGTCGTCACCCATGAAATGGGCTTTGCCCGTGCCGTGGCAGACCGCATGTTCTTCTTCGACAAGGGCGAAATTGTAGAATCGGGAACGCCTAAAGAGCTGTTTGCCAGCCCCAAAGAACAGCGCACCAAACTCTTCCTCTCGCAAATCCTGCACCATTAAGTTGGCCAAATACTGCTCAGGCGCCCGCGTTGCGGGCGCCTTTTATTTGCCGCATGACTTGCGGAATAGAAACATTTGTTCTATACTTCAACCATGGATACGCTTACCAAACTCATATTCACCTCCCAGGACATGCACATTGAGCCGGACAGTGTGATCGACTGCCGCCCCACCATCAACGGACACACCGCCGAGCGGCGCATCCCGATTTCAGAAGTGGTAAAGGGCAGCGGGAAGAAGATGAAAATCCTGAAGACCATGCTGACCACCGCCTGTGAGCGCAACTGCCACTACTGCCCTTTCCGGGCTGGTCGCCACACTCGGCGCGCCACATTTCAACCCGAAGAACTCGCCCGTATTTACAGCCGCGTTCACGCCGCTGGCGCCGTCGAAGGCTTGTTCCTGTCTTCCGGCATCATCAAGGGTGGCCTTGCCACCCAGGACCGGCTGCTCGATACGGCCGAAATCCTGCGTCGAAAGTTGGGCTACCGCGGCTACCTGCACCTTAAACTCATGCCAGGCCTGGAGCGCGACCAGCTGCGACGCGCCATGCAACTCGCCAGTCGGGTCAGCATCAACCTCGAAGCCCCCAACCCCACGCGCTTAAAATCACTTGCGCCCAAGAAGAACTTTGACCATGAATTGCTCGCCCCGCTCCTGTGGGCGCACCAGATTCGCACGCGCGAAAACCCCCAGGGCACCTGGAATGGCCGCTGGGCCAGCACCGTAACCCAGTTCGTCGTTGGCGCAGTCGGTGAAAGCGACCTGGAACTTGTCAGCATCAGTGAGAAACTTTACCGGCAGGCTGGCTTGCAGCGCGCTTACTACTCAACCTTCCATCCCATCCACGATACTCCCTTTGAGAATCTGCCGGCTGAAGACGAAAAGCGAAAAATTGGGCTTTACCAGACGTCATTCCTATTACGTGATTATGGCTTTACGCTGGAAGAGTTGCCCTTTGATGCTGATGGCAATCTCCCGCGCGGCCTGGACCCCAAGCTCGCCTGGGCCCGTCTCAACCTGTCCAGCGCACCCATTGAAGTAAACCGCGCCAGCCGCGAAGAACTGCTGCGAATCCCGGGCTTCGGCGTCAAAGGCGTGGAGCGGCTGCTGCGCGCTCGTAAAACCCGCAGCCTGACTGACCTCTCCCAACTAAAAAAGCTGGGCATACCCGCCAAGCGGGCCGCCAGCTTCATCACGCTTAACGGCCGGTTGCCCACCTACCAGCCCGGCCTTTTCTAGTTTTTGTTAATCGCAGAATCCGACCTGCCATCCCCGCGAACTTGCCGTCAAGCGCTTAGATCGCCTGCCACGCCAGATAATCAAAATACATTGAAACCAGCACAATCGGGATCACAATCGCGCTCAACAACAGGTAGCGCCCCCGCCAGTTGCTGCCCCACAACCGCGTCAGGTTGTACGCAATCACCCCTAACCCAAAGAGGCCAGCCAGCAAGTTAACCAACGGCGAGAATGCTCCCCCAACGCCAAACAAAGGCAACACAAACGGCACCAGAATATACTGCAACGTACAGCGCACCGCCGTCAAAAATATCGGTACTCCGATCACCGCCCCGCCAACGATTACTTCGGGCGGGGTCACCTGATTTGACTGTTCTGTATCGATTCCCAATTCCGTCATTTTCATTCCTTTGTGCAGGTTAACCTGATTCTATCATAGCCCTCACACCAGCCCCATTCCTGATACAATCGCCTTCATACCCATTTGGCCGCCGCATGTTATCAGACACCCAAACTCTCACCTTTCTATTCACAGATATCGAAGGCAGCGCCGCCCTCTGGGAGCAGCACGCCAGGGAAATGCCCGCTGCCCTTGCTGCTCATGATGAGTTGCTCCAGGCCATCGTCACCACCCATGGCGGCGCGGTTGTCAAACGCACCGGCGATGGTTTGATGGCGGTCTTTCAGTCCCAGCCTGCTGGGGTTTCCGCCGCCCTGGATGCCCAGGCCCGCCTGCAGTCTGCGAAGCTCACACCTGAACTCAAGGTGCGTATGGGCCTGCACTGCGGCCAGGCCGTCTTTCGCGCCGGAGATTACTTTGGCACGGATGTAAACCGGGCGGCCCGCCTGATGGGCTTAGCGCATGGCGGCCAGGTCCTCCTTTCAGAAGAATGTGCCGCCGCGTTGCAACCCGGATCTGCTGACTTCACCCTGTTTGACCTTGGCCGCTATCATCTCAAGGGATTAATGGAACCGCAGCGGGTCTTCCAGGTTAGTTCTTCAGGCACCGCACCCAGCTTTCCGCCCCTGGCTGGCGGACTGCAGACACCCCATAATCTACCCGCCCGGTTATCCTCCTTTATTGGGCGCGAGAAACAGCTTACGGACCTCATTGCAATCTTTGAAGGCATCGCCAAGCAGTCCGAAACCAGCACTGGCCGACTGGTCACGCTAATCGGTCCCGGTGGTACCGGCAAAACCCGTCTGTCAATTGAGGTTGGCCATCAACTCATGCCTGCCTTTCCAGACGGCGTCTGGCTGGTGGAACTCGCCCCGCTGCGCGAGGCAGTCCAGGTCCCCTATGCAATTGCGGCAGTCCTTGGCCTGCAGGAACTCCCCGGCATGCCAATGGATGAGCTGCTGGTAGCCCACCTGAGCCAGCGCAAAGCTCTGCTGATATTGGATAACTGTGAACACATGGTCGAAGCCGGTGCCGAACTCGCCGAAACCCTCTTGCAGCACTGCAATTCTCTCGGGCTTCTGGCCAGCAGTCGCGAGGCGCTCGGCGTAACCGGCGAACGCGTGTACCGCGTGCCGTCGCTCGGCCTCCCTGCGGCTGATGAAAACGACCCCGAGCATGCCCAATCCAGTGAAGCCGTGCGCCTGTTGCTGGAACGCGGCCAGGCAGTCAATCGCACCTTTTCCCTGACCCCTGCCAACACGCCCGCCATCGTCCAGATTTGCCGCCGGCTGGATGGCATCCCACTGGCCCTGGAACTGGCCGCCGTCCGTCTTAGCGCGTTCTCTGCAGAGCAGATCGCTGCCCGGCTGGATGATCGTTTTCGCCTCCTCACCGGTGGCAGTCGCACGGCGCTGCCGCGCCAGCAAACTCTGCATGCGCTCATTGATTGGTCCTATGAGCTGCTGGACGAAAACGAGAAATCCCTGCTGCGCCAATTGTCCGTGTTCGTTGGCGGTTGGACTCTGGAGGCCGCCGAAGCCCTCTGCCCCGAACTCAACGTTCTGGACCTTCTTTCCCAACTGGTGGGCAAGTCCCTGGTCGTTATGGATGAAGATGCGACCACTTCCCGCTATCGCCTGCTGGAGACCATTCGCCAGTTCGCCCGCGACCATCTGACCGATGCCGGGGAAGCCGAAGCCGCGCGCGACCGTCATCTGACCTACTACAGCGAGCTCGCCGAATCAGCCGAACAGCAGCTTTTTATTGATCACCAATTGGATTGGTACCAACTCTGCGAAACAGAATACGAAAACTACCGGGCCGCCATGGATTGGGGCCTGCAGCGGGCTCCGCTCACCTCGCTGGAATTGGCTGGGAACATCAGTTATTTCTGGAACCGGGTGGGTCACCAGGAAAGTGATTTCTGGCTGCGTGCCACGCTCCAGAGCGCTGAGAGCATACAATCCGGAGACCCGGCCCGCATCCAGCGCGCCAGGGTTCGCGCCTACCTGATGTTGGCAATGACTTCTGTGGGTCACATTCCACCGGCGAAGGTAATGGAAATTGGACAACTGGCGTTGGATGCCGCCCACGCCAGCGGCCAGCTGGAATCATTAGGATATGCGCATGGCTTCAGCGCCTTTATCGCCACCCAGACCGGCAATTATGATATGGCAGAAAAGCAATACACCGCCTCCATCGAGCTGATGGAGCGCGCCACCGACCTTCCCGATGGGCAGCATGTTCTACACAACTTACTGCCCGGCAAAATCATGCTCCATAGCCTGCGCTCCCTGATCCTTCTGCAGCGCGATCAAAACATCACCGAGGCTCGTGCCGCACTGGACACTGCCCTTGCGATTGTCGGCAACCGTCAAATGCCCTATACTGCCGGTGTCATTACGCTCAATAAAATTCAACTCGAGCGGTACGCTGGCAACGCGGCTTCCGTACTCCCGTTGGCCCAAAACGCCTATCAATTCATGCGACAGATAAAAGATCAGAATATGTCCAATATATTCCTGGCAGAAATCGGTCACATCCAGCGCCAGATGGGCGACATCGAATCTGCCGCTGAAACCTACTCCCAGTCTATTCGCTCCTTTGCCGAGCATCGACAACTCGGGGCAGTCGCCCACCAACTGGAAAGCTTTGCCTTCATCGCTCTGCAATCGAACGATTTAGCACGCACCGCCCAATTGTTTGGCGCGGCTGAAAGCGTCCGCGCCCGCAGCAAATCCCCCATGACTCCGACGGAAAGCGAGGAATACGCCGGAAGACTGGAACTGCTGAAAAACAGCCTGCCGCCAGACCAATTCGCGGCCGCGTGGTCGGGCGGCGCCGCTCTTACAGTCGGTGAGGCAGTAGAACTGGCCTGCGCCCTTCCCAATGCCTGAATTAAGCACCCTGCACATCGGCATAGATACTGGCGGCACCTTTACAGACTTTGTCGTCTTTGACCCTCGCCTCAGTGCGCTGCAAACCTTCAAAATCCCTTCTACCCCCCACGACCCATCCGAAGCAATTCTCACGGGGCTGCGAACACTGGCTGCGCAAGAAGCGCGCACGATTATCCACGGCAGCACCGTCGCCACCAATGCCCTCCTTGAGCGCAAAGGAGCCTGCACCGCCCTGGTAACAACTGCGGGGTTTGAAGATGTGCTTGAGATTGGCCGTCAAAACCGCCCCGAACTATACAACCATTTTGTCCAGCGACCGGCCCCGCTGGTTCCGGCCACCCTGCGTTTCGGCATCAACGAACGCATCTCCGCAACCGGGAAAGTCCAGCAACCACTTGACCCGGGAGAAATCGATTTCCTGTTACCCGCTCTTCAAGCCGCAGGGGTTGAATCGGTCGCTATTTGCACGCTTTTTTCCTTTCTCGACCCTGCCCATGAACAGCGCATTGCAGATCGCCTGCGTGCCGACGGCCTATTTGTCTCACTCTCCACCGAGGTACTGCCCGAGTTTCGCGAATTTGAGCGCACCAGCGCTACTGTTATCAACGCATATGTCTCCCCGGTCATGGCAAAATACCTCGCTCGTCTCGAAAGCAACCTGCCCACTACAGACCATCTGCAAGTCATGCAATCCAACGGCGGTGGGTTTTCGCCTGCCAGCGCTCGCCAGCAAGCCGTGCGCTGCATTCTGTCCGGGCCAGCCGGCGGCCTCATTGGCGCCCACCACATTGCCCAGCAGGCCGGAGTTGAGCGGATCATCACCTTCGATATGGGCGGCACCTCAACTGATGTCGCCTTACTCGTTGACCGCCCCCGACTAACCAGCCAGACCGAAATTGGCGGCCTGCCCATTCCCATCCCCATGCTGGACATCCACACGGTCGGCGCCGGGGGCGGTTCGATCGCCACCATCGACTCGGGCGGCGCGTTGCTGGTGGGGCCGCAGAGCGCCGGCGCAGTACCTGGCCCTGCCTGCTATGGCATTGGCGACCAGCCCACGGTGACCGACGCCAACCTCGTCTTGGGCCGCATTCATCCCGAACACTTCCTTGGCGGCCAACTGCCCCTGCAACCAGAGCGCAGCTGGGCCACTCTGGAAACCCTAGGCGGGCCTCTTGGCCTCTCGCCCGAAGAAACCGCACTCGGCATCATCCAGATCGCCAATGCCCACATGGCCCGTGCCCTGCAGGTTATCTCGGTCGCCCGGGGGCACGACCCGCGCGACTTCACTCTGCTCTGCTTTGGCGGCGCCGGCGGCCTGCACGCCGTTGAACTCGCCCGCGCCTTGTCCATCCCGCGCGTTCTGGTCCCGCCGCAGGCTGCCACCCTTTCGGCCCTTGGCATGCTCCTGGCTGATGTCAGCCGAGATGTCTCCCAAACCGTCATGCTCCCCGGCGATACGCCTCTGGCTGAGCTGGAAAACCGTTTTGCGGACCTGCGCCAATACGCCAGCGACCAGTTGCTGAGCGAACACATCCCGGCCGCCGACCAATCGTTTTTCCCCGCGCTTGATCTGCGCTACCGCGGCCAGTCTTATGAGTTGAATGTGCCATTTGCTCCAGATTTTATGACAACCTTTCACCACGCCCACGAATTGGAATTTGGCTATGCGAATGACCGGGCGCAAATAGAGATTGTCACTCTGCGCCTGCGCGCGGTAGGCGCTACCGAAACGCCGGAACTCCCGAGTTTCCCACCGGCGGTGCACGAACTCCCCATCATGGAAACTGCCCCGGTCTGGTTTTCAAACGGTCCTCAACCATTGCCCATCCTGGATGGTCAGCGTCTCGGAAATGGACAGGTCGTGGCTGGCCCAGCCCTGATCATCAAACCAGACACCGCCATTCTGATTGGCCCGGCCGATCACGCCCGCGTGGATTCATTTCACAACCTTCTCATTGAGATCGCAG
>JANJTX010000119.1 GCA_024710875.1 Anaerolineales bacterium | reverse complement strand
CACCCTGTTGCAGGAAGGCGACCAGGTGCGCCTGACGCGGGTGGTGGAAGAATTTACCATCGAAGAGGCTGAACTGGCCTATGAAACCCAGACCCTGCGCAATGAGAGCCTGCCAGAAGGCGAACGCCGCCTGATTCAACCCGGCGCCAACGGAGTAGTGGAAAACACCTACCGGCTTGTGATTGAAGATGGGGTGCAGACCTCGCGTACGCTGGTCAAGAGCGTCATCATTCAGGCGGCGGTGCCGGAAATTGTGATGGTCGGCAGCCAGGCGGCCTTTGCAACCTTAACCATCGAAGGTACCCTGGCTTACATCTCGGCGGGCAACGCCTGGGTGATGGAAGGCAACACCGGCTTCCGGCGGCCGATAGTGACCAGCGGCGACCTGGATGGCCGCATCTTCCGGCTCTCGCCGGATGGCGAATGGCTGCTGTTTACCCGCAGCGACCCGGACGAGAGCATTATCAACACCCTGTGGGCGGTGCGCATCCCGGAAGGCGGGGAAGACCTGCAGGAAATTGACCTCAAGACCCGGAATGTGATTCACTTTGCAGACTGGGCACCCGGTTCGGTGAACGGGGTGGTGTTCAGCAGCGCCGAAAGCGTGACGACCGCCCCCGGCTGGCAGGCCAGCAACGACCTGAAATTCCTGAACTTCAGCCCCAATGGCTGGGCCTCGCCCCACCGCACAGCCATCGAGCCGAACAGCGGCGGGCGCTTTGGCTGGTGGGGAACGACCTTTGCGTGGTCGCCGGATGGCGAGCAACTGGCCTTTGCCCGGCCGGACGGTGTGGGACTGGTGGATTTTGAAACCAGCCGTCTGAACCTGCTGTATGAAATTACGCCCCTGCTCACCCGCAGCGACTGGGCCTGGATGCCGAATGTGGCCTGGTCGCCGGATGGCGGCTACCTGTACACCGTCACCCACGCCCCGCAGGCCGGGCTGGCGGCGGCCGAAGAATCGCCCTTGTTTGACCTGGCGGTGGTGCCGCTGGTCGGCGGTGGGCCGTTGAGCCTGGTGCCGGAAACGGGGATGTTCGCCTACCCGGTGCCCTCACCCGGCCAGACTCTGCTGAACGGCGAACTCGCCACCGCCATCGCCTATTTACAAGCCATCAACCCGCTGCAAAGCGATAGCAGCGGCTACCGGCTGGCGGTGATGGACCGCGACGGTTCCAACCGGCGAGTGTTGTTTCCCCCGGAGGCGGCCGGCGGACTCTCGCCCCAGCTTGTGCAATGGTCGCCCGCCAGCCCGGAGGGCATTGCCGCCGGCCTGATTGCGGTGGTGTTTCAGGGCGACCTGTGGCTGGTGGATGCCGTAACCGGCCAGAGCCAGCAACTGACCGGCGATGGTCTGGTAAGCGGCCTGGACTGGAAATAGACTACCTTCTGAAAGGCGCACCCCCGCATGCGAATTCTCATCACCGGCGCGGCCGGTTTCCTTGGTTCTCATCTGTGTGACCGGTTGCTGGCCGAAGGCCACCAGGTGGTTGGGATGGATAATTTCATCACCGGCAAACCGGAAAATCTGGCCCATCTGGCCAACAACCAGAACTTCACCTTTATCCGCCATGATGTCTCGGCCTATATCTTTGTGCCGGGCAAGCTGGATGCGGTGCTGCATTTTGCCTCGCCCGCCAGCCCCAACCCGGCCTCCCCCTTTGGCTACACCAACTTACCCATTCAGACGATGAAGGCCGGCGCGCTCGGCACCCACAACACGCTGGGCGTTGCGCTGGCGAACCAGGCCCGCTACCTGCTGGCCTCGACCAGCGAGATTTACGGCGACCCGCTCGAACACCCGCAGCGCGAGGACTACTGGGGGCATGTCAACCCGATTGGCCCGCGCTCGGTGTACGACGAGGCCAAGCGCTTTGCCGAAGCCCTGACGATGGCCTACCACCGCTTTCACAATGTCAATACCGCGATTGTGCGCATCTTCAACACCTATGGCCCGCGCATGCACATTGACGATGGCCGGGTGGTGCCGAACTTCATCCACCAGGCACTGCAGGGACAACCGCTGACGATTTACGGCGATGGCAAACAAACCCGGTCATTCTGTTATGTGGATGACCTGATTGACGGCATCGTGAAATTGCTGCTGAGCAAGGAACATGAGCCGGTCAATATCGGCAATGACACCGAGACCAGCATGAACGAGTTCGCCGAAATAATTAACCGCCTGACCGGAAATACCGCCGGCGTAACCTACCTGCCGGACCGGCGCGGCGAGGGCGACCCGCAACGCCGCCAGCCGGATACGGCGCGGGCGCGGGCAGTACTGGGCTGGCAGCCGCAGGTCGCTCTGGAAGACGGCCTGCAGCGCACCATCGCCTATTTCAAGCAAGCCGGGGCCTGACCCATGATTCTGCTCAAAAACCCGCGTGAACGCGCCCGATTCCTGAAGTTCGCCACGGTGGGGGCGATTGGCTTTGGGGTCGATTTTCTGGTCTTCAACCTGGTACGCAATGTTCTGGGGCTGGCGGCCGTACCCAGCAATATGCTGTCCTTTGTGGCGGCCGTCACCAGTAACTTCCTGCTTAACCGCTACTGGACTTACCCGGATTCGCGCACCAAGCCGTTTATGCAACAGATGGGGCAATATGGGCTGGTGAATGTTGCCGGGCTGGCCATTCGTACCGGCGTATTCAGCCTGATTCACGAACCCTATGTGGCGGTGTTTGACCGGGTGCCGCTGCCCTTCCTGCCGGAGCATTTTCTGGGTGAAAATCTGGCCCTCGCCACGGTGGTGGTGATTGTGATGTTCTGGAATTTTTTCGTCAATCGTTACTGGACCTACAACGATGTGGAAAGCCACCCAGCCGAGGTCTGATTCAGCGCTCGCGTTGGTATAATCCAGCCTGTGAGGAGACCGCATGACTGACCCGAGCCGGCCAATACCGATTTACACCACGCGCGGCGATTACGAAGCCTTTCTGGTGTACCCGATGATTTACAACCTGAATGGCGAGGCGATTGGCTTCGTGACCTCGCAACGCGAGGTGTACTCCATCCGGGGCGAGTATGTCGGCACGCTCACCAATGACCCACGCATCCTGCGCAAACGGACCTATGACTATTCCAAGCAGCGGATTTCGGTGCCGACTGGCTACCCAATGAAACGAGTGGCACCGCCCAGCGCCCCGCTGCCGCCGATGATGGCCGAGCTCTCGTTTGACACGATTGACGTGCTGGACGAATACCCCGAACTCCTCCCCACTGCAGATGCCGGCGAATTCCGGCCGGATATGGACTGACCCTGATGGCCGAAACACCCCGCAAGACCTGTAAAGCCTCCCACATCACCCTCTCGCAGATGATGCAGCCTGACCAGGCAAATGTGATGGGCAATGTGCACGGCGGTTGGATTATGAAACTGGTGGACGAAGCCGGCGGGCTGGCCTGCATCCGCCATTCCAACTCGCGCTGTGTCACGGTGGCGATTGACCAGATGACCTTCAAGCACCCGATTCGGATTGGCGACCTGGTGGTTCTGGAAGCCGATGTTTCCTACACCGGCCGCACTTCGATGGAAACCGAAGTCAATGTGTACGCCGAAAATGTCATTACCGGCCAGCGCTGGCACACCAACAAGGCCTACCTGGTGTATGTGGCTCTGGATGAAAACGGCCGCCCCAAACCGGTGCCGCCGGTCATCCCCGAAACCGATGAAGAAAAAGACCGCTTTGAGGCCGGCGAAGCGCGCCAGACCCACCGCTTGAAACAGGCCCGCCTGGCGGAAAAACAGGACAAGAACGGGCAGGCATGACCGCCGCAGACCGCCCCGACCCTGCACTCCCCCTGCCCCCCACCCCGGACGGCGACCCGGGCGTCGCGCCCAGTGCCTCCGAGGGCATCCCCTCCAATATTCGCTCGATTAAAGACCTGATAGACCGGGTGACCGGCCGTCACTTTGGGCCGCTCTCGACCCAGGGCGATTCCGGGCTGGCCGAGCAGTGGCCGTACCCCTTCCTGGCGCTGGTGGGCCAATGGGAGATGAAGCTCGGCCTGCTGCTGGCGCTCATCAACCCGGCGGTGGGCGGCGTGCTGCTGATTGGGCCGCGCGGCACCGGCAAGACCACCGCCGTGCGCAGCCTGATTGACCTGCTGCCCTCGGTGAACCAGAGCAAATGCCACTTTGGCTGTCTGGAAGAGGATGTGGAAGTGGGCGGCCTGGATGCCGTATGCCCGGAATGCGCAGAAAAATACGGGCGCGGCGAGCCGCTTTCGGCCCTGCGGGCGGTACGGCTAGTGGAGTTGCCGCTCAACGCCCGGCTGGATGATGTGGTTGGCAGCGTGGATGAGCGCGCCGCCGTACACCAGCGCATGCGCATCCGGCGTGGGATTCTTTCGCACGCCGACCGCAACCTGCTGTATGTGGATGAAGTCAACCTGCTGGCGGATGAAGTGGTGGATGCCATTCTGGACGCCGCCGCCCAGGGGGCTTACACCGTGCGGCGGGCGGCAGTCACTGCCACCTACCGCTCGCGCTTCACCCTGATTGGCACGATGAACCCGGAGGAGGGCCGCCTGCGGCCGCAAATCCTGGACCGCTTTGGTCTGCGGCTGCTGGTGCGCGGCCTGGAAAACGCCGACGAACGGCTGGAAGCCTACCGCCGGGCGCGGGCGTACATCACCAACCCCAAGCAGGTGGTGGCAGGCTTTGTGGAAGAAACCCTGCTGGCGCGCGATGAAATCGAAAGCGCCCGGGCCCTGCTGCCGCAGGTGCAACTGCCGGATGATGTGGCCCAGATTGGGTTGAAGCTGGTGCAGGGCCTCGGGATTGACTCACTGCGGGCGGAGATTACGCTGTTTGAAGCCGCTCGCGCCCTGGCTGCCGCCGCGGGCCGCACCGAGGTAACCGAAGATGACATCCGCCAGGTCACGCCGATGGCATTGCGCCTGCGGCGCTCGGCGTATATGGACCAGTACTTTGACGACCAGGAACGCGAAGAAAATGAAATCGCCAGCGCTCTGGGGGCGGCGAAAGGAAAGGCGAAGCCAGCAGCCAAACCGGCGGCAAAGAAGAAGACCAAAAAGGTGGCTAAAAAATGAGCCAGCGTAAACCCCTGCGGATTATCGCCGGCACGGCGCGCGGCCTGCGCCTGGCGGATGTACCCGGCGACGGCACCCGGCCGATCACCGACCGGGCCAAGGAATCGCTCTTCAATATCCTCGCCCCGCACCTGCCGGGGGCGGTATTCATGGACCTGTTTGCCGGAACCGGCGCAGTCGGAATTGAAGCCTTGAGCCGCGGGGCGGATTTTGTGCAGTTCAGCGACAACAGCCGGGCGGCAATCAAAACCATCCATGCCAACCTCGAGAGCACGCATTTTGCCGACCGGGCGCAGGTGATTCAGGGCGATGCGTTTGCCCTGCTCGGCCGCCGCCCGACCCGAGTCTTTGACTATGTCTACATCGCCCCGCCCCAGTACAAGGGGCTGTGGCGCAAAGCGCTGGAAACACTGGATGCCAACCCGGCCTGGGTGGTAGATGACGGCTGGGTGGTTGCCCAGATTGACCCGCGCGAATCAGCGGTTGTAGAATTGCAGCACTTTGAGTTGTTTGATGAACGCAAGTATGGCAATACTTTGCTGGTGTTCTACGAACGCAAACCGGAAGAGCCCGATGCTGACTAGCGACGCGATTGCCCGCAAGGCACTCAAAAAAGCCTTTCCCGGCATCCCGGAAGACGAGACCGATTCACTGCTCTCGCAGGGGCGCGCCGAGCGCCACCCGCCCGGTAGCCGCCTGACCATTGAGGGCAATATTGAGCACGTTTTTTACATTCTGCTGGAAGGCGATGTAAAAGTCACCAAGGTCATCAACGCCTCGGAAGACCGGCTGCTGAAATACCTGGGGCCGGGCGACTTCTTCGGCGAGATGGCGCTGATACACGCCGCCCCGCGCGCCGCCACCATCACCGCCATTACGGATGTATCCGTGCTGGCGATTGACAAGGACGGCTTTGAAGAAGCCCTCAACCACAGCCCGAGCATGGCCCTGGCGATGGTGCGCGAGGTCAGCCGCCGCCTGCGTGAAAACGACGACATGGCGATTGAAGACCTGCGCAAGAAGGCCGCCGAACTGGCCGAGGCCTACCACCAACTGGCCGAGCTGGAACGCGCCCGTCGCGAGTTCCTGACCACGATTGCCCACGAACTGCGCACCCCGCTGGCTTCGGCTTCCGGCTATATGCAGATTATCAGCATGGGAATGATGGAAGGCGAAGGCCTGAAAGCCGGGCTGGACACAGTTTCGCGCAACATCAGCCAGATTGTGACGCTCACCAATGACATCCTGTTTCTGCAGGAGATGGACCTGATTCTTTCAGACTTTGAGCCGCTGGACCTGGGCCAGATTGTGACTGCGGCGCTGGAGGCCGAGAAGGCCTTTGGCGAAGAAGTGCAGGTCGGTCACCGGCTGCAAATTGCCCCCAACCTCCCGCAAATCCCGGGGGATGCCAAGAGTTTGGAACGCGCCTTTCGCGCCATCCTCAACAATGCCTTCAAGTTCAGCCTGAACGGCGGCGAGGTGAGCATCACGGTGGACCAGAACCCGGTGTATGTGTGGGTGGCGATTCAGGATGGCGGGATTGGCATTTCAGCAGACAGCATGGACAAAATCTGGGAGCGCTTCTGGCGTACCGAGGAGTACGACGGACATCTGTTTGGGGGGATTGGCCTCGGTCTGCCGATTGCGCGCCAGGTGATTGAGCAGCACCACGGCCAGATTGATGTGAAGAGCGAGCCGGGCAAGGGTACGACTTTTACCGTGCGCCTGCGCATCCAGCCCAAAGAGGCGGGGTAGGGATTAATTTTGTCATTCCGAGCAACGCGAGGAATCCCGGCCCACTAAGTTCTTATAGTTTGCTGGATGGAAAAATAAATTTTGGGCTAAAGCTTCGACTCTGAATTCGTGTATTTCGTTTACCCGCCAATATTCTGGAAAAAGCAGCGTGGCCGGGATTCCTCACTGCGTTTGGAATGACAAAGTACAAACAAAAAAGCGACCGCAAGGGTCGCTTTCTGTTACAGATGGAACAGCCGCGCAGGTTAGCCCTTCTGGCTGTCGATGTAGTTGACCGCTTCGCCCACCGTAGAGATGTTCTGGGCGGCCTCGTCCGAGATTTCGCTGCCGAACTTATCCTCGAAAGCCATAATCAACTCGACGATGTCGAGCGAATCGGCCTCCAGGTCCTCGCGAAACTTGGCGTCCATCGTAATTTTGGCCTCGTCCGTGCCGAGCAGGTCAACGATGATGGCTTTCACTTCATTAAAGGTTTCAGACATGGTACTCCTCCGTCCGGGAAATTTGTCAATCCAACACGCCCATTTAACCCTTGTTGGGGGTTCCTGTCAAGCATTGGTTGACAGGCCTATTTCGGGCTGGTAAGATTGCGTTCACTCCACAGGAACACCGCCTCATGCCAAAAGTTACGCCTACCAGTTCCCGTAAGTACGAACACATTCGCATCAACCTCGAAGAAAATGTCGCCTCCAGCCTCACCACGGGGCTGGAGCGTCTTCATTTTATTCATGAAGCCCTGCCCGAACTGGATCTGGATGCGGTAGATACGCGTGTGACCCTGTTCGGCAAGACGCTGAACGCCCCGCTGTTTATCTCCTCCATGACCGGCGGCACGCCCGAAGCCGCCCAGCTCAACCGCACCCTGGCCGAAGCCGCCCAGCAGGCCGGCATCGGGATGGGGCTGGGCTCGCAGCGGGCGGCGATTGAAGAACCCGCCCTGGCGGAAACCTTTAAGGTGCGGGCCTACGCCCCGGATATTTTGCTGTTCGCCAACCTGGGGGCGGTGCAGTTCAACTACGGCTACGGTGTGGCGCAGTGCCAGGCCGCGGTAGATATGATCCAGGCCGACGCCCTGATTTTGCATTTCAACGCCCTGCAGGAAGCGGTGCAACCCGAGGGCGATACCCGCTGGGCCGGCCTGCTGGACAAGGTAGCGGCGGTGTGCCGCGCCCTGCCCGTGCCGGTAATCGCCAAAGAGGTCGGCTGGGGCTTCAGCGCCAGCACCGCCAAACGGCTGCACGAAGCCGGAGTGGCGGCGGTTGATGTGGCCGGGGCGGGCGGCACCTCCTGGAGCCAGGTGGAGATGCACCGGGCGCAGACCGACTTCCAGCGCCAACTAGCGGCGGCCTTCATCGGCTGGGGCATCCCGACGGCTGACTCGATTGAACAAATTCATGCCGCCCTGCCGGAGTGGCCGATTCTGGCTTCCGGCGGGCTGCGCAGCGGGCTGGACATCGCCAAGTGTGTGGCGCTGGGGGCGCAGGCCGGTGGGCTGGCCGGGCCGTTCCTGAAGGCTGCCAATGTGTCGCTGGAAGCCACGGTGGAAGCCATCGCCCTGATTCGGCGTGAAATCCAGATTACGATGTTCACGGCCGGGGCGGGCGATATCGCCGCCCTGCAACGCACGCCGCTGGTGGAACGATGAGCATCGCCCCGAACCCCGCCGCCCTGCTGGAGGCGCGCCAGGCCGACATG
Organism: Anaerolineales bacterium; assembly: GCA_024710875.1. Classification (GTDB taxonomy): domain Bacteria; phylum Chloroflexota; class Anaerolineae; order Anaerolineales; family UBA11579; genus SCUK01. The sequence goes on along the minus strand of JANJTX010000119.1, from coordinate 1,166 downwards.
CTGCCGGCCGTGGAGCAGGAATTGCAGGCCTGCGTGGCGGCCGCCGAGGGCCACGGGCTGGCCGAGTACGCCCACATGCTGGCCTATCATATGGGCTGGGAGGGCGAGGGCGCCGGCCCGAAAGCGCAGGGCAAGCGCGTGCGGCCCCTGCTGGTACTGTTGAGCGCCGCGGCGGCCGGCGGCGCGTGGCAGGCGGCCCTGCCCGCCAGCGCGGCGGTCGAACTCATCCATAACTTTTCGTTGATTCATGATGACATTCAGGACGACAGCCCACTGCGGCGCGGCCGCAAGACGCTGTGGACGATGGTGGGCGTGGCGCAGGCAATTAACGCCGGGGATGCCCTGTTTGCGCTGGCGCATTTGGCACTGCAACGGCTGGCCGGGCGCGTGCCCGCCGAGCAGGCTTTGGCGGCGCACCATATCTTGCCGCAGGCCAGCCTGACGCTGACGCAGGGGCAGTATCTGGACCTCTCGTATGAAGGCCGCAGCGACCTGACCCCGGCCGATTACTGGCCGATGATTGGCGGCAAGACCGCCGCCCTGCTGGCGGCCTGCACCGAGCTGGGGGCCTTGCTTGGCGGGGCCAGCGCAGACCGCCGGGCGTGCTACCGCCAGTTTGGCGAGCAACTGGGGCTGGCGTTTCAGGTGTATGACGACTACCTCGGCATCTGGGGCGATGCCGCCCTGACCGGCAAATCCGCCGAGAGCGACCTGCTGGCGGGCAAGAAGTCGTTGCCAGTGCTGTACGCGCTGGAGCAGCATGGCGCGTTTGCGGAGCGCTGGGCGCAGGGGCCGCTGACCGCCGAAGACCTGCCGGGCATGACCTTGCAACTGGAAGTGGAAGGGGCGCGCGAGTACATCCAGCGCGAGGCCGACCGGCTGACCGAGGCGGCTCTGACCGCCCTGAGCGAGGCCGGGCCGGAGGCCGAGGCCGGTGCGGCGCTGGAAGAACTGGCGCGGCGGCTGATCGCGCGGCAGGCGTAGGGGGATTTTGGATTGGTAATTGGGGGCGATTGCGGAAGGATTTAACCACAGAGCAACTGTGTTAGGCGTCAACTGTGTTAGGCGTCAAGAGCTACGGGACAGATCCAAGGGGAGTTATCGCGTGCCATGGCGTTAAGAATAGAGAGAAGTTTGCGCATGCAGGCAGTCAGGGCGAGTTTTTT
>JANJTX010000105.1 GCA_024710875.1 Anaerolineales bacterium | reverse complement strand
TGACCCCCGCCTCACCCGCGAAGCCGTCGAGGCCATCCGCTCCCGCTTCGGGCTGGATAAACCCGTCATCAACTGTGTTCAGGCGCTCAACCCTTTTGAGGCCGGCCCCTGCGCCATCAACCCCTTTGACACCCAGTTCTTCATCTATATCAGCAATCTCGCCCAGGGTGAACTGGGTATTTCGTACCACAACAACCGCCCCGTCGCCGAACTCCTCGGTCAAATGCTCTGGAACACCCTCCTGCTGATTGGCCTTGGCCAGATTCTCGCCATCATCCTCGGTATCGCCCTCGGCGTTGCCGCCGCCTGGAAAGCCCGCACCAAACTGGACTTCGCCGCCCTGCTCTTCAGCCTGCTCGCCTGGAGTCTGCCAACTTTCTGGCTCGGCATCATCTTGCTGTTCTGGGGCAGCACGCAACTGGCCCTGCCCATTGGTGGCCGCATCACCCCCGGCGTCAATTTTCCGGATACCTGGGCCATGCTTCAGGATGTCGGCCGTCACCTCATCCTGCCCACCCTCACCTACACCATTGTATTCCTCGGCGAATACATGCTCATCATGCGCTCCACTCTGCTGGATGTGCTTTCTGAAGATTTCATCCTCACCGCCAAAGCCAAGGGCCTCCACACCTTCCAGATTCTCAAAGACCACGCCCTGCGCAACGCCATGCTTCCGATGGTGACCCTCATTGCCCTTAACCTCGGCTTCACTGTCGCTGGCGCCATCCAGATTGAAACAGTTTTCTCCTGGCCCGGCCTCGGCGGCGCCATTTACAACGCCGTTGGTCAGCGCGATTACCCCATGCTCCAGGGTGCCTTCCTCCTGCTGGCCGTCAGCGTAATCCTTGCCAACCTCGCCGCCGACCTCGTCTACTCGTGGCTCGACCCGCGCGTCCGCACCGAATAACATGGCCGAGCAACCCATCCTCCTTACCGGCGCATCTTTCTGGCGCACCTTCGCCCGCAACCGCATCGCAGTCGCCGGGTTCCTCATGCTCGCCCTCGCCATCCTGGCCGCTCTGTTTGCTCCGCTCATTGCCCCCTACGACCCGGCCGAATCCGTCCAGATTACCATTGACTCCATCTACCAGAAACCCGGCCCGGCCCACCTCCTCGGCACGGATGATGCCGGCAAGGATGTCTTGAGCAGCTTCATCTTTGGCGCCCGCGTCTCCCTCATCGTCGGCGTTTTCGCCTCCTTTATTTCCATCGTCATCGGCGGCTCGCTCGGCATTGCCGCTGGCTACTTCGGCGGCCGCACCGAGCGCATCCTTATGCGCCTCACCGACATCATGCTCGTCATCCCGGACCTGCCCCTCACCGTGGTCATCGTTGCCATCACCCGCCCGCGCTTGCTCAACATCATCCTCGTCATTGGCTTGCTCGGCTGGACCACCACCGCCCGCCTGGTGCGCGCCCAGACTCTCACCCTCAAGGAACGTAAATACGTCCTGCGGGCGCGCTCCGTCGGCGCCGGGCATCTCCACATCCTTCGCCGACATATTTTCCCGCTGGTGCTGCCGCTGCTGGTCGTCAATAGCGTCCTGATTATCTCGCTCGCCATCCTCAACGAAAGCGCCCTCTCTTTCCTCGGCCTGTCAGACCCCACCGTGGTCAGTTGGGGCCAGATGCTCAACTACGCCTTCAGCCGCGGCGCCATGAGTGCCCGCGCCTGGTGGGCGCTCGTTACCCCCGGTTTTGGCATCGTCTGGCTCGTCCTCGGCTTCACCCTCCTCGGTCACGGCCTGGAGCAGGTCATCAACCCCCGTACCGAATGGCATCACCTCACCGGCCACCCCCGCATGGTCTCCCTGCCCACTACCCCGCCTGACCCCGCCCCATGACCACCGCCCCCCTCCTCTCCGTCACCGACCTCTCCGTAGACTTCCGCGTCCCCGGCCGCGCACCCGCCCACGCCGTCTCGCAGGTCTCCTTCACCCTTCAACCCGGCGAAGCCCTCGGCCTCGTCGGCGAGTCCGGTTGCGGCAAAACCACCTTGAGTCTCGCCCTCTTGCGCCTGCTCTCGCCCCAGGGCTACATCGTCAACGGCTCGGTGAAATTCAACAACCGTGAACTCCTGACCCTCTCCGAAGATGAAATGGCCGACATCCGCTGGCGGCACATCGCCATGATTTTCCAGGGTGCCATGAATGCCCTCAACCCGGTTACCACCATCGGCTACCAGATTGGCGAGGCCATCCGCCGCCATTACCCCTTCATGACCCCCGTCGAAGTTCAAACCCGCGCCGCCGAACTGCTCGACCTCGTCGGCATTGCCCCCAGTCGCGCCAGCCAGTACCCCCACCAGTATTCCGGCGGCATGCGCCAGCGCGCCATGATTGCCATGGCCCTCGCCTGCTCCCCGGAAATCGTCATCGCCGACGAACCCACCACTGCCCTGGATGTCATGATTCAGGCCCAGATCCTTGACCTGCTCGACAATCTGCGCCGCCAGCTCGGCCTCGCCGTCATCTTCGTCACGCACGACCTGGGCGTGGTCGCCGAACTGTGCGATAAGGTTCTCGTCATGTACGGCGGCGTCACTGCCGAATACGCCGATGTAGACACCATCTTCAACCAGCCCCGCCACCCCTACACTCAGGAACTACTCAAAGCCTTCCCCGACCTCACCCAGCCCCAGACCGCCCTCAACAGCATCCCCGGCTACCCGCCCCGCCCGGATGACCTGCCCCCCGGCTGCCGTTTTGCCCCCCGTTGCCCGCACGTCTTTGAACGCTGCCACATCCAACAACCCGCCCTGCTCACCGTCTCCCCCAATCACCTCGCTTCCTGCCATCTTCTTGAAAGCGACGCAAACCGATGAATCAGCTCCAATTGGTCAAGCGCCTTGAATTTGCCGTTGACTTTCTCTGTGTCTCCGTGTCTCTGTGGTTAATATGAATCAAGACACCCCTGCCCTCGCCCTGCGCGACCTCCATAAACACTTTGCCGCCGGCCGCCCCGGCCTTTTTGACCGCCACCCCGCCCTCGTCCGCGCCGTGGATGGCGTCAACCTCGAAATCGGGCGCGGCGAAATCCTTGCACTCGTCGGCGAATCCGGCTGCGGCAAAAGCACCCTCGCCCTCACCCTGCTCGGCCTCGAAACCCCCACCGCCGGCGAAATCCACTTTGAAGGCCAGAACGTCACCGGCCTGCGCGGTCCGGCCCTCAAAGACATGCACCGCCGCATCCAGATGGTCTTCCAGGACCCCTACGAATCCCTCAACCCGTTGATGACCATCGCCGAAATCGTCGCCGAGCCGCTCGTCGTCCACCGCCTCTTCCCCGCCCCCGCCGAACGCCACGCCCGCGTCATCCGCGCCCTGGAAGATGCCGGCCTCAAACCCGCCGATTCCTTCCTTCACCGCCTGCCGCACCAGCTCTCCGGCGGGCAGCGCCAGCGCGTCGCCATTGCCGCCGCCCTCGTGCTGGAGCCCACCGTCCTGCTCGCCGACGAGCCCGTCTCCATGCTGGATGTCAGCATCCGCGCCGAAATCCTCAATCTCCTCGCCGACCTGCGCGCCAAACAGGGCATCTCGATTCTCTTCATCACCCACGACTTCGGCACCATCGCCCACTTCGCCGACCGCATCGCCGTCATGTACCTCGGCCGCATCGTGGAAATCGGCGCCACCGCCGAAATCCTGAAGAGCCCGCGCCATCCCTACACCCGCGCCCTGCTCTCGGTCGTGCCGGTACCCAACCCGCGCCTGCGCCAGAAACGCCAGATCTTGCAGGGCGAGACGCCCAATCCCATCCACCTGCCCTCCGGCTGCCGCTTCCACCCCCGCTGCCCCATCGCTGAAGAGCACTGCAAGCACACCGACCCGCCCGAAATCCCCCTCTCCGCCACCCACACCGCCGCCTGCCTCCTCATCGACCCCCAATAATCGCACATATTACTAGTTACCATTTACCGCCCTCCCCATGCCCAAACTTACCGACCTCGCCAGTGCCATTGCCACCCACGTCCATGATGGCGACCTGCTCTACCTGGCCGGCTTCACCCACCTCATCCCCTTCGCCGCCGGGCATGAAATCATCCGCCAGGGCCGCCGCGACCTCACCCTCGCCCGTGCCACGCCCGATATCATTTATGACCAAATGGCCGCGGCCGGCTGCGCCCGGAAAATCATCTTCTCTTATATGGGCAACCCGGGGGTTGGCTCGCTACATGTGCTGCGCCGCCTCGTTGAATCTGGCGCGCTCGAATGGGAGGAGTACTCCCACTTCGGCATGATTACCCGCCTCGCCGCCGCCGCCGCTGGCCTGCCCTTCCTGCCCCTGCGCCCCACCGGTGCCGAGTCCCTCGCCGCCGTCAACCCTGCTTACAAAACCATCCCTGACCCTTACGGCGGCCCGGACGTGGTCGCCTTGCCCGCGTTGCATCCGGATGTCGCCATCCTGCACGTCCAGCGCGCCGACGTGCACGGCAACGCCCACCTGTGGGGCATCCTCGGCGAGCAGAAGGAGGCCGCCTTCGCCGCCCGCCGCGTCATCCTCACCGCCGAGGAAATCGTGGATGAAGACGTCATCCGCCGCGACCCCAACCGCACGCTAATTCCCGGCCTCATCGTGACCGCCGTCTGCCATGTGCCGCACGCCGCCCACCCGTCCTACGCCCAGGGCTACTACGACCGCGACAACGCTTTCTATCTGGAGTGGGATGCCCTGAGCCAGGACGAAGTCCGCCTGCACGCCTGGCTGGAAGAGTGGGTCTACGCCTTGCCCGACCGGGCGGCCTACTGGGCCAAACTCGGCTCGGCTGCCCACGCCCGCCTGACGCCCGCCCCGCGCCCCAGCGGCGAAGTTGATTATGGCGGCTATGCATGACCCCCGCGCCCGCCTACTCCCCCGCTGAACTGATGGCCGTCAACGCCGCCCGCCTGCTGCAGGATGGCGAAGTCGTCTTTGTCGGCGTCGGGCTGCCGAACCTGGCCTGCAACCTCGCCCTGCGCACCCACGCCCCCAACCTGACTCTCATCTATGAAGCCGGCGTCATTGGGGCGCGGCCGGAACGCCTGCCGCTCTCCATCGGGGACCCGACCCTCGTCACCGGCGCGACGGCCGTGACCAGCATGTATGACATTTTCGCCCTGTACCTCCAGCGCGGCCTGGTGGATGTCGGTTTTCTGGGCGGGGCGCAGATTGGCCGCTATGGCGACATCAACGCCACCGTGATTGGCGACTACGCTCACCCGAAAACGCGCCTGCCAGGTTCGGGCGGCTCGATGGAAATCGCCGCTTTCGCCAAGCGCTGCTTCATCATCACCCCGCATCAGCCGCGCCGCTTCCCGGAGAGGGTCGATTTTCAGACCTCGCTCGGTCACGGGCCAGCCCGGCGCGCCCTGCCCGGTAGCGGCCCGCAGGCGGTCGTCACCGACCTCGGCCTGCTGCGCCCGGACGCATCCGGCGAGCTGGTGCTGGCGGCCCTGCACCCGGGCATCACCGTCGAGCAGGCGCGCGCCGCTACCGGCTGGCCGTTGCAAATCGCCCCCGACCTGACCACCACCGCCGCCCCGACCGCCGAGGAACTCGCCCTGCTGCGCGCCCTCGACCCCGACCGTATCTATCTCAAATAGGCTTTCGTCCCCGTGTAAAATAACCCCATGACTCGTCTGCGCGACCTCAACCTCTCCCTCGGCCAGCACCCGCCCGGCCCGCTCAACGCCATCACCGATGTGCCCGGACTGACCGTCGGGCATGCGACCATCGTGCGCGACCAGCCCGCCACCGCCCGCACGGGCGTGACCGTGGTGCTGCCACGCGGCCGGGACTCCTGGGGGCAGCGGTGTTTCGCCGCCAGCCACACCTTCAACGGCAATGGCGAGATGACCGGCCTGCACTACGTCCATGAAACCGGCATTTTTGGCGGGGCGTTTGCCATCACCAATACCTATGAACTGGGCATGGTGCGGGATGCGCTCATCCGTTACATGTTCGAGCATGACCTGCCTAACAGCGGCGGCAATGACCTGCCGGTGGTGGCCGAGACCTGGGATGGCTGGCTCTCGGACCTCTCGGTGGCGCACCTGACGGCGGCGGATGTGTACGCCGCGCTGGACTCGGCGGCCGGCGGCGCGGTGGCGGAGGGCAACGTGGGCGGCGGCACGGGCATGATTTGCCATGAGTTCAAGGGCGGCATCGGCACGTCGTCGCGGCGGGTGCGCACGAAGTCCGGCGAGTTCATGCTGGGGGCGTTGGTGCAGGCCAACCAGGGCAGCCGGGAAGAGTTGCGGCTGGATGGCTTCCCCATCGGGCGGCAGATCCCGGCGGACATCGTGCCGACGGTGTGGGGCGAAGAGTTTGCCAGTAGTTCATCCATCATCGTGTTGCTGGCGACGGATGCGCCGCTGCTGCCGGCGCAGTGCCGCCGGTTGGCGCAGCGCGCTACGGTGGGCGTGGCCCAGGTGGGCTCGTACGGCCACGATGCCAGCGGCGAGATTTTCTTTGCGCTTTCGACCGCCAACGTCATCCCGGCGCATGCCGCTGAACCGGTGGCGGTGCGGATGTTACCGAATGAGCACATCAACCCGTTGCTGGATGCGGCGGCGGAAGCGACGGCCGAGGCGATTTGGAATTGCCTGCTGGCGGCCGAGACAATGACCGGGCTGGACGGGCACACGGTGCATGCGATTCCGCATGAGTTGGTGCGGGCCATCCCCCGCCATCCGTAATCTGGCCGATTTGCTGGCGTTCTTAACCACAGAGCCACAGAGAAACTCAAAAACTCACCCGCCAACCGTAGGGGCGACCTGCGGTCGCCCTCCTCCATGCCCCCGAACCTACCCGTAGCCTAGCCCCTTGTG
>JANJTX010000094.1 GCA_024710875.1 Anaerolineales bacterium | reverse complement strand
TGTCGCTCGGGTTCCAGATGCCGAATTTCTTGGCCTTCTCGAACAGGCGCAGGGCCGGGTGCTGGCGGTTCAGGCCGCGGGCCGTGCTGGTAAAGGTCTGGTGGCTGGTCATCTTCAGCCGACCAGTTTTTCCAGCCGGTCTACGTACTCGGCCAGCACGGCAAAGGTCTTTTCGACCGCTTCCGGCCCGGTCAGGTCCACGCCCGCCAGTTTCAGGGCGTCCAGCGGGTACACGCTGCCACCGGCCTCCAGCATGGAAAGGTAGGCGTTGCGTTCATCTGCGCCGCCGTTCAGCACCCGCTCGGCCAGCGCGTGCGCCCCCGAGATACCGGTGGCGTACTGGAAGACATAGAAATTCAGGTACATATGGACCGAGAACTGCATCCACAGCGAGCCTGCCCGCTCCCGGTCTACCACCACGCCCGGGCCGTAGCCCTCGGCCAGCAGGTCGGCCATCAGGTCATTCAGGCTCTGCGCCGTCAGAGCCTGACCGCGCTCCACCCGGGTGTGGATTTCCAACTCAAACTGCGCCAGGGTTGGCATCAGGAAGAAGTAGCGGTGGAAATTGCTCATCGCTTCTTCGATAATCGCAATCTGCAAATCGCGGTCGGTCTGGGTTTTCAGCAGGTGGTCGCGCACCAGCGCCTGATTGAAGTTGGAGGCGACCTCGGCCTCGAACAGCCCGTAGTCAGCGTAAAGCAGCGGCTGCTCGCGGCGGCTGAAATACGAATGCATTGAGTGGCCGAGTTCGTGCGCCAGCGTGCTCAAGCCGAAGATGTCATTGTTGTACGACATCAGGATAAACGGATGCGTGCCATAGAACCCGGAGGAAAACGCCCCGCTGCGTTTGCCCTTGTTCGGGTAGCGGTCCACCCAGCGTTCTTCCAGCACCCCGTTGCGCATGATGCCCACATACTCCTCGCCCAGCGGCTTCATGCCTTCGCTGATCCACTCAAAGGCTTTATCAAAAGACAGCGTCGGCATGTTCTCGGTCAGGGCTGCCCGCGTATCGTAGATGTGCATCTCGTCCAGCCCCAGCGCCTTCTGGCGCACCGCCCAATAGCGGTGCCAGGTCGGGATGTTGGCCTTGTAGGTTTCAATCAGGCTGTGGAAGACTTCGGTCGGGATGAAGCCCGCCCCCAGCGCCGCTTCCAGCGCCGTATCGTACTTGCGGGCGCGCGCCATGAAAACGTTCTGCTTCACGCCTGCCGCCAGCGCATTCGCCATGGTGGTCTTATAGGCCAGGTGGGTATCGGCATAATTCTGCCAGGCATTGCGGCGCAGCTCGCGGTCGGTGCTGTAGAACAGCATCCCGCTGTGCTGGCTGATGCTGCTGTGGGCGACCTCATGCAGTTTCCCCGCCGAATCCAACGCCGCCTCAAAGGTCAGGTCGGCATTCGCCAGAATGCCATGCGTGGCCGATGCGGTGCTGAAGGGTTCGCGCACCGCCCCCAGCAATTCTTCCACCTCGCTGGAGCGCACATGGGCGGCGCGTTGCTCCAGTTCGTTGAGGTATTGATTAAGGACCAGCAACTTGGGTTCCTGCTGCAACCACTCGCGCAGGGTGTCAAAGCCAATCGCCATCAGTTCCGGCTCGGCGAAGGCCGCCGCCGCCCCAAAGCGGGCGAACAGCCCGCCGCCGCGGTCGTTGAGCGCCGCGGCCTCCGAATCGGTCGTGTCGGTGGCGTATTTCAGCCGGCTGTACACGAACAGCTTACCGACCTCGCTCACCACCGCTTCGAGCGTCGTGAAGTAGCCCAGCAGCGTCGCCGGCCCTTCGGCCAGCCGCCCCTTGAAAGCCGAGACTTTCGCCAGGTCGGCTTCGGTTTGGGTAAAGGCGGCTTCAAACTCGGCCCGGGTGGGGTAGATGCTTTCCAAATCCCAGGTATCGGCTTCGGGGATTTCGTTCCGGCTGCGGATGGCTTGCTCGGTCATGGCGTTTCTCCTCGTTGCATGTGAGTTGCCCCTATTGTATCCAATCCCGCCCCATTGCTCGCTTCCCCCCCCTTGTCTCCCTGTTTACCTGTGTACCTCTCTACCTTTCTTGCTAATTACCAATTACCAATTACTAATTACCAGTCATCGCCTTCCAGCCCCACAACGCCAGCATCCCCAGCGTAATCGTCAGCAGCAGGTTGCGGCTGCGCCACGCCACCAGCGCCGCCACAATGCTGGCGACCAGCGGCGCGTTGCTGGCCTGCACCGCCAGTTCGCCCTCCACCAGCAGCACATTCGGCACGATGATGGCCGTCAGCACCGCTGGCGGCACATAGCGCAAGGCGCGGAAGATGGGTTCCGGCAAGGTGGTGCGGCTCAAGGCCGCCAGCGTCAGGTAGCGCACTCCGAAGGTCACCGCCGCCATCCCCAGAATCAGCAGGATTTCTGTGCCGGTCATGGATTACTCCCGCACCGGCCAGCTGCGCTCGGCCAGCGCCCCGGCCGCCACGCCCAGCACCGCCGCCAGCATCAGCCCCAGCCGGTTGGGCAGCGGATAGGCGATAACCGCCGTCGCCCCCGCCACCAGCACCGCCAGCAGGGTGGGGCGATTCTTCACCATCGGCACCGCCATCCCGATGAAGGTCACAATCATGGCGAAGTCCAGCCCCCAGCGGGCGAGGTCTTCAATCTGCTGGCCGACCAGGATCCCCAGCCAGGTACACAGTTGCCAGTTGGCGTACATGAAGACCGCCGAACCGAGGATGTACCAGTGTTTGAAGGGCGCGCCATCCCGCTGGTGGTAACGCTGGGCCGCCACCACGAAAGTCTCATCCGTCAACCAGAAGCCCAGCGGCAGCAGCCAGCGCTGCGAAAGATGCTTCATGTGTGGGGCGAGGGTGGCGGAATATAATGCGTGGCGCAAATTGACCACGAAGGTCGTGAGGATGATGACCCACACCCCGGTTTCGGCGGCCACCAGCCCGGCGGCGATGAACTGCGAGGAACCGGCAAAGACAAAGGCGCTCATGGCGGCCGTCGCCAGCGGCGAGAGCTTGCCCGCCGGGGCAATCGCCACCGCGCCAAAGATGATGCCAAACGGAATTGCCCCGATAATCAGCGGAATAGTCGCCCGCGCCCCGGCCCAGAATTCGGCCCGGCGGGTGGGGTGGGGGGAGGCGGCGGGGGTCTCGGTGGGCGTGTCGGTCACGCCGCAATTGTACCCGCGCCACAGTACAGATTGGCGTCGACGCTTTAGCGGAGATTCATATTGAACCTCGACTCCAACACATTTCGACAATGACTTATTGCTATTTACGAATTACCAATTACCAATTACCAATTACCTCTCCCCCTACCGCACCGGGTCATCATCCGCCGGGCGTTCAGCCGGCCGGCTCGGGATCGCCCCCAAAACTACCACCGCCAGAATCGCCGCAAAGGCGATAATCACCACCCAGCGCGCCGCCGGGTTGTCCAGCAGGCCGGGTTCGCCGGGCGTGCTCGCCCCTGTGTCGGTTTGGCCCGGTTCGACCTCGCCATCGGTCAGGTTTGCTGCGTCCGCTGCCCCGTTCTCGGCGGCAATCACCACCGCCTCGCCAATCACCGGCGTTTGCGGCCCACCGCCCGAAGGCACAGCCGCCACTGGCCCGCTGCTGGTGGGCTGGGGCGTGCTGGGCGCGGCCGGGGTCTCCTGATCGGTCGGGACATTCACGCCCGTGCCAGCCGTAGCGACCTCTTCCGGAGCGCTGGCGCTGGTTTCACTCGTCGCTGGCCGCACCAGGATTTCATCGCCCGGGTGTACAAACGCCCACTCCGGCAGGCCGTTCAATTCCAGAATCGTTTGCAGCGGCACATCGTACACCGCCGCCACATTCCACAAGGCCTGCCCGGTGCGGATGATATGTACAATCGAGCCATCCGCCTGGGGCGTGGCCGCAATCGCCGGGATGATGACCACCGCCGGAGCGGCTGCCACCACCACCGTCGGCGGCGCGCTGCTGGCATCCCCCGAATTGCCACTGTTGTTGCCGACATTGTTCTGATTCTCGCCCGATATCCCCGCCGGAACCGCCCCGGCCACATAGCCCATCACGGCTGTGTAGTAGTTGCGGCTGCCGTTGCTCGCCACGCCCGCCCCAATTTCAATATAAGTGCTGGCGAGCATCTGGTCATTGTGCAGCGGGCTGTTCTTCCACCAGGTGATGGCGGTCTCCACGCTGCCATCCCCGCCGCCATAGATGATTTCAGAGACGAACACCGTCGCCCCGCCGCCATAACCGGCCGCAATCGCCCGGTCGCGCGGGCGTGTGCCGCCCGGCCCTTCGTGCGTCACCGTGCCAATGCTGGCCTGGTAATCGGCCTGGCCCTGCGCAATCAGCGCCAGGGTGCTGTTCTGGGTGTAGGAGTACAGGCCATTGGCCGAGCGGTAGGCGTTAATCGCCGCGATCACCTGGCCCGGCGTGGCCGGGCTGGCATAGGCGGTGAGTTGCTTGGCCGTCGCGCCCCGCGGCGTACCGAGCATTGCCAGAATGATTACGAGTGAGATGAGGGTGTGCTTCATTAGAGTGGGGGGATTACGGAACCCGCTCGGAATCTTACCATGCGCCCCTTTTTCGGGCATCCTACGCAGGTAGGAGGCTCGCCGCCACGATTCGCCGCCTCATCTGCCGCGCCGCAGCGCAAACACACACGCCGCTGGCCCCTCCGGCCGCCGGGCGATTTTGGCGGTCTGCTCCACTGCTTCCCCGGTCAGGGTTTCCAGCAACTGCGCATCCATCCGGCACAGTTCGGGGTGGTCGTCCAGAATGGCGGCATACGGACAGCGCCCCAGCAGGATTTGCGGCCCGTCCGTGTGTGCCTCCCAATGGCTTTCATAGCCCAGCGCCGTCAGTCGTTCGGCAGCGTGGGTCAGCCGCCCGGTCAATGGGCCGCGCGGCTCGTCCGCTTCCCCAGCCAGCCGTGCCGCCAGCCGCGCCAGCCCGGCCGCTTGCCGCTTGCCGCCGCCTAGGTCCTCCAGCAGGGCGCTCGCCAGCCGCCCCAGCCCGTGCGGTTGGGCGGCGCGCGTCAGCATATAACGGTGTACCGGCCGGCCGCGGCCCCCGCCCGGCGTTTCACCCACCACCTCCACCTGCCCCGCCCACGCCAGCACGCCCAGATGATGGCGCACATTGGCCTCGGTAACACCCAGCGTGCGGCTTAACTCCGGCGCGCTGGCGGTGTGGTTCTCGGCCAGCAATTCCAGTATCCGTTCACGGGTCGTCATCGAACCACCGCGCTCTGCTTTCCCATTTCCATGTATGCCTGCCTCACTTACCAATTGCTAATCTCTGCTCCCCCTGTCTACCTGTTTAACTGTGTACTTGTCTACTTGATACTTCCCCATTCTATCTTATTTTCATAAATACAAATTTTCTTTTTTCCTCCTATTGACCTCTAATATTCCTTGGATATAATAGTGACACATGGAACAATCGCTGCACTGGGACGCGGTCTACGAAATCGCTTTGGCCTTGAAAGACCGCTACCCCCACGAAACGCTTGAAACCGTTTCGCTGGCCCAAATTCTGGAGTGGACGTTGGCCCTGCCGAACTTTAATGATGACGTGGAACTGGCGAACGACGACATTCTGCTGGCAATCTACCAGGAATGGTACGAGGAGATAAATCCGCTATGACCGATAACGCAATCCCCAACATAAACACCCCCGGCTACGATGTACCGGCCGAAATGCAGGGGCAGGTGGCCGTCACCAGTATGGACCGCCTGCTCAAGCTGCTCGACCCGGCCTACAACTGGGGCCGCCGCAACTCCATCTGGCCGATGATGTTCGGCCTGGCCTGCTGCGCCATCGAGATGATCTGCACCGCCGCCAGCCGCTATGACCTTGCCCGCTTCGGGATGGAGGTGATGCGCGCCAGCCCCCGCCAGTCGGACATGATGATTGTCTCCGGCACGGTCACCAAGAAGATGGTGCCGCAAATCGTGCGCCTGTACAACCAGATGCCCGAGCCCAAATATGTCATCGCCATGGGCGCCTGCGCCTCCGGCGGCGGCCCTTTCAAGGAAGGCTACAACGTCGTCTCCGGCATTGACCGCTATGTGCCGGTGGATGTCTACATCCCCGGTTGCCCGCCCACACCCCAGGCCCTGCTGCACGGCCTGATGAAGTTGCAGGAGAAGATTGACAGCCAGTCCATCACCCGCGAACGCTGGTACGACTCGGATGTCCCGGCGGATGCCATCCCCGTCCCCGTCCTTGGGCCGGACCTGATGGACCCGCGCGATTTCAAGAAGATGAAACAACTCGCCAAGCAAGGCGCCAAGGCTTAATCCCATGACTGAAATGACCGCTGAACGCAAACTGTCTGCGCTCGAAGAGCGCTTCCCCGGCAAGGTCAGCCCGGATGCCCGCCCCGGCTACGAGGGCTTCACCGTGGCTCCCAAAGACCTGCTGGAAGTCGCCACCGCCCTGCGCGATGAACTCGGCTATGACTATCTTTCCTCCGTCACCGCCGTAGACTACCCCGAAGAAAACGTCTTCGAAGTCGTCTACCACTTCTACAAATCCACCGGTGGGCGCGCCCTGGTGCTTTCGGCCCAGACGCCGCGTAACAAGGCCAGCCTGCCCTCGCTCACCCCCCTCTATCCGGCCGCCGACTTTCAGGAACGCGAAGCCTGGGACCTGATGGGCGTGAAGTTCGAAGGCCACCCCGACCTGCGCCGCATTCTGATGTGGGAAGGCTTTGATGGCTTCCCGCTGCGCAAGGACTGGAAAGAAGCCTACTACGAAGAAGAGCACAAACCCTTCGCCGCCCGCTGGCCGGAAGGCGCTGTGCGCCGCTCCGAAGACCTCAACGCTTTCAGCGGCAATGTCGCCTACTCCAAAGAGTTCATGGCCCAGCCCGATAAGTACGAAGAAGAAGCCGAGCCGCTGCTCTACGCCAAATTGAATGAAGAAGCGGAGAAAATGGGCCGCAACTTCGAGACCGACTTCGTCACCGTCAACATGGGCCCCCAGCACCCCTCCACCCACGGCGTGTTTCGTATGGCAGTGATGCTGGATGGCGAAACCATCGTGGCCCTCAAGCCGGTCATGGGCTACCTGCACCGCAACCACGAGAAAATCGGCGAGCGCAACACCTACCTGCACAACATGCCCTTCACCGACCGGCTGGACTACCTCTCTTCCATGTCCAACAACTGGGGCTATGCCCTGGCGGTCGAAAAGCTCATGGGCAATCGCGTCAGCGTGCCGGAGCGTGCCGAGTACATCCGCGTCATCATGGCCGAACTCACCCGCATCAGCAACCACCTGTGGGCTATCGGCTTCCTGCTCAATGACCTGGGCGCCTTCTTCACCCCCTCGCTCTACGCCATTGAAGAGCGCGAACTGATTCTGGACATCTTTGAAGCCACCACTGGCTCACGGATGATGTGCAACTACTTCCGCTTTGGCGGGGTGGCGCGCGACTTCCCCGAAGATTCCTGGAATAAGCTCAAAGACCTGGTCAACGAACGCCTGCCCCGCCGCATTGACGAGCTGGATGTCTACCTCACCAACAATGAAATCGTCGGCTCCCGCACCACCGGCGTGGGTGTGCTCACCCCGGAAGAAGCCATCGCCTACGGCATGGCTGGCCCGGTGCTGCGCGCCAGCGGCGTGCCCTACGACGTGCGCCGTGCTGACCCCTACGGCATCTACGAGAGCTTCGATTTTGACGTCGCCGTCCGCTACCATGGCGACTGCTACGACCGCTACATCATCCGCATGGATGAACTGCGGCAGAGCCTCAAAATCCTGCAACAGGCGGTCAAGCGCATCCCGGCCGGTTCGGTGCTGGACAAGAACCCCTACAACGTGCGCGTCCCGGCCGGCGAGTCCTATGGCCGGGTTGAAGGTCCCAAGGGCGAGCTTGGCTTCTATATCGTCTCGGATGGCAGCGCCAACCCGCACCGCTACCACGTCCGCGCCCCGTCCTTCATCAACCTGACCGCCCTGGAAAAGATGTGCGTCGGCCAGAAGGTCGCGGATGTAGTCGTCATCCTCGGTTCAATCGATATCGTGCTGGGCGAGGTTGACCGCTAAGGTCAGCCTGCGGAAACGGAGAACAAAGATATGTATGGAAAAGGAATCCTGACCGGCATGAAGGTCACCATGGCGCGCTTCGTCACCACCTATCTGGATGACCTGCGCATGCTCGGCCGCCGCTACTACAACCCCGCTGGCATTGAATACCGCCGCAGCAAGGATGCCAAAGGTATCTTCACCGTCCAGTACCCGGAAGAAAAATTGCCCATGCCCGAGGAATTTCGCTTCGTGCCGTTCCTCATCTATGATGTGATGCCGGATGGCAGCCACCAGGACCGCTGTACCTCCTGCGGCATCTGCGCCAAAGTCTGCCCGCCCCAATGCATCTGGATTGAGCAGACCACCAACCCGGAAACCGGCCGCCCCGTACCGGAACCGGTCGAGTTCTTCATTGACATTGACATCTGCATGAACTGCGGCTACTGCGCCGAGTACTGCCCCTTCGATGCCATCAAGATGGACCACAATTACGAACTGGCCTCCTATGACCGGCACGCCTATCACATCTTCAACAAGGAGCGTTTGAGCCAGCCCGCCGAGTACTACGCCGGGATCCGCCCGGCCAACTACTCGCGTGAAGAGGCCATCCGCCGCGAGAAGGAAGCCAAGAAAGCCGCCGCCGAGGCCGCCCGCGCCGCCAAAGCCGCCGAATAACCCCAGACAGTGGGCAGAGTTGCTGCGCAACTACGCCCACTGCCGCATAAAGAACACGAAGCCCTCGCACGCGCGGGGGCTTTTCCTTTCTTGATATGATCGTTTAAGACAGCGGGCTTCAGCCCGCTGCGGCTAATAACATCCCCCGACTTACTATGTGGAGTGTAGCCATCGCACAGCAAGGCGACTAACACCGATGCCCTGTTTCCCTGTATCCTTGTTTACTCTGTTTGCCCTGCTTGCCCTTTTACAACTCTCCGCACCCGCCGCCAAATCCCCCAAAATCTGGTATACCCTGTCTGAAAAGAAGGAGGCCCTATGCTCACCAACGAAATGCTCTGGCGGCAGTTCGGCGTCGCCATCGACATGCTCGGCGATGCCCTGCAAAACTGCCCCGATGACCTGTGGCAGGCCCAGCTCTGGGCCGACGAGCCCGACCAGTTCGTCGCCCAGGGCTTCTCCACCTTCTGGTACCTCGGCTATCACACCCTCTTCTGGCTCGACCTCTACCTGACCGGCGCCGAAGAAGGCTTCGCCCCGCCCGCCCCGTTTGACCTCGTCGAGATGCACCCCGGCGAAAGCTTGCCGCGCGTTTACACCCGCGCCGAACTGCTCGGCTACTCCGCCCTCTGCCGCCAGCGCACCAAGGATGCCATCTACGCCCTCACCTCCGAGTCGGCCAGCCGCCCCTGCGCCTTCGCCTGGGGCGAAATCCCCTACGGCGAACTCCAGCTCTACAGCCTGCGCCATGTGCAGGAACACGCCTCGCAGTTGCTCATGTTCCTCGGCCAGAAAAACCACTCCGCCGCCACCTGGCGCAGCCGCGCCGAAGCCTAGCCGCGTGACCCGGCCATGATTCTCAAATTCACCAGCACCCTGATTGAATGGCGCGGCCCGGCGCCCTTTGTCTTCGCCCCCGTGCCACAGGACGAGAGCGAGATGATCGAAGAAGTCTCCAACCTCATCACCTACGGCTGGGGTGCCATCCCCGCCCACATTCGTATTGGTGGCACAGACTATGAAACCGCCCTCTTCCCCAAGGATGGCATCTACCTCGTGCCGGTCAAAGTGGCGGTGCAGAAAGCCGAAAACGTGAAGGTCGGCGACACCGTTGACGTGCGCCTCGAACTGCGCATCTAATCCCCCTGTTTTCCACGCATAGATTGGCTGTCCTTCCCGATTTAGTCGCCCTTGCCCTCGGCGCTCTGGATTCCCACTGTCAAGCTTAAATATCTCGCTATCCTCGTAGAGGCGTAGCATGCTACGCCCCTACCAGCGCTTAACACTCTCCCGGGCATCCAAAGATCTCATGCCCGCCCTTCCCCCGCGCCTAACACCTTCATAGCAATCAAAATAAGTCTTATTCCCCTCCTCCCCATTCCCC
>JANJTX010000164.1 GCA_024710875.1 Anaerolineales bacterium | reverse complement strand
CATTGACCCCGCCGGCCTGTACCGCGCCGACCTCGAAACCGCCATGGCTGCCCAACTCCTGGCCGGGCAGCCGGTGGGCGTGAACCGCAACTACAACGAACGCCGCCTGCAACGCCTGCTGGCACCCGGGCGCGCCACCCCGCCCACTCTGCTCATCCTCGGCTCCAGCACCAGCATGGAATTCTCGCCGGATAACTTCTGCCTGCCCACTGACCGGGCCGTGAATGCCAGCGTGAACGGCGCGGCCCTCGAAGACCTGCTCGGTGTGTACGCGCTCTACTCGCAACACGGCCCGCCCGCCCAAATCCTGATAGAAGTGCCGCCCCGACTGCTGGTCTCCCGCCCGGACGAAACCCGCTGGCGCGATCTCGCCCCCGAGGTCAACGCCCTACGCGCCGCACTGGGCTGGCCCCTGCTGCCCGCCCCGACCCTCGAAGACCCGCGCCTGACCCAACTGCTCTCCCCCGCCTTATTCCAGGAGGCCCTGGGTCTGCTGGCCTCCGGCCGCGCCGGCCCGCCCGACCTGACCCTCACGCCCCGCAAGGCCGTGCGCTATCCGTATGGCTCGCAGGTGCTTTCACTCGAAAACCAGCCGGATGCCGCCGGGGTGGCGCGCCTCGCCGCCGCCTACCTCGCCGATACGCCCGCCTTTCCCGCCCCGGATGAAGAGCGCGTCGCCCTCTTCGCTGATTTTGTCGCCCATCTGTCAGAGACTTCGCAGGTCGCCTTCTACCTGCCGCCCTTCAACCCGGCCGTCTTTGCCGTCTTCGGCGCTGATGCAGCCTACGGAGACTATCTCGCACGTCTATACCGCCTGGCCGAAGCGCACGGCATCCCCGTGTTCGGCAGCCTCGACCCGGCCGCCCTCGGCCTCTCCGCCACCGACTACCGCGACGGCGTCCACTTGCTCAAACCCGCCCTGGATGACTTCTTTACCCCGTTGGGCTGTCGCTGGGCGGGGGAGTAGCCGGGGCGCGGTGCTTGAGGCGGCGGGCGATGAACGCCCCAGCCGGCGCGGCCAGCAGTACCGCCAGCCCGGCGGCCAGCAGCAGGGCGGCGAGTCCCCATATTCCAACCCACAGCAGGCCGTACAGGCCACCGGTATCCTCGATAAGATTGCCGCTGGCATCCACGCAGTGCAGGGCGTAACCGGTGCTGGGGGTTTCAAAGCCATTGCTGTCGCGGGTGGTGGTGGCGTAAGTGTGCAGGCGGCCGGTGGTCTCCGGTGGGCAGAGGGTCGGCGCCAGCAGTTCGATAATCGCTTCACTCTGGAAGGCGGTGGACAGGCTGCCGCCCAGCATGGCGGTAGGGATGAGGCACAGACTGAAAAGGCTAAACACCAGCAGCCAGATTGCGCAGCCGGAAAGCGCACCGGTTCGGGCAGTTTTCATATAATCGTCTCCTTGTTCAAATTGTTCCCTTGTAGCTACTTAGTAGAAACTCTCTTGTCATTCCGCTCTGCCCTAATCTTGTCATTTCGAGTAAGCCGACGCTGCGAAGCAGCGTTCGGCCAAGAGAGCTGGCGCAGCCAACTCCGGAATCCCGACCAGGCTGACTTACCAACAACCTCACTGGCAAACAATCAACCCTTCATCTTTCTTTGCGCACTTTGCGTTATTTGCGTGAGATGGCTTTTATCCATTTGCCCTAAACCTGCTACGGAAAATACACCCGCAGCGCCTCGGCCGCCTGCTCGCCGGTGGGGTCCTCCGGCCCGGCCAGTTCCAGGGCGCGTTCGAGCAACGGGCGCGCCTCCGCCAACCGCCCGGCGGCCACCAGCATCCGGCCGTAGTGCAGGTGGGCCGGGGCATAGTCCGGCCCGGTCGCCAACGCGCGCTCGAAGAATCGCTCGGCGTTGAAGGTGTCTTCCAGCAGGGCGTAGGCGCGGCCCATCAGCGTCAGGGCGTAGGGGTCTTCACCCGCCATCAACACCGATTGCCGCGCCGCCGCCAGCCCAATCAGCTCGACCTGGACATTGTGCGCCAGACTGACCTCGGCCAGCGTCTGCCACGCCGTCAGCCGTTCCGGCGTCAGTTCCGTCACCCGCACCAGCGCCTCCAGCCCGGCCTGCACCTCCCCGGCCGCCGCCAGTGTGATGCCCAAATCCGTCAATATCGCCGGCGTATCCGGTTGCAGGGTGTTGGCGGTGTGCAGGTAGGGTGCGGCCTCGGCCGGTTCGCCCTGCCGGTTCCAGTGCGCCGCGGCGAACAGGTTGGCCGCCAGCGAGTTCGGGTTCAGTTGCAGGGCGGTGTGCAGGGCGGGCAGGCCCGCCTGCCCCAGTTGGTTCTGCGCCTCGCCCAGGTAGGCCCACGCTTCGGCGTAGGCTGGGTCGAGCGCGGCCGACCGTTCGAAGGCCGCCGCCGCCGCGCCCCATTCCTGCTGGGCGGCCAGCGCCTGCCCCACCAGTATCGCGGCGTAGGCCGGGTCGGTGGTCGGCAGGTTGGCCTGCGCCAGTGTGGTGCGTACGCTCTGCGCCGCTTCGGCGTAGGCCGGGTCTAAATCAGCCGCGCTTTGCAGATGGCGGTGGGCGGCCTCCGGCTGGTCGAGCGCCAGCAGCAGCCCGAGTTCAAACTGGACCGCCGCGTTCAGCGGTTCAGCCGCCAGCGCGCTTTGCAATGCCGCGATGCGCGTCGGGATGTCCGCCGCCGCTGTAGGGCTGACGCTTACCGCCGGTTCGTCTGCCGGCGCGGCCGGGCGCGGCACCAGCGTGGCCGCCAGCGTGATCGCCAGCATGGCGAGCGCTGCCAGAGCCGGAGGAGAAAGCCGCCGAGATTTCATGGGGGGATTATATGCCCGATGGGGCGAGTGAGCGCAATGCGTGTAGTCTATTCAGGGGCGCAAATGAGAAATTGCAAGCCCTACCCGAAACAAAGCCGCGCCTCCCCCTCTCCCGTTTAATGGGAGAGGGGGCCGGGGGGAGAGGGGGTGAGGGTCGTCCCTTGTCCGCGCCTGCTTCGCGGGTATAATCTGCGTGAAATCCCTCACTATATAACCAGAGGTCAACATGGACTTTACCCTGTCACAAGAACACAACATGGCCGTGGAGATGGTGCGCAACTTCACCCACAAAGAGGTCATCCCCATCATCCGCGAATGGGACCGCAAGCAGGAGATGGCCCCCCACATCCTGCCGCGCATGGCCGAACTCGGCATCATGGGCATCAACATCCCCGTCCGCTATGGCGGCCAGGGCTTTGACTACATCACCCTCGGCCTCGTCTGCGAAGAACTCGAATACGCCGACACCACCCTGCGGGTCGTCATGTCCGTCCACATGGGCCTCAACAGCATGGCCGTCCTGCAATGGGGCACCGAAGACCAGAAACAACGCTTCCTCGTACCGCAGGCCAAAGGCGAAAAATACGCCTGCTTCGGCCTCACCGAACCCGGCGCCGGGTCAGATGTGGCCGGCATGTCCAGCACCGCCATCAAGAAAGACAACTACTACGTCCTCAACGGCGAGAAAATGTGGATCTCGCTCGCCAGCAAAGCCCACCACGCCCTCGTCGTTGCCCGCACCGACCCCAACGCCGCCGACCCGCACGATGGCCTCTCCGCCTTCCTCGTCGAACTGGACAGCAAGGGCGTCACCACCGGCGACATTCACGGCAAGATGGGCGTGCGCGCCGGTTCCACCGGCTGGCTCGCCTTTCAGGATGTCAAAGTGCCCGAAGAAAACCGCCTCGGCCTCGAAGGCGAAGGCTTCAAAATCGCCATGTCCTGTCTGGATAACGGCCGCTACACCGTGGCCTCCGGCGCCACCGGCCTGGTGCGCGCCAGCCTGGATGCCAGCGTAAAGTACGCCAACGACCGCAAAGCCTTTGGCCGTGAAATCGGTCGCTTCCAGTTGGTGCAGCAGAAAATCGCCTACATGGTGCAGTCCTATGAAATGGCGCGCCTGCTCTACCTCAAAGCCGGCTGGCTCAAAAATCAGGGCATCCGCAACACCAAAGAAACCTCGCTCGCCAAGTGGTTCGCCACCGATGCCTCGTTTGATGCCGCTTCCGAAGCCATTCAGGTGCATGGCGCTTACGGCTTCAGCGATGAGTACGACGTGGAACGCTACCTGCGCAACTCCAAGGGCGGCGTGATTTACGAAGGCACCAGCGAAATCCACCAGCTCATGCAGGCCAGCTACGCCCTCGGCTACCGTACCGATGGCGACCTGCGCTGCGAACTGCCCGCCTATGATGAAGCCTACTGGCAGGCCGAAGGCTAAACCCGCGTAATCTTCAGAGCCCGGCAACCCCCTGCTCTGATTTGTTTCAGGAGGTAAGACTTGAAAATCGTAGTGTGCGTCAAACAGGTGCCGGATACGGCCGCCAAAGTAACCGCCGATAACGGCAAAGTCAGCTGGGGCGATGCGCCCCTCGTTATCAACCCGTGGGATGAATACGCCGTAGAAGCCGCCCTGCAACTGGCCGAGAAACACGGCGGCGAAGTCACCGCCATCAGCCTCGGCGGCGAAGAAGCCAAGGAAGCCCTCAAACACGCCCTCGCCATGGGCTGCAACGAAGCCGTGCTGGTCAGCGACCCGGCCCTGCAGGATGCCGATACCCAGTCGGCCGCCCGCGTGCTGGCCGCCGCCGCCCGGAAGGCCGGCGCCGAGCTGGTCGTCTTCGGCAAGCAGGCCATTGACGGCGACAGCGGTGTGACCCCTGCCCAGACCGCCCGTGCCCTCGGTTGGCCAGCCGTCACCCTGGCCGCCAGCGTTTCGCTGGAAGGCAGCACCCTCAAGGCCGAGCGCGCCATGGAAGAAGGCCGCCAGCAGGTCGAAACCAGCCTGCCGGCCGTCATCAGCATCGTCAAGGACTTTGGCGAGCCGCGCTACCCCTCCTTCATGGGCATTCGCAAAGCCGCCAAGGCTGAAATCCCGGCCTGGTCGCTGGCCGACCTCGGCATCAGCGCCCCGGCCGTGGCCGTGCGCTGGACGGAAATCATGAACCCGCCTGCCCGCCAGGTCACCAACGAGATGATTACCGGCAGCAGCCCGGAAGAAATCGCCAACAAGCTGGCCGACAAGATTATGGAAGAGAAGGTGCTCTGATGGCCAACAAAGTCTGGGCTTACATTGACCAATTCAAAGGCACGGCCACGCCCGCCTCATGGGAAGCCGTCGCCACTGCCCGCAAACTGGCGGGCGAACTCGGCGGCGGCGTCACCGCCGTCATCATCGGTAGCGGGGTCGAAGCCCTCGCCCAAACCGCTTTCCACTACGGGGCGGATGAAGTCCTGCTGGCCGATGACCCCGCCCTGGCGGACTACCGCGGCGAGGCCTATGCCAGCACCCTGGTGGCGGCCGCCAAAGACGGCAGCCCGGCTCTCATCCTGTTCCCCACCAACAGCCGCGGCCGCGAGGTCGCTGGCATGGCCGCCATGGACCTCAACAGCGGCGTCATCCCGGATGTCACCGAACTGAAACTGGAAGGCGAAAGCGTCACCGCCACCCGCCCGGTCTACGCTGGCAAATTGCTTGCCAAAGTCACCTGCGCCGCCCAGCCCCAGCTGGTCACCCTGCGTGCCCGCGCCTTCGGCAAGCCCGAAGCGGATAGCAGCCGCAGCGGCACGGTCGCTAAAATCGCCGCCGTGGCCGGGAGCGACAAAGTCAAAGTGTCCGGCTACGCCGATGCGGATGCCCGTTTGAGCCTCACCGATGCGGGCGTCATCGTCTCCGGTGGGCGCGGCACCAGCAACCGGGCCGACCTTCAGCCCCCGGCCAGCATCACCGACGAAAAAGAAAAAGAAATCTGGCGCGCCCAGCAGGGCTTCCGGCTCATCGGTGAACTGGCCGAAGTACTCGGCGCCGCCGTTGGCGCCTCCCGCGCCGCGGTGGATGCCGGATATATCCCGTACGCCAACCAGGTCGGCCAGACCGGCAAAGTCGTCTCCCCCGACCTGTACATCGCCTGTGGCATTTCCGGCGCCATCCAGCACCAGGCCGGCATGCGCTCCAGCAAGGTCATCGTCGCCATCAACAAGGACGCCGAAGCCCCGATTTTCAAACTGGCCCGCTATGGCGTGGTCGGCGACCTGTACGACATCGTCCCCGCCCTCACCAAAGCGATGAAAGACCGCCTCGGCAAGTAGGGCAGGGCCAATCCGCAACCCCAATGGCCGGAAGAATTCACCCTTCCGGCCATTATTATTCCAGAGAAGTGGTATGGTTTTTCTCTACCTCCGGGCAGAAGCCAAAGGCTTCTGCATGAAATGTGGCAAAGCCACATTTCCAGTCTCTGTGGTTAATCCGCCTGAAAACTACTCGCCGCGCGCCTTGACGCAAAGCCCCACTTTCCGTATAATTGGCAGAACGGAATACGAACCAAAACGCAGGCGCGTAAGGCGAGAGCTTTATGCGCTTGCTTTCGTTTGTTTCAGGATTAGCACAATTGTTCGATATTTTGACATGGAAGCACCTCGCGATACGCCCGCTGGCTCTGGTCATGTGCCAGCCGGGTGGCGGGGGACTCCAGCGCTCATGACCACATCTCATTTTGTGCCGCATCCCGGTACGCCTCAGGAGGCCTAATCAATATGGAAGCAAAGGGTTTACGTGCTTTGCGCATCAGCCTTGCCTCGCCTGATACGATCAAGTCCTGGTCGTATGGCGAAGTCCTCAAACCAGAGACGATCAACTACCGCCGTTTGCGGCCAGAAAAAGACGGCCTGTTCTGCGAAGCCATTTTTGGCCCCACGCGCGACTGGCAGTGTTACTGCGGTAAATACAAGAACATCCGCTATAAGGGCATCACCTGCGATAAGTGCGGCGTAGAAGTTACCCGCTCCTCCGTGCGCCGCGAGCGCATGGGGCACATCGCTCTGGCCGCCCCGATTGCCCACGTCTGGTACACCCGCCGGGTGCCCTCCTACCTCGGCATGTTGCTGGACATCTCGCGCCGCAACCTGGACCGCGTCTTATACTTCGCCCAGTACGTCGTCACCCACGTGGATGAAACCGCCCGCGAAAACGCCCTCGCCCGCCTCGATGAAGAAATCGGCACCGCCGAGATTCAGGCCGCCGAAGCCATCAAGACCCAAATCGCCCAGATTGAAGGCGGCCGCGACGACCGCCTGGCTGAACTCGAAAGCCAGAAGAAAGACCTCGAAACTCGCTTTGAAGAAGAACTGGGCAATAAGCTGGACCCGATCATTAAAGAAGGCCAGCGCTTGGAAGCCAAGCTCAAGGAAGAAACTGGCCAGACCCCCCGCAAGGACATCACCTTCAACAACGCCGAAGTGATTGTCAAGGCCGGTGAAGAAATCACCAACAAGCATCTGGCCGCGGTGCAGAAAATCGTCAAGGGCTACCTCGAGGAAATTGAAAAAGAAGTCGCGGTTGCCAAGAACCGCGAACTGGAACACATCAAGCTCAACATCGCCAGCACCCGCGCCGAGACCGACATGGCCTTAAGCGACCTGCGCGCCCAGTTGGATGAAGAAAGCGCCCTGGTGCGGGCCGAGAAACTGCGCGCTCGCGATGAACTCCTGTCCCTCAAGCCGCTGACCTTCATCGGCGAGAACCGCTACCGCGAACTGCGCGCCCGCTGGGGCCAGGTCTTCAAGGCTGATATGGGCGCCGAAGCCTTCCATGACATCCTCAAGCGACTTGACCTTGAAAAACTCAAGGAAGAGCTCTGGCACGAAGTCCGCACCACCCGCAGCAAGCAGAAACGCCGCAAGGCCACCAAGCGCCTCAAGGTTGTGGATGCGTTTGTGCGCTCCGGCAACCGCCCGGAATGGATGGTCATGACCAACCTGCCGGTCATCCCGCCCGACCTGCGCCCGATGGTGCAGTTGGATGGCGGCCGTTTCGCCACCTCCGACCTCAACGACCTCTACCGCCGCGTCATCAACCGCAACAACCGTCTCAAGCGCCTGCTGGAACTCGGCGCGCCGGATGTCATCGTCCGCAACGAGAAGCGCATGTTGCAGGAAGCGGTCGACTCCCTGATTGATAACAGCCAGCGCGGCAAGGCCCTCAGCCGCCGCGGCCGGCGCGAACTGCGCTCGCTCTCCGACCTGCTCAAAGGCAAGAAGGGCCGTTTCCGCCGCAACCTGCTCGGCAAGCGCGTGGACTACTCCGGCCGTTCGGTCATCGTGGTTGGCCCGCAGCTCAAGCTTTACCAGTGCGGCCTGCCCAAAAGCATGGCCCTCGAACTCTACCGCCCGTTTGTGATTGCCCGCCTTGTGCAGCAGAACTACGCCGCCAATGTGAAGGGCGCCAAGCGCTTCATTGACCGCAACCGCCCGGAAGTGTGGGAAGTGCTGGAAGAGGTCATCAAGGAGCGGCCGGTGCTGCTTAACCGTGCCCCGACCCTCCACCGCCTCGGTATTCAGGCCTTTGAACCGACCCTCATCGAGGGCAGCGCCATTCAGTTGCACCCGCTCGTTACCACCGCCTTCAACGCCGACTTTGACGGTGACCAGATGGCCGTGCACGTGCCGCTTTCGCAGAAAGCCGTGTGGGAAGCCCGCAACCTGATGCTGTCTTCCAAGAACCTGCTCAAACCCGCCGATGGTGAGCCGATTATCGGCCCCGCCAAGGACATGGGCCTCGGCGTGTATTACCTCACGGTAGACCCGCAGCGTGAGTACAAGGGCCACGGTCGCGTTTTTGGCGACCTCTACGAAGTGGAAATGGCCTACCAGTTGGACCAGGTCTTTCTGCACACCCAGATTAAGGTGCGCGCCCAAACCTGGTACGACGATACCGGTAATCGCCTTGAAGCCCCCGAAATCCGCATGATTAATACCACCGTCGGGCGCGTGATTTTCAACCTCATCCTCGATGAACAGGTGCAGTTCACCAACCGCGTGCTGGACAAGGGCGGCGTGAAGGACCTGATTGCCGAGACCCTGCTGGTGGTGGGTGATGACCCAGCCGAAATGCCCGGCGCCCGCACCGCCGAAGAGAAGACCACCGATGTCGCTGACCGTATCAAGGACATCGGCTTCAAGTACGCCACCCGTTCCGGCATCTCTATCGCCGTGTCAGACATCAGCATTCCGACCGCCAAGCGGGGCATCGTGGATTCCGCTATGGAAGAAGAAGAAGCCGTG
This sequence comes from Anaerolineales bacterium, assembly GCA_024710875.1. Taxonomy (GTDB): domain Bacteria; phylum Chloroflexota; class Anaerolineae; order Anaerolineales; family UBA11579; genus SCUK01. The sequence goes on along the minus strand of JANJTX010000164.1, from coordinate 7,120 downwards.
GAGCGCGACTTCCGCCGTGGCCTGCTCACCGAGCAGGAACAGAACGAGCGCGTCATTGAAATTTGGACCAAAGCCACCGATGATATCGGCCAGGAAGTCAAAAAAGGCATGGACCCGATGTCCAACCTGGCCATCATGGCCAACTCCGGCGCCGGCAAGGGCGGTTTCAGCACCATCAGCCAGTTGGCTGGCATGCGCGGTATGATGGCCGACCCCTCCGGGCGCATCATCCCGCTGCCGATTCGTTCCAACTTCCGCGAGGGCCTGACCACGCTGGAATACTTCATCTCCACCCACGGCTCCCGCAAGGGCCTGGCCGATACCGCCCTGCGTACCGCCGATGCCGGTTACCTCACCCGCCGTCTGGTGGATGTGGCCCAGGACCTCATCGTTATTGAAGACGACTGCGGCGCAGAACATGGCGCCTGGTTGCGGGCTTCCGATGATGTCGCTGGCCAGACCCTCGGCAACCGCATCTTTGGCCGCTTTGTGGCGCGTGCCGTAGCACACCCGGAGACGGGTGAAATGCTTGCCAAGCGCGGCGAACTGCTGGAACAGAGCCACGTCCGCAAGATTATGGCCGCTGGCGTAACCGAAGTGTACGTGCGTTCCCCGCTGGCCTGCGAAAGCGACCGTGGCATCTGCGCCACCTGCTACGGCCTGGACCTCGGCCGTGGCAAGAAAGTCCAGATGGGCGCGGCCGTCGGGATCGTGGCCGCCCAGTCCATCGGTGAGCCCGGCACCCAACTCACCCTGCGAACCTTCCACACCGGCGGTGTCGCCGCCGGGACGGACATCACCACCGGCCTGCCCCGCGTGGAAGAACTCTTTGAAGCCCGCCGCGCCCCCAAAGGCGAGGCCGTGGTCTCAGAAATCGCTGGCAAGGTCGAAGTCACTCAGTCTGACCGCTACAGCGACCTGCGCATGGTACGGGTTCGCCACAGCGAAATGGTAGATGAAACCTTTGAAGTCAAGGATGGCTGGAAAGCCGCCGTCAAGGATGCCACCGAAGTCAAGAAGGGCGATGTCCTGCTCGTGATGAAGGACGACGAAGAGAAGACCATCGTCGCCGACCATGACGGCCGGGTGCGTCTGGAAGGCAAGAGCAAGCTGGTTCTGGCTTATGAATACGCTGAAGAGGGCGAGTACGAAATCCCCTCCAACACCCGTCCGATTGTCAAGACGGGCGAAGCGGTGGAAGCCGGCCAGCCGCTGACCGAAGGCTCGCTCAACCCGCACCAGATTTTGCGCATCAATGGTCGCGAAGCCGCCCAGATGTACCTCCTCACCGAAGTCCAGAAGGTGTACCGTTCGCAGGGCCAGAACATTCACGACAAGCACTTCGAACTCATCATCCGCAAGATGATGAGCAAAGTCCAAATTACCAACCCGGGCGATACCGAACACCTGCCCGGCGACCTGGTGAATCGCCTGGACATCCGCCGTGAAAACGAAGCCCTGCGCGCCGAAGGCAAGCAGCCCGCCAAGTACGTGGATGAACTGCTGGGTATCACCAAGGCCTCGCTCTCGACCGAGTCATTCCTCTCGGCCTCGTCCTTCCAGCACACCATCAAGGTGCTGGCCGGGGCGGCCATCGGCGGAGCGGAAGACCCGCTCTGGGGCCTCAAGGAGAACGTCATTCTCGGCAAGCTCATCCCGGCCGGTACGGGCTACAACACCGACCTGGAGCAGAAATTTGCCGCCATCGAAGGCACGGCCGTGGCCGCGCCGCCGGCAATCAATGGTGATGACAGCGAGCTGGAAGACATCAAGAAATTGATGCTCGGCGAGCTGGATGCCGGCCCGGACGAGGATGAAGACCTCGACCATGATGCCGTGGTGGACCTGCCCGAAAGCGACGACGACATCGATTAAGCATCGGTTGGAGAAACCTTCAAGATAGCTAGACCCCGCGTTGTAGGGGCGACCTGCTGGTCGCCCCTACGCTTTTTTAATCGCCCGCCCTGTTGCCCCCGAAACTTTAAGGGGCGGGCATTGGACGGGCAGGGCGGGCATTGATACAATCTCATGTTGGGCGCGCCTGACGCATCAGACAGCGGGCTTCAGCCCGCTGCGCCCCGGAAAATTCACCGCAGCGCCAGGTTGCGGCCCTATGGTAAAATTAGAAATAATGTTCTATTTTCAGGAGTGATTCATGGAAATCGGCCTGGTACGAAAAATTGATATCGAAGTCGAGATGCAGCAGGCCTATCTCGACTATGCGATGAGCGTAATTGTCGCCCGCGCCCTGCCGGATGCCCGCGATGGCCTCAAACCCGTCCACCGCCGTATTCTGTATGCGATGTACGACATGGGCCTGCGCCAGAACTCGGCCTACAAGAAATCTGCCCGCGTGGTGGGTGAGGTGCTGGGCAAGTACCACCCCCACGGCGATGGCGCCGTGTATGATGCCATGGCCCGCATGGCCCAGGACTTCTCCATGCGCTTACAACTGGTGGACGGCCAGGGCAACTTCGGCAGCGTGGATGGCGATGCCCCGGCCGCCATGCGCTACACCGAAGCCCGCCTGACCAACGCCGCTCAGGACATCCTCAACGACCTGCAGAAAAACACGGTCGATTTCACCGCCAACTTTGATGACACCCTCACCGAGCCGAGCGTGCTGCCGGCCGCCATCCCCAACCTGTTGGTCAATGGGGCGACCGGTATTGCCGTCGGTATGGCCACCAACATCCCGCCTCACAATCTGGGCGAGGTGGTGGAGGCCTGCGTCTATGTGCTGGACAACTGGGCCAAAATTGATGACATCACCGTGGATGACCTGATGGCCTTCATCAAAGGCCCGGACTTCCCCACCGGCGGCCTGATTCTCGCCCCGCAAAGCGCCGAAGAAGGCCTGCCGGCCGCTTATGGCACCGGTCGCGGCCGCATCACCGTTCAGGCGCGTGCCCATATGGAAGAGATGAGCCGCGGCCGCGAGCGCATCATCATCACCGAACTGCCCTACATGACCAACAAGGCGACTCTCATCGAGCGCATTGCCAGCCTTGCCCGCGAGGGTGATGTGGAAGGCATCACTGACCTGCGCGACGAGAGCGACCGCAACGGCATGCGGGTGGTGATTGAACTGAACAAGAACGCCGAGCCCGAAAAGGTGCTCACCAAACTCTACAAGAAGACCCCCATGCAGGGCACCTTTGGCATCATCATCCTCGCGTTGGTGGATGGTGAGCCGCGCCTCTTGAGCCTCAAGCAGGCCCTGCAGGTCTACCTCGAACACCGCCTGGAGATTGTGCGCCGCCGCAGCCAGCACGACCTCGATAAGGCCAAACAGCGCGCCCACATCCTCGAAGGTCTGCGGGTGGCCCTCAACAACCTCGATGAAGTCATTGACCTGATTCGCAAGGCCGCCGATGTGGATGCCGCCCGCGACAGACTGATGAAGCGTTTCAAGTTGAGCGATGTACAGGCCCAGGCGATCCTCGATATGCCGCTGCGCCGGCTGGCCGCTCTTGAACGCAAGAAAATCGAACTCGAATACAAAGAAATCATGGCGACCATCAAGGAGCTGGAAGACCTGCTCAAGTCGCCCAAAAAGATGCGCGCCGTGGTGGCCGAAGAACTCCAGAAGGTCAAGGCCGCCTATGGCGACCGCCGCCGCACCCAGATTGTGGAACTCACCGGCGGGCGCACCAGCGGCGTGGCCCTCACCGCTCGCGACCTCACCCCGGACATCCCGACCTGGATTGCCGTAGACCGCAACGGCCTGCTGGCGCGTACTCCCGAAGGCAAAAGCCCGAACATGACCGGCTGGTCCAAGCCGCGCTGGATGGTGAGCGCCAGCACCCGCGACACGCTCTACCTGGTGGCCGAGGATGGTACCGCCGCGGCCGTCAACGTCCACTCCCTGCCGGAAGCCGAAACGCCCGAAGGCGGCCAGCCCTACTGGAAGGTCTCGCCCCTGACCGAAAACCAGCCCCTGGCGGCCATGTTCACCCTGCCGCCCAAGAGCCGCCGCGCCGAAGGCTGGCACATCCTGACTGCCACCCGCCAGGGCATGCTGAAAAAGACCGTGCTGGAAGAACTGCCCGGCGCCGCTGCCCAGACTTTTGCGCTGGCGCGCGTCAATGACGGCGACCGCCTCGGCTGGGTGGCCCTCACGGCTGGCAATGGCGAACTGCTGCTGGCGACCGCCAATGGCATGGCGATTCGCTTCTCGGAAGAGGAAGTGCGCCCGATGGGCCTGGTAGCGGCGGGTGTTTCCGGCATCAAGCTCAAGGGTGATGATGAACTGGTAGGGGCGGTGGCGCTCAACCCGAGCCAGGAAGTCTTCCTGCTGGCCGAGAATGGCTACGCCAAGCGCCTGAAAATCGACCAGTTCCCCCAGCAGGGCCGCTACGGCCAGGGCGTGCAGGCCTGGAAACTGCCGCCGGATGTGCGGCTGGCCGGGCTGGCACACGACAAGCCCAACCAGCAACTCATCGTCCACACTCACTCGTATGCGCCCAAGCTGCTACGGCTGGATGATGCCCCCTTGCGCGCCCGCGCCGGGGCGGGCAAGGACCTTGTCGGCCTCAAGGACGGTGACCGCCTGATGGATTTCACCGCCCCGTGGGAACCGCCCAGCAGCCTGCTGACCAGCGCCAGCGCCGCCGCGGCCGCCGAGAAATCTACCGCTGAACCGAAAGCCCCCAAACCCAAAGCGGCCAGCAAAAAGCCAGCCGCCAAAAAGAAACCCGCCAAAGCCCCGGCAAAGAAAAAGGGTGGCGGGAAGAAATAAATCGGGTTAGTTGTTGGAAAGTGTTTCTGCGTCGGCCAGATCCTGTGGCCGACCGGTGGCGCGCTTGTTGCGGATGAGGTTTTCTGCATCGATGAAGGCGACCGATACATCGCCAATCATTATCTCAATTTTGGATGCAGCACACTCGTCAAACTTCACCCCCAGCAGACTGGTGAGAATGTCAATTCGATGGGGTGGGTAGCCCAGTTGGATAATGGTGTCCGGTTCTGTAAAGTCCGATGCCCCCAAATTCAGCGAGCCAAACCCGAAGTCTGTCAATGACTTCGTAACTCGTTCTGCGTTTTCAGGCGAGGCTTCAATCCAGACATCCAGGTCTTTGGTATAGCGCGGGTGGCCGTGGGCCGCGACGGCATACCCCCCCACAACCAGATAATTAACCTTGTTGTCGTTTAACGACTGTAAGAACTCTTTGAAATCCTGATTGAACATCACCCCTCCATTGGTGGTAGTCGTTCCTGATTTCCTCAAGAGCCAATAACCGTTCCTGATGGGAGCGCGTGCGCCAATAGGCGACATCGGATTTGGATTCGGACATCCGAATTTTGGTAACAACCGGGGCAATCGTGCGCGTACGTTTCATCAGGTCTAATTATAACTCTCGCATTCAACCCCCGCGCTTGAAATGCCGATTAATTTCATGCGCATAGGTTTTGCCAAGCCAATCGGCGTTCTGTTTGGCCCACTCGCTCAACTTCGTCGGCCCGGCGGGCGGCGAGTCGGTCACCAGCAGGTCGGCCAGCAGGCCATCGACCTCTTCACGCGTCAGCACCAGGTCGCCCAGGAACAGCCCCGCCACGCGTGAGGCGGCGTAGGCCAGCATTGGCGGGGTGTGGAAGAGCAGCGCCCGGCTGCCCACGGTGGCCTTGAGCATCTCGGCCAGCTCGGTGAAGGTGTAAGTCTCCGGCCCAATCGCATCCACGATGTAGGAATCGCGGCGGCTCACGCCCTCGGCCGCCAGCGCCGCCATGTCATCCACGAAGATCGGTTGCAGGCGGTAGCGGCCATCGCCCGGGATGGCGAAAGCCGGGAAGTGGCGCAGGAACCAGGTGATGTTGTTAATCAGCACGTCCTCACGACCAAATATCACCGTGGGCCGCAGGATGGTGTAGCCCAGCCCGCTGGCCTGAATGTCCGCTTCCAACTGGCCCTTGCCGCTGTAGTAGGGCAGGGGCGAGGCCGGGTCCGGGTTGGCGATGCTGGTATGCACGATGCGCTGCACCCCGGCGGCTTTGGCGGCCGCCAGCAGGGTGCGGGTGTTGGCGACCGCCTGGGCGTAGGTCGTGCCGCCGTGGGCGTAGCGCACCCAGTAGGTGTTGACCAGCACATCCACGCCCCGCAGGCTTTCGGTCAGCTTTTCGGGCTGCTCGAAGTTGAACGGGTGGGCGGGCACGGCCCCGTTGAACGGGTCCGGCCGGTCCTGGTGGCCGGTGAGGGTGCGCAGGCTGTGGCCCTCGGCCAGCAGGCGCTGGGCGATGTACTTGCCACTGTAGCTGTAGGCTCCGGTAATGGCGATGTGCATGGCAGTTCCTCCGTGATCTATTTGCGGCCGCTTCTGGCCAGCAGGCTGGCGGCGGCGGCCAGGTTTTCGAGTTTGAGCAGGGCGTTCACCAGCCCGTCGAGGGTGTTGAAGAAGCCCTGCATGGCCTGCATGCGCTGGCGGGCGGTTTCGGCGGCCGGGCTGTGGTCGTCGCCCAGCAGGGTCAGGCTCTCGCCCACGCTGGCGAGGGCGCGGTCAAATTCGCCCTGCTGGCGTTCGCGCAACAGGCCGCGCACCACTTTCCAGAAGTCGGTTTCGGGAATGTAGAAGTCCTTGCGCTGACCGATTTCCACATGTTTATGAATCAGGCCGATGCGCTCCAACTGGCGCACATAAGTGCTGACCGCGCCTTTGGTGATGCCAACCTGGGCGGCGATGTCGTCCAGCCCCAGCGGGGCGGCGGCGAGGTACACCGCGCCGTACACGCCGCCCAGCGCTTTGGGGAAGCCCCAGAAGTGGCTGATGCGACTCATGCCTTGAATGAAGTGCTGCCGGGAGTGGGTGAGTGCGTCCATTGCGTTATCCGTATAGTTTATATAGTAATCACTAAATAAACTATACGATATGAAGAGCTATTTGTCAAGGGGGATATAGTCAATTGCTTAAAATTGTTTAGAAATTGAGCAAAGCGGCAAAGCAGGCAGCGATATCCAATATACAACCGGTTAAGATTCTTCTCTGTGTCTCCGTGCCTAGTATGATAAAAAACACAGGACACAGCAGATCGTTCGTGCCTAGGTCTGGAAGACCGTCACAGAGCATTGATCGCTGTGTCCAGTTTGTGTTAGAACCCGAACAGTTGGGTGGGCATAAAGCCCGAA
>JANJTX010000170.1 GCA_024710875.1 Anaerolineales bacterium | reverse complement strand
CTTGGAATTGTTCGGGCTATCGCCGAGCAGATCCTTGTTGTGCTCCCAAATATAGTTGTAATACTTGGGGGTTGCGTGCCCGTAAAATTTCAGGGCCAGGTGGCTGAGTGTGGTTTCGTAATCCAGTTCTACCACCTCGATAATTTCCACCCGAGATTCCTGCGCTTCCCGGCTGGCCGCGAACTTGGCCTTCAATTCAGCCATCGCGTCTTCTTTTTCCTGCTCTGAGTCTTTCTGGGCCGCGTGCTTGGCTGCCAGCTTGGCCTTGGCATCTTCGTGAGCGCTGGGCTTACCGCCGCGATTCTTGGGGTCCATTTTTCAACTCCTTATTGCTGATTTTGTACCGCTTGACATAATGATTGTACCAACAAATCCCACTATCTCCAAATTCACTTCAAAGAGTCAATCACAACTGTAATCGGTGCCAAACTCCGGGGTTCGGCCTTCAGCCCAGCGCCGCTCAAACTCCTCCAGATACAACCGGGCAATCTCCGGGCTGGCAATTACCAGCAGGTTCTCGTCATTGCTCTGTTGAGCGTTCGCGGAGAAATTGGACGAGCCAGTGGCTACAATCAGGCTATCCAGCACCACCACCTTGTGATGAAGCAGGCGCGGGTTGCCATCGGTTGCCACCGGTAAGCCAGCACACAGAAACGATCGCATCTCGCTGTAACTGGTCTTTGACCCCAACGCTTCAAATATCCCCGCCACATTCAATCCCAGTTCCGCATTTGCCCGCATGATAAACCCCAGCGGCTCGTAGGTAAATGAAAATGCCATAAAGTGAATGCTCTGCTGGGCCGCATCTACCAGCCGAGCCAGCTCACTTATAGGGTTGTCTTCCGGCCCAAAAAACACCTGTACCGGCACACCCTCGACAATCGCCCACTGTTCCGCCACGCTGGAAGGCGAGCGCGGTCCAAATTGCCCCGCCAGCATCTCCTGAAACTCCCGCTCATAAATCGCCGCCACCTCGGGTGCATGCAGGACAATCACATTGTTGTTGTTTGCCTGGGTGTCATTTACCGTGACATTCATCGAACCGGTCCACACCGTGCGCTGGTCAAAGATCCAGAACTTATTGTGCATCAGCCCCGCGCGGGTATCCGGAATTACTCGAATTCCCGCCGCCTGCAAGCGAGCAAACTGGCCCCGCCCGGGATTTTGGTCGGCCAGCAGTCCATACTCATTATCCGTAATCCAGATGACCTCGACCCCCCGGACGTGGGCTGCAATCAACGCCTCAGCCACCGCATCCAGGTTGAATTCGAACGCCGCCACATGGATACTGGTCTGGGCCCCATGAATCAGGCTGACCAGGCGACCCACAATTTCGTCCCCTGCGCCGGGCCGCCGTGGCTCTGTAAAATAGACCTCCCAAAATGGCGGCACAGCCGCAGTCGGGGTCGGAGCTACAGTTTCCAGCAGGACGGACTGGGTTGCCGTCGGTTCCAGCTCTCCCAGCACAATATCCGAAGCATCAGTCGGCGCATCACCTTCAAGACTTGGGGGCACTATCGGTGTGGGCGTTTCAACCAACGCTGGCAATTCGGGGGCAACGATGACCTCTTCGGCGTCGGCGGTAACTGCCGCCTCGGCAAACACAGCCTCGGCCGTTCCCTGCATTTCATCCAGCGTTAATTGGTCATCGCCAAATGTCACTGTTTGGCACGCGGAAAGCAACCCGGCCAAAACCAAGATGCCCATCATTACCCGCAACATGTGCAAGAACATGAACGGATTATACAAGTTGGGCAGGGGTCGCGCCTTGCGCGGCGAGCCTCAATTTTTTGGCAACTCCCAATCCACTCTCCGCCCCAAGCGCAGATACTGAACCGCCCCAAAACCCAATAACAAGGGGAACCAGAACGTCAGCGCCCGGTAGCCCAGAGTAATGATTGTCGCCCGGCCCAGCGGCACATTCAGCGAGACCAATCCCAGCGGCATCAGCGTTTCCACCACCCCAATTCCAGCCGGCGTGGGCGATACAATCGTAAACAGATACCCAATGCTGAAGCCCCCGATTATGGTCCCCGCGCTGAACGGCGTCCGAAAAGCAAGGAACATTAGAAGCAAAATCGCTATGAACAGCGCCCGATTGGTCAAGCTTAAAAATATAGGTAACAAGAAGTTGCGCTTGAGCCGCCGCATGTGCAACAGGCCATCGGCTGTATCCACCGCAAACGCATGCACCCGGCTCTCGGCCAGCAAGACCGGTCGCTTTAGCCAACCGGCCACTCGGTTAACCCCGCGCGCCAGCCACACCAGTGCGCCTTCCAGCCGTTCGGCTGACTGTAATCCAAGATAGAACAATATCCCCAAAACAACAGAAATTAGCGTGAGGTAGCCCGCCGCAGTAATTTCCACTGCATCTAACGAATTACGCCGCACGAGCACAACAATTCCTGCCAGCAATACCACCACAAAACCCGCTATGTCAAACAACATGTACAGCATCGCTGCGACGGTCACTCGCCCCACAGGATGCCCGTGCCTGCGTGCCTCAGTTGCAAACAAAGCCACGGAAGATGCCCCCACACTGGGGGCAACGATGTTAACAAACGAGGCTGCCGCAGACAATGGTATTAGTGTCCAGATACTTGCTTCCATCCCCAGTCCGCGAAAAATGGCCTGATACGATAGCGCCACATTTACATTGATTAAGATTACTACTCCCAGCGCCAGGATAATTAAATCCAAATCGCCGCGGCGTAAAGCCAGCACATCTGCGCGCAATTCACTGAAATGCAACGCGATAAAACCTGCGCCACCAAAGAGCGCAATAAGAAATAGAATTCGGCGTATCATCGGAAGCGTGATTATACCGCCCGCACCGGACGGTCCGCACACACATACGGATCAGCCACGAATGAAGTCGCGGACCTTACTCCGGTACGAGCTCCCGGTTGGCTGCCCGCATCCCGCGCCACACTCGCTCCGGTGTCGCCGGGATGATTTCCAGGTCGGCGCCGCACGCATCCAGGATCGCGTTCCCCACCGCCGGGGCCACCCCATCCATCGGGATTTCAGCCACCGCCTTAACGCCGAACGGATGGCTGGGCTCGAATGTCTCCACAAAAATTGTTTCCAACAGCGGCATCTCATGGGCCTGGAATATGTGATAGTCCCGTAAATCGCGCTCGCGTGCCCGGCCGTTCTCATCGTACAGCATCTCTTCGCATACCGCGTACCCAAGCGATTGGGTCATGCCGCCTTCGATCTGCCCACTGGCGGTCACCGGATTGATGATGATGCCGCTATCCACTGCCATCACCAGCTTCTCCACCACCACCATACCGGTTTCAGTATCCACCATTACTTCCGCGAACTGGGCCGCAAATGGCGGCGGGGCTACCGGGGAAACATACGAACCAATCCCCATAATCTGTTCCTGGTTTTCGTGATGCAATGAGTTATGCCCCACTTCAGACAGGGTTACCGAGCGGCCATCCGGCGCGCTGGCTTTACGGTCGCCGAGGTGGATCTCACCCGCCTCCACCTCCGGCCCATCGCCGCGCGCATTCAACATCGCCGCCGCGCGCTTGCAGATTCGCTCCGCCACAATATTGGCCGCCTTGACCACGGCCGCCCCGGAAATATAGGTCGTGCTGGATGCATAGGCCCCTTTATCGAACGGCGTGAAGTCCGTGTCGGAAGAATAGACCAGTACATCATTCAACGGCACACCCAGGATTTCAGCCGCCATCTGGGCCAGCACCGTATCTGATCCCGTCCCCAAGTCGGTTGCACCCACCAGCAGGTTAAAGGAGCCGTCATCGTTCATCTTGATACTCGCCCCGCCCATGTCCAGGTACGGGATCGCCGTGCCCTGCATTACCAGCGCCACGCCCACCCCGCGCCGTAGCCAGGGCTTGCCTTCGACCACCTGCCATTGCGCATTGCCATGTTTACTATCCCAGCCAATTGCCGCCCGTCCCTGGCGCACGCACTCTTCCAGGCCGTTGGTTTCAATTGTTTCCGGCACCGGCTCGCGGCCTTCACTCCAGGCGGTGCTGAAAGGCTGCAACTCACCGGAGCGTAGCGCGTTCTTGAGTCGAAATTCAATCGGGTCCAACTTCAGCGCGCGTGCAATGCGCTCCATATGCCGCTCTACCGGCCAAAAACCTTGCGGCACGCCATAGCCGCGATACGCCCCCGCTGGCGGCGTATTGGTGTACACGATATCAGCCACAAACTGGATGTTGGGCTGCGAGCGGTACTTGTCATCCCCCACATACAGCGCCATCGCCTTGTGTCCGGTGTTGCCAGTCACAGTCAGGGCATGGCAGCCATACGCTCCCGTATCACTCAAGGCGTACATCGCATTGGCCGTCATGGTTCCATCTGCCTTGACGCCGGTTTTCATTCGGATTCGCATCGGGTGGCGTGAGCGCGCCGCGATAAATTCTTCCTCGCGCGTATATTCATAGGTTACCGGTCGCCCCGTAGCAATTGTCAGGTGCGCCGGCACATCTTCCATTAAGACTTCTTGTTTGCCGCCAAAGCCACCGCCAATGCGCGGCTTGATCACCCGAATTCGTTTGATCGGCAACCCCAGCACCGGCGCCAGTTGCCGCCGGACGTGGAACGGCACCTGCGTGCTGGTACGGATGACCAGCCGATCATCTTCGTCCCAATAAGTAACGGCCACATGCGGCTCAATGCTTACCTGCTGTACTTTGGGCACTTCGTACTCAAACTCAAAAATGTGATCAGCCTCTTTGAAGCCCTGTTCCACATCCCCAATGTCAATGTGGATATGTGCTGCAAGATTGCGGCTGGCGTCTGACTCGGCAAAGTCCACATATTCCGGCTCATCGTGAATCAGAATTTTGCTATCCAGCGCCTGGCGCGAATCAAAGATCGGCGGCAATTCTTCATACTCGACCTCTATGAGCTTCAAGGCCGCTTCGGCGATTTCCGGCGTTTCTGCCGCCACCATCGCCACCCGGTCGCCCACGAAGCGCACTTTGTGATCCAGTGAAAACGTGTCCAGCGGGCCAGGGATGGGGTCAGACTGCCCGGCGGTCGAATACACCACCCGCGGCACATCCGTATGGGTCAGGACCGCCGCCACACCTTCCAGAGCACGCGCCTGGCTGACATCGATTTTCTTAATCAGGGCATGCGCCACCGGACTGTGCAGCACCTTGGCGTGCAGCATGCCGCGCTTTTCAATATCCGCAGCAAAGGCCGGTTTCCCCTGCACCAGTTTCACCGCGTCCACCTTAGTTTCCGGTCGCCCTACTCGCTGCCAGCCTTCGGTCTGCGGCGCCACTACTACGCGCGGCAACACCTGGGTGGCTATCTGAGTTGCCCCCGGCCCGGTGCGCGGCGCATGCGGCTCACCACCGGGCGGCGTAAACAGGCTATCTATGTCGTCTAGACTGAAGATCGTGCCACTTTCGGCATCGCCCCGCAAAACCGCAGCGGCATGCAAGACTGCTTCTACCGGCTTGACATACCCTGTGCAGCGGCACAACACGCCCGAGAGCTGCTCACGCACTTCGGCTTCGCTCGGGTTCAGGTTTCGCCCCAGGAGTTCTTTTGTGGCCAGCGCCATCGCCGGGGTGCAGAACCCGCACTGAATCGCCCCGCTGTCCACAAACGCCTGCTGAATTGGGTGCAACCCAGCAGTCGTCTTCCAACCCTGCTCCGGGTGCTCTCCCAGCCCTTCAATGGTTTCGAGCGTCCGACCTTCAGCCTGGGCGGTCAGCGTCACACAGGAATTCACTGGCTTCCCATCCAACAATACGGTGCAGGCACCACACTCGCCGGTCTCGCAACCGTGCTTCACGCCAAAATAGCCTTCGCCCCGCAAACTCTTCAGCAGAGAATCGCCCGGAGCGATGTCACTCTCAAGTACCACTCCGTTTACATTCAATTTAACCTTCATAGAATTCTCCTTCGGACCAATTCATTTATTCTGCTGGTCCGGCAAACCACCTGCTCGCATATGAATAATCTTACCGCACCGCTCACACCGCCCGACTTCCTCGGGTTGCTGGTGCTGGCAACTCGGGCACACCACCTTCCCCGGCCGCGGCTCCATGGTAATCAGCACTTTCCGAAATCCCTGTCGGATTATCAGCCCGCCCGCCAACAACAGAACCGCAGAAAACAGGAAAGGCGGTATGCCCAGCGCCAGCGCGAAATCCGTGACAAAAGTATCAATCGTGGGCGAGAGTGACCCCACCATCCCAATCAACCCAGATAATGTGAAGATCAAACCAATCGCATAGGGCTCCCGCGCAGGGCTTCTCCAACTCATATTCGGACCTCCCGGCAAGTTCTCTCAATAGCCTCCAGGCTGCGGGCTACATCTTCGCTGGTAGTGGCCCAGGAGGAAAACGAAATCCGCATGGCCGCCCGCCCGTGCCAAACTGTGCTGCCTGCCCAGAACTCACCCGACTCCTGAATCGCTGCAATTACACTCCGGGTCGTTTGGTCATTTCCGAAAGCAACGACAACCTGATTCAACCCAACTTCATTCAACACCTCAAAACCGGCAGCTCGCAGGCCCTCCGCCATTTGCTTGGCCTGCAGGCAATTTTGATGGATCAGTTCGGCCAACCCTGCCCGCCCCAGCGCCAGCAGCGCCGCCCACGCATCGACCGCCCGGGCGCGGCGTGAATTCTCGGGCGTGTAATCATACGCCTGCCATTGGTCACTCCGGATGAGATAATCGGCCCGAGTGGCAAATGCGCCGGCGAGATCTTCCGGTTGGCGCACAAACACCAGCCCACTGTCATAGGGCACATTCAACCATTTGTGGGCATCCAGTGCCCAGGAGTCGGCCAACTCATACCCAGCTGTCAGGTGTGCGTACCCTGGCGAAGCCGCCGCCCACATCCCAAAAGCGCCATCCACATGCACCCAGGCGCCGGCCTTTTGGGCAGCTTCGCACAACGGCCCGGCCGGGTCAAAGGCGCCGCTGTTCACATTCCCCGCTTGAATACACAGCAAGGTGCGCTCGTCCAATTTGGGTAACGCTTCTGGCAGTATTCGGCCTTCAGTATCCACCGCCACCCGTTCCACGCGCTCGCGCCCAAGCCCAGCCATGCCCAGCGCTTTGAACAGGCTGGCATGCGCCTCGTTCCCCACCACCACCCGGATTTCCGGGGCACCAAACAATCCCTGTGATTCAACATCCCAACCTGCTCTGGTTAAAAGTGCGTGCCGTGCCGCTAGAATGCCGGCGAAATTCGCCATCGTTGCGCCGGTTACAAATGCTCCGCTACTCCCCGCAGGCAGTCGCAAAAGGTCTATCAGCCAACCGAGTGCGATTTCTTCCAGTTTGGCCGCAATTGGCGAACTCACTGGCGCAAAAGCGTTCTGGTCCCATGCTCCTGCCAGCCAGTTGGCCGCGAGCGCCGCGGGCACACTCCCGCCAGTTACGAACCCGAAATATCGCCCTGCGGCCGAGGCCACTGTGTTGGGCGACCCGACATCATCCAGCAAATCCAACACATCTTCCGCCGCCATTCCCAATAACGGCAAATCAAATTCCAGTTCTGCCAGCCGGGCGCGGTCGCTTTCAGGCGGAAAGACCCGCCGCGTCGGCAAGCCATCCAGATAGCGGGCGGCCCGCTGTTGGGCATCTCGCAACAGGTTGCTTACATCCATTTGCGGCCTCGCATCCAGAGCCACATCGCTACCGGCAACCCCACCATAATCCCCATCGTGATAAAAAAGGCCGTCCGCCCGGTCCACTCTTCAAACGGCAGTACCGGACCAAAGAAATTCATCCCAAAGAACCCGGTCAAAAATGAAAGCGGCAGGAAAAATGCCGTCAGGATCGTCAGCGCCCGCATAATGTCATTCATCCGGTTATTCACCAGTGAAAGATAGGTATCCACCGCGCTGGTAACCAGGTCGCGCATGCTCTGGATATGCCCTTCAAGGCGCACATAGTGGTCTTCCACATCCCGGAAAAGCACCCGGCTGCGGCGGTCAAACAGCCGCATGTCGCCGCGCGCCAGCTTGGTATACACATCGTGTTGCGGCTCCATCACCCGCCTCAAATTCAATAGCAATCGCTTGGTATCAAACGCAACTTCCAGCAATGCCGGATTGGGTGACTTAAATACCTGGTCATCAATGTAATCCAGCGTTTCTCGCAACTCATCAATCAGCAACAGGAAATCGGCCACAATCTCATCTGAAAGGCGGTAAAAAAGATAGTCATTGCCACGCTTTACAAATCGGTCATCCTGCAATAACGCCTGCCAGGTACGTTCAACCGCGGGGACATCATCGACCCTGAAAGTAATCAGATAGTTTTTTCCTACAAACAGGTCCAGCTCTGCCAGCGGCATATCCAGTTTGCCTGCTTCGTGATTCATTACTCCCCGCAAAGCCAGATACAGAGAATCATCCCAATCGTTGATTTTCGGTACATGCGATTCGCTCAAAGCATCTTCCACTGCCAGCGGGTGAAAACCAAAGTGCTGCTCCCAATATCTCTCGGTTTCGGCTGGCGATTCATCCAGCATATCCAGCCACAAGAAGCCCCGCCGCGCCTTCAACAAGCGCGGCAACTCGCCCGGGTCAACCTCGGTCACTTTGCTGCCAGAGCAATACAACAGTCGTTTCATAGCGTCGCGTTATTTATCCATTCGATTGTTTTGACCTGCTAAAAAATTTTCTTGACTTTCAAAAAACTATCCCTGGCTTCATTCGCCTTGGAAACCGCATCCTGATTGCCAATAGCAACTACATGCCCACGGTCTGCAATCGCAGCAACTGCATCTGCAAAGTCCCGGAAATCTTTGGCGGTTGTCGCCAAAACTTCATCACGATATTGCTGGCGCATTTCATCTGTATAGCCGGTGAAATATCTGACCATGCTGGTGTATCCCTTTGCGTCCGGCAACAAATGCGGATCCAGATCACCCACCGTGCCAATAATGGCTTTGGTGAGTTCGTCCTCACTCAAGTTAAGTTGCTTTAGAAAGCCAGCCGTCTGGTCGAAAACATCCAGCGTTTCAAGTAAATTCGGGTCTCGGTAAGAAAGGAAATTGAGCACACCCGTAGCCGGCTCAAAATATTCCATGCCACCATACGCCCCGCCCTGCACTCGCACCTTATCCCATAACCAGGTCGCGCCAATCGTTTTCGTAATTACGCTGGCAGACCCGCGAACTGGATAGCCCAATGACTTCAAACTGGCACCCTTGCCAACATAATTCACAGGGGCTGGCAGAGTAAATGCTTCATCCTCTTCTTCTCCGGGCGCATGCCACAGTTGCCTTTGTATGACCCCTCCCGGCAAAGACTCCACAAAATTTGACAGGAAAGGCATTACTCGTTTCTGCCCCGCCGCATCCACCGTCAGGTTTACTATCAATGCAGCCTGTTGCAACAACGCATGTCGCACACTTTCCAAATCTGCCACCACGGCCGGCCAATCGTTATCAATTTTTTCCACAAGTTCCCGCAGGAAAAACAGTTGCCCTAAAAGGGTTAGTTCGTCCTGCAACCAGCCGGCCTCGGTTTCCCGCCGCATCAGTCGCCGGTTTACAAAACGCGTGCCCGCTGGCAGTATTGCGCTTTCCAGCCCCGCTTTGCTCTCAAGCAAAATCTGGCGGAAGCGCTCGCGATTATCAAAATTCACACCCAAGAGTATGTCTTTCAGCAGGATTAATAGCGCCGCGGCCTTACTCTCGGCCGCCTTGCCGCGCAGCACCAGATAAGCCGCCGAGCCCTTTCCGGAACGCAGCGGCTCCAGCAGAAGATTCGCCCCGACCCCACCCGTATCTCGGCCAATACGTTGCGCCAGCTTTACAAAATCTTCTGAGGCAGTCCCCATTTGCGTAAGTCCTTCCGCAAACAGTGAGAGATAGGGCAACAATCGCTGTGGCAGGACATGCAGATCAAACGCCAGATCCAAATAGACAATGCCATTGGTGAACAAGTCATGCGCAAGGACTTTCGATTCGCCCAGCCGCCCCACCACCAAGGGAATCGGTTTGGCCTCCCGTTCAAGGTCATCCAGAGTCAACATAGGCAAGGTTGCCAACGCCTCCGGCGAATCCGGTGTCCGCTGTATTTCCAGCAATCGCCCGGTTTTCTCCAGAATGTCGTTTCGTTCTGCCTCAGAAAGGTCTTCCGTCAGCGCCTTCAGCTGCCCGGCTTCCGCTTCCGCCTCACGCGAAGCCAGACCAGAATCAGGTTCCAGATGCACTGAAAGTCGATGAGGGTTATCCAACAACAATTTCCGAATCAGGCCTTCGAAATACTTCCCTTCATCCACTCTTTGCTTGACCTTCGCCAGGGGCGAATCAAAAGCCAGCGGCACAAACGGATCACCACCATGCAGCCAGGTGGCAAGGGCGCGGAGCATCAGCAATAGACCGCGTGGGAATTGACCAGTATTGTTCTCGCGCAATCGAAACTCCACCGTATTTAGCGAGGCCATCACCGTATCCGGGTCAATTCCATCCCGTGCCAATGCCTCCAGCGTGTCCAATATCAGAACCGGAACCTTGGTCACATCCGCGGCCTTCACGCCCCGCAGGCCAGTGCCAAAAACAATCTGCCGCAAGTCTGACTGCATTCCCGGGCCAGCCAAGTCCTCGCCCATGCCGCTATCAATCAATGCCTTTCGCAACGGCGAGGCCGGTGTTCCTACCAGAATGTGGCCCAGAATGGTAAAGGCCAAATTCATTTCAGGGTCATCAATCAGCGGGAAGGCCCAATTCAATGTACTGAAATGCTTTTCGGCATCCTCTTCTCCGGCAGGATAAGGCACAACGATTTCTCGAGGCGCCTCAAACGCCACCTGAACTTCAACTTCGGACTCAACCGATAGCGCGGTATAGCCATCCAGATACCCGGCCATGCGGTTGAGCCGCTCCTGCGGATCGTCGTCTCCGTACCAGAAAATTCGCGCGTTCGATGGGTGATAATAAGTTTCCCAAAATCCCCTGAATTGGGCATAGGTCAGGTGGGTGATAGAAGCCGGGTCGCCGCCTGAATTGTATTGGTAAGTGGTGTCCGGAAACAATTTGTTCTGCGTTGCCTCAAACAGCCGGGCATCCGGGTCAGACATTGCCCCTTTCATTTCATTGAAAACCACACCTTTGAAGAGAATTTCGCCACCCTCCTCCTCCAGGTGCAGGTGCCAGCCCTCCTGATCCAGAACGTGTTCCTGCAAGCGCGGATGCAGCACCGCATCCATATAGACATCCACCAGGTTGTAAAGATCCTTCAGATTCTGGCTGGCAACCGGGTAGCAGGTCTTATCCGGATAGGTAAATGCATTCAAAAAAGTATTTAGTGACCCCTTGATCAACTCAACAAACGGCTCTTTCAGTGGGTATTTTTCAGATCCGTTCAACACACTGTGTTCAAGAATGTGTGGCACCCCGGTACTGTCGCTTACGGGTGTGCGAAATGTAATGCCAAACACCTTGTTCTCATCGTCATTTTCCATAGAGAGGAGTTCAGCACCCGTCGCTGCATGTCGGTACAGGGTGCCCTTGGTGTTCAGTTCGGGAATAAATTGTTCTTTCAGGATTTCAAAGGCTGGATGAGCAGGCATCGCTTTCTTCCTATGCTAGGTAAACATACTGGGTAAGCCCGGAAGTGGCACAACTTCATGTCGCTTTTAAGGTCGCCAGCGCCCGCCGTGCAAGCGTTTGGGCTGTCTCGCGCCGATACTCGGCGCTGCTCCACTCATCCTCAGCCGCAATCGCAGCATTTTCAGCCGCGGCCGGTAAGCCGGTTGCGTCCTGGCCGTCCAGGGCCAGCGTGGCCGCCCTGCCCCAGCCGCCCAGCGCCAGGCGCGTCCGCCCTCCCTGCCACTGAGCAACTGCCACCGCCACAATGGGCAGGTCAGCCGGACTGCGCGCGACATACTCATAAGCCAGCTGTACATTCACCGGAATACTTACCTGCGCAATCAACTTTCCGGGAGCCTCGCCGCGCAATAGCAGATAATCACCCAGACTCTGGGATATTCGATTCGGCTCCCAGACCAATTGAGCATCCAGCGCCAGCATGGCTACCGCAAACGGGCTGCGGCCATCCGAAGATACCAGCGTTCCTGCGACTGTCGCCGAGTGTCGCAGGTTATAAGTCGCTTCATGGCGTACCGCGGCGGCCAGAGCAGTCGGCAAATCCGTACACGCCAACAGGGACTGCAAGGTGGTGGTCGCCCCGATCTTTAGCAGATTTCCCTGCCGCTCAATTGCGTTCAGGCCCAGCCCCTGCAAGTCCACTACTGCTACGCCTTCTTGCGATTGGGCACTCAACACCGTCCCGCCGCCCATTGGCACCGTGGGCGGCGACGCCCGGCCCAGTAGCGCCAGGGCCTCTTCCAGCGTTTCCGGACGGTGATACTCAACAATCATGACTGCACCTCATCTTCATAAACCTGCCACCCCAGCTTATCCAATTCCATCGAATCCTTTGCCAATCCGGCGTCGGCCAGCAATGCCTCTGCTTCTGCAAGCAACTCGCCATCCGGTCCAAACAGTTCCGCCCGCGCTTCCCCCATCCGGCCGCGATCTTTTAACCGAATACCCACAATACGCAATTCTGCCCCGATTGGCACATGCTTGCGATAACGCGTCGTCAATCGGGCAGTGTACATCAGTCGGTTGGGGTCATCAATCATAAAGGCCCGGCTTACCGCCTCATCAAGAATTGTCGCCGTAATTCCCCCATGCACCACACCCGGAAAACCCTGAAATTGTTCTGGCGCAGTAAATCGACATTCAATTAAATCCGGGCCCACCACATAAAAAGCTAATTTCAGGCCAACCGGGTTCTCCACCCCGCAGGCAAAACAGGCACGCGAGTTGGGCAGCTTGGTCTTCATTGGGTCGCAAAAGTATCTACCAGCAGGCGCACATCCCCTCCCACCGGGTAGAGAATAACGCTCGTTGCCCCA
>JANJTX010000052.1 GCA_024710875.1 Anaerolineales bacterium | reverse complement strand
CTGCCCGCCCACCGCGGCCAGGAAATCACCGATGAAGTCGCCGATGGCCCGCATTCGCGGCTTTTCCCGCAGGCCCACAACCGCCTGCATGCCCAGAAGGCCATTCTGGTCAAACTGCTGGCCTGAACGCGCGCGCCCTGTCCAATAATTTCGTAGGGGCGAAGCATGCTTCGCCCCTAGTATGGAACCCCAGAGGACTATAAATGAATACTCAAGAATATATCGCAATGGAAGAACAGTACGGGGCGCACAACTACCACCCGCTGGATGTCGTCGTCACCAAAGCCGAGGGCGTGTGGGTGTGGGATGCCGAAGGCAACAAATATCTGGACTGCCTGAGCGCCTACTCGGCCCTCAACCAGGGGCATGTCCACCCCCGCATTGTGGATGCGCTGGTGGAACAGGCCAAAAAAGTGACCCTGACCTCGCGCGCCTTCCGCAACGACCAGTTGCCGCTATTCTACAAGGAATTGAGCGAGATGACCGGCTACGAGATGAGCCTGCCGATGAACAGCGGGGCTGAAGCGGTCGAAACCGCCCTCAAACTGGCCCGCAAGTGGGCCTACCGCGTTAAGGGCGTGCCGCGCCACCAGGCTGAAATCATCGTGTGCGATGGCAACTTCCACGGCCGTACCATCAGCATCATCACTTTCAGCACCGAGCCGCTCTACCGCGACGACTTTGGCCCCTTCACCCCCGGCTTCAAGGTCGTGGCGTATGGCGATGCCAGAGCGATTGAAGAGGCCATCACCCCCAACACCGCCGCCGTCATGCTCGAACCGATTCAGGGCGAAGGCGGCGTGATTGTGCCGCCCGCGGGCTACCTGCAAGCAGTGCGCGACCTCTGCACCAAGAACAATGTGCTCTTCATCTCGGATGAAATCCAGACCGGGCTCGGCCGCACCGGTAAATTATTTGCGATGGAGCATGATGGCGTGCGCGCCGATGCGGTCATCATCGGCAAGGCGCTGGCGGGCGGGTTCTACCCGGTCTCGGCCGTGCTGGCCGATAAACCCCTGATGGGCCTCTTCCAGCCCGGCGAACACGGCAGCACCTTTGGCGGCAACCCGCTGGGCGCGGCCGTGGCACGCGCGGCGTTGGCGGTCATCCGCGATGAAAAGCTGGTACAGCGCTCGGCCGAACTGGGCGAGTACTTCATGGAACAACTCACGGAAATCCCCAGCCCGCACGTCAAGGAAGTGCGCGGCAAGGGCTTGCTGATTGGCGTGGAACTCAAGCCCGAAGCGGGCGGGGCCCGCCGCTTCTGCGAGGCGATGAAGGCGCGCGGCATCCTGTGCAAGGAAACGCACGACAATGTCATCCGCTTTGCGCCGCCACTGGTGATTGACAAAGCCACGATTGATGGCGCTCTGCCGGCCATCCGCGATACGCTGAATATGGCCTAGTCTTCACAGGCGCAACCCAACAGCCTATTCTATAATACAGGTCAGGCCAATCCGGTCTGACCTGTTGATTTAACTGGAATAGGAAGCCTGCCATGCTGAAACGATACCTGAATCTACTGCTCCTGGCCGCCCTGCTCTTGAGCAGTTGCGCACTGCCCGATCGCGGCGTGCCGGCCGAGGCGCCCCCGCCCGCTGAAGCCCCGGCCGAAGCCGCCAGCCCCACCCCCGAGCCACCGACCCCCGAGCCGCCCACCGCCACCCCCGAGCCGCCGACGCCCACCCCGGAACCCAGCCCTACCCCCGCCGCCGTCCTTGCCATCATCGGCCAGGTTTTCCATGATGTTTGTGTGCATACCGACCCGGAGGACGAAGGCTGCCAGACCGCCAGCGATGGCCGCCGGGCCGGCAATGGCCTGCTGGATGACACTGACCTGCCGCTGGCGGGCGTGCGGGTCTTCCTTGGCCAGGGCCTGTGCCCAGCGGCCGGGCTGGCCGAAACCTTCTCCAACGCCGAGGGCCGCTTTGCCTTTGGCGAACTGCTGCCCGGGCTGTACTGCGTGAGCATTGACCCGGCCGAAAATGCGGACCTCGACCCGCCGCTTGAGCCCGGGCTGTTCACCGTGCCCCAGGGTGGGCAGGCCAGCCTCAACCTGGCCCCCGAGGAACTGGTCACCGAGGTTAACTTCGGCTGGGATTACGAACGCCTGCCGCTGGTGGTCAAGGACTGCACCGACAGCCTGGCCGTGGTGGCCGCGCCCGCCAGCACGACCGTTTCCGGCGGGGCCGCGTTTACTCAAGTCTGGGAAGTGGAAAACACCGGCTCCTGTACCTGGACCGAGGCGTACGCCCTGGTGCATGTGACCGGCGACGCCCTGGGTGCAACCACCGAACTGGCGCTGCCTGAAGTGGTGCGTCCCGGCGACACCCTCGAATTGGAGTTGCCGCTCACCAGCCCGGCCGAAGCGGGTACCTACACCGGCGATTGGCTGCTGCGCAATGAGCACGGCGAGGCATTTGGCACGGGCGATGAAGATGCCCCGGCCCTGACGGTGGAAATTACGGTGCTGGGCGAGCTGATTATGGCCGCCACGCTCGGCGAGCCGGATTACCGCGATACGCTGGCGAACGATGACCGCTGGAATCTGTTTGAAGACAGTCACGTCCAGATGGTCTGGGAAGAAGGCCGCATCCGCCTGACCAGTAAGGAAACCATCGGCTATGACTCGTGGACGGTAACCGCGGGCACAATCGGGAATGCCACGATCGAAGCGGTCTTCACCACTGGCCCGGCCTGTGACGGCTACGACCGTTACGGCCTGATTGTGCGGTCTGAAACCATCAACGAGGGCTATTTCTTCGGCATTTCCTGCAATGGCAATTATGTCGTGCGCGAGTGGAATGGCCGCCGCTGGCAGTTAATCTCCGGCTGGGCGCCCGGCAAGGGCATTAACACCGGGCCAGACCAGGTCAACCACCTGGTGGTGGTGATGGACGGCAACCGTTTTGAGTTTTACGTCAACGGGCAATTGCAGGTCATCGCCCAGGACCCCAGCCAGCCATTTTATGGCGGCGGGCGCTTTGGCCCATTTGTAGCCGGCCAGCAGACCGCGAACTTCACTGTGTATCTGGAAGATATTGCCGCCTGGGCTCCCT
>JANJTX010000024.1 GCA_024710875.1 Anaerolineales bacterium | reverse complement strand
GCCCTGCCGCCCGGCCGCCGCATTCAAGGAATTCAGCACCACGCCCGGCTGTACAATCGCCTGTCGCGTTTCAGGGTTGATTTCTTCAATCCGATTCAGGTAGCGGGTGCAGTCCAGCACCAATGCCGCCCCCAGCGTCTGCCCCGCCAGGCTGGAGCCGGAACCGCGCGGCACAACCGGCACGCCCGCCCGCCCCGCCACCTCAAGAATTACATCCAGCTCGTCCACCTCACGTGGGTACACCACCCCCAGCGGCGGAATCTGATAAATGCTGGCATCGGTGCTGTACAGCGCCCGGCTGACCGGGTCTATGCGCACCTCGCCTCTTATTTCGCGCCGCAGTTCGTGGGCGATGACTTCAAGTTGCTCGGTCTTCATCCCTGCCTTCATCAAAAAGGCGCGCCGGCCCTTTCAAACAGGGAACCCGGCGCGCCAAAATTTTTATCTGACCAACCATTCAGCCGTTACAACGCCCGCGCCAGCATCAAGCCAAACAAGCCGAGAATAACGCCCAGATGCAGAAACAGATTACTGGTCGCCAAAAACCCGAGCGCCGGCAACAGACTGAATACAAAATTCAGCAGCACCAGCAGAATTGCCAGCATTGGCAGCAGGCCTTTGCGCTGCGCCAGATACTCGGACACCCAATCCAGAAATCGCGAGAAGCCACTCATCACACTTCCTCCTCTTCCAGTTCTTCCACTTGTTGCCCGGTTTCAAACGGACGAAAACGCGCCACCAGCCGCCCCGGCAGGCTGCCAACCATCCGCACCCCGCGCCGGGTGTGCTCGACTTCATCCACCTGCCCCTGTTCATGAAACAGAGCAATCAAAGCGCCCTGTTGAAAGGGCAGGTGAACCGTCATCGGTGTGAACGATTCGTACAGCTTGGTATGCACCGCGGAGAGCAATTCTTTCATGCCCTGGCCGGTCAGCGCCGACACCGGCAAAGCCTCTGGGAATTCCTCCAAAAGCCAGTTGCCGTCCTCCGGCGACTCAAACCGGTCCACTTTATTGAGCACGGTAATCATTGGGATGTGCTCGGCTTCAATGTCCGCCAGCGTTTCCAATACTGCCTCGGACTGTGCCAGCGCGCTGTCATGTGTGGCATCCACCACATGCAGCAGCAGTTCGGCCTCGCTGATTTCTTCCAGTGTCGCCCGGAAGGCGGCCACCAGATTCGTAGGCAGTTTCTGGATAAACCCTACTGTGTCCGAGAACAGCGCCGCCCGCCCGCCGGGCAACTCCACCCGCCGGGTGGTTGGGTCCAGCGTCGCGAACAACTGGTCGGCGGCGTACACATCCGCGCCCGCAATGCGATTAAGCAGCGTGGATTTACCCGCATTGGTATAGCCCACCAGCGCCACGACTGGCACCCGGGCGCGTTTGCGGCGTTCGCGGTGCCGCCCGCGGTGAGCGCGCACTTTCTCCAGTTCACCCTTGAGCTGGTCAATCCGCCGCCGGATATCGCGCCGGTCCACTTCCAGTTGTTTTTCACCGGGGCCGCGCAAGCCCACGCCGCCATTGCCCGTACGCCCGCCGCCGCCGCCGGCCTGCCGTGCCAGGTGCGTCCAGGCCCGCGTCAGGCGCGGCAACCGGTATTCGTACTGCGCCAGTTCCACCTGCAACGCACCTTCATGCGTGCTGGCATGCTGGGCGAAGATATCCAGAATCAGCGCCGTGCGGTCCAGCACTCGCACTGTATCGCCAAACACTTTTTCCAGTTCTCGCCCGTGACGCGGCGAGAGTTCATCATCAAAAATTAGCACTTGCGCCTGGGTTTCTTCTACCAGCGCCTGCACTTCTTCTACTTTGCCGCTGCCAATCAGCGTTTTGGGGTTACGGCTGTCCAACCGCTGGGTGAGTTCGCCGACCACATTCAGACCAGCCGTGCTGGAAAGCAATGCCAGTTCAGCCAGGCTTTCATCCAGGGGTAGCAACCCCTCTTCCCCGCGAATCTCCACGCCAATCAGGAACGCCCGTTCACGCGGCAACGTCGTTGGCAATGAGATTTTTTTCGTCATACTATTGACCTTTCATCCATTCACCCAGCCGCGCCATGCCTTCCACAATGCGCGCTTCGGGCGTAACCAGCGAAAGCCGCATATAGCCTTCACCGTGTTTCCCGAATACCACGCCGGGCGTCAAACTTACTCCGGTTTCATCCAGTATCCGCCCACAGAACGGGATGCTTTCCTCCCCCGCTGGAAGCCGAATCCAGAGATACAGGGCCGCTTTAGGAGTTTCTACCGAGAAACCCGCCGCCCGCACGCCCTGCAGGGCAATATCCCGACGGGTCTGATACACCTGATTGCGCTCTTCGATCCATTCCTGATCTCCCATCAAAGCCGTAACGCCTGCCGCCAAGATTGGCGCAAAACTGGCTGAATCCTGCAGACTCTTGTAATTTTCCACGAGTTTTACCACATCGGTATGCCCGGCCAACATCCCCAAACGCCAGCCCGCCATATTGTAAATCTTGGAAAGTGAATTGAACTCCACCGCCAGATCGCCCGCCCGCGCCGCTTCCAGCAGGCTCGGGGCGCGGTAACCGTCAAACGCCACATCCGTATAAGGTGCATCGCTGGCAATCAGGATATCGTATGTCCGACCAAATTCCAGCACCTCTTCATAATATTCCCGTTCCACCGTTGCGCCGGTGGGATTGTTCGGGTAATTGAGGAACAGGATTTTAGCGCGTTTGGCGGCTTCAGTTGGAATGCTGCTCAAATCTGGCCGGAAACCGTTCTCAGCCAGCAGTGGCATTGCCACCACTTCTCCGCCCGCCATTTCTGCCCCGGTCGCATACACGCTGTATCCCGGGTCCGGCACCAAGACCACATCGCCGGAGTTGACCAGTACCTGGGAAAGAATGAACAAACCTTCTTTTGAGCCAATCAGGTCAATGACTTCATTGGCGGGGTCCAGCGTTACGCCAAACCGGCGCGCATAGAATGCGGCAGCCGCTTCCCGAAATTTTTGAACCCCGCTCCCCAGGGTGTAGCCGTGCATATCGGGGCGGCGAGCCGCCTCCACCAATGCATCAATAATGGTTGTATCCGGCGGCAGGTCAGGTGAGCCCATATCCAGCCGGATGACATCCACCCCGGCGGCCCGCAGTTGGTTTATTCTCTTGCCGAGTTCGGAAAAGAAATACGGCTTTGACCCGGATACTCTATCAGCAGGCTGCATTCAGTCTGTTCTCCGTAAATAATGGGTTGAAATGCGAGTGCAATCAGGAAATTGGCCCGGAAGTTTCAGTTGCAAACAGGCGGGCATTTTTCTTATCCGGCGGTTCAGTCCGAATCGGTAACAACACATGGAAAGTTGCACCCGGCAGCGCCGTCTCATCGTAACCTTCCGATTCCACCCATATTGTACCGCCGTGCGCTTCCAGAATACCCTTAGTAATGGGCAAGCCCAGCCCCGGACCGCCCCCCTTGAACTTGGTCTTGCCGCTGGAGTGGGTGGCTACCGCCCCCAGCCGCCCAAATTTGCGGAAGATCAGGGTCTGGTCCTCCTGGTCAATGCCAATGCCCGTATCCGTTACCGTGACTTCTATAAAGCCTGGCAACAACCGCCCGCTGATTTCGATTTCACCCTCATCTGGTGTGTATTTGATAGCATTCGTCATCACATTTCGCAGCGCCTGCAATATTCGTTCGGTATCACCAAAGGTCGCCTGCTCCCAGCCATCAAACGGAATTACGATTATCCGTTGATTGCGTTCGGCCGCCAGGGGTGTCATATCCTCCACCAGCTTTTCAATCAGGCGATTCACCCAGGTTGGCTGAAAAGAGAGCGAAAGCAGATCATTATCAATTAATGAAACATCTATCATGTCGTTGATGATTTCACCCAGCCGCCGCGTCCCATTGTCCACCCCACGCAACATCAGCACCACTGGCGAGGTTTCCTCTTCCTTTTTGCTATGTTCGCGCAGCATGGCGGTATAGCCTTCAATCAAGGTCAGCGGCGTTTTGAGCTCGTGGGCAGCTACCGAGATAAAGTCGGACTTGCTGCGGTCAAGGCCTTCCAGTTCGGCTCGCACCTTTTCCAGTTTTGCAGTCACATACGCCACCCGCACGGTGATTTCCTGGCGCGCGATTTCGCCATAGGCATAGGTGAAAATCGGTAGCAACGCCTCGCTCAACTCCAATGCATCCGCGGCGCTCAATTCCTGACGCGCTACGCCCAGGGTTTCTGCCACCAGCGCCCCCAGTACCGGCGAAAGCGAGAGTTCATCCTGCTGCAACTCGTCTTCCGTCCGCAGCGAAGCCCACTCCATCAACAGCGGTTTCAGCCAGCCGGGGTCGCCCGAGGCCACCGCTTGGAGCAGCAAGTCATAGAAACGGTTGAGGGTCTGGTCCAATGCCGCGCGACCTTCTTCCCCCCGCATCAGGTTATGTGAAGCCCGCTTAAGCCAGGGCTCGCGAATTTGCGACAGCATTTCACTTACACGCATCGTAAGTCTATTTTACGCCAGAACCGGCTCGCCTGCTCAAGCGAATCTATTTCTGCCCCATAACAAGTTCATTCGCCCAACAACCAGGCCAACACCGTCGCCCCCACCGCCTCCAGACTCTCCGCCGAAACTTTGTCCAGCGTATCGGCAGTCGTATGCCAGTACGGGTAATCAAAATCAATGATATCCACCGCCGGAATCCCGGCCAGCAAAAACGGGGTGTGGTCATCCAAAATACTGTGCTTGGGCTCCGCAATAAACTGGGTATAGCCCAGCCGGGCCGCCACAGCCCAGATTTCCTGCGAGAGCACCGGGTCGGAGTTGCGCTCATAGTACAGTTGTAAATCAGCATCCCCGACCATATCTACAATGACTACCGCATCTGGGTACTCGGTGAGTGCCGCTACAAAGGCCCGCGACCCCAGGATCCAATCCCAGCCCGGGATCCGGCCGTTGTCCTCGGCGTCGAAGAACACCAGCGAAACCCGCTTATCCAGGTCGGTCGGCAGCACCCGCGCCAATTCCAGCAAGACCGCCACTCCGGAAGCGCCGTCATTGGCGCCCGGCACCGGTTCTGTCCTCCGGCTCAGGTCCGGGTCCATGTCTGCCACCAGGCGAGTATCGTAATGCGCTCCCAGCAGCACCCACTCCGGTCCGCGGCCGCGCTCAGCAATCACATTGCGGACGGTCTGCCCCTCAATTTCCAGTGTTTGCACGCGGGCTTCCCAGCCAGCCGCCCGGAGAGACTGCATCAGCCAGTCAATCAGCTCAGTCTGGGCTACGCTGCCAGTCGGGCGCGGTCCAAAGGCCATTTGAGTTACTACATCAGCATAAGCCCGCGCGCCGTTGAATTCCGGGCCAGTGCTCCCCAGCGGAGCCTGCGCCACGCCCACCCATACCATCGCCACGCCCAGTGCCACCAGGGCGCCGGTCAGTATCAACCAGCGGCGTCTAGGCACGGTGCACCGCCACGCCCGCCAATGCCGCTTCCAGGTCGGTCAGCGCCCGGGTCGCATAGGCTTGCGCCCGCTCGCGTTTTCCTTTAATCTTTGGCCCACTCAGTTCAGGCAGAATTCCGAAATTCGCCTTCATCGGCTGGAAATCAGCCGCTGCGGCATGGGTGATGTAATGACACAGAGCCCCCAGCATAGTGGTGGGCGGCAGCGTCAGCAAGGGTTCGCCCTTTAAACTCGCGGCGGCGTTCCACCCGGCCAACAAGCCGCTGGCAATGTTGCCCACATAACCTTCAATACCTGTAATCTGGCCGGCGAAGTACAGGTCGTCTCGATCATGCCATTGCAGGGTCGGCCGCAACAATTTGGGTGAAAAGATGAATGTATTGCGATGCATTTGCCCGTAGCGCAGGAACTCGGCTTGCCCCAAACCCGGGATCATCCGCAGCACTCGCTTCTGCTCCCCAAACGTCAGGTTGGTTTGAAAGCCCACCAGGTTGTACATTGTCCCGGCCAGATTGTCCTGCCGTAATTGCACTACCGCATACGGGCGTCGTCCGCTGCGCGGGTCTATCAGCCCTACCGGGCGCAACGGCCCGAAAGCGAGCGAATCAGCCCCGCGCTCAGCAATAATTTCCACCGGCAGGCAGCCCTCAAAGAAAGTGTGCGCCCCGGCTTTCACCCCGCTTTCCGTAAAGGCCAGTTCAAAGTCCTTCAGGGCAATACGCTCAGCGCTCCGCAATGCCTCCACAAATGCCAGGTACTCATCTTTCGTCATCGGGCAGTTGATGTAATCTCCGTCTTCCTGGTCGCCGCGCTCATAGCGCGAGGCCCGAAAGGCCACCTGCATATCAATCGAGTCGGCGCTCACTATTGGTGCTATCGCATCAAAGAAGTAGAGATGCTCTGCCCCGCTCATCGCCCGGATGGATTCAGAGAGCGCATTGCTGGTCAGTGGGCCGGACGCGACAATCGTTGGGCCGTCAGGAACATGCGGCATTTCTTCCCGCACCACCTCTATCCCGGGGTGGGCTTCAATCCGTTCTGAAACGCGTTGGGCAAATGCTGCCCGGTCCACCGCCAGCGCGCCGCCAGCCGGCACGGCAGTTTCTTCTGCAATTGCCAGTAACAGGCTGCCCATCTGCCGGATTTCGTTTTTCAACAACCCGGCAGCCCGGTCCGGCAAGTTCGACCCCAGCGAATTGGAACACACCAATTCCGCCAGGTACTCGGTTTCATGAGCCCCTGTCGGCTGCAAGGGGCGCATTTCATACAACCGCACCCGCAACCCACGCTCGGCCGCCTGCCAGGCCGCCTCGCAACCCGCCAGCCCGCCGCCAATCACTATCAACTCAATGGCACTGGTATTCATCTTGCACGCCTTCCGGATACGTCCGCGCCATTTCTGGCACGGATATTGCACATTAGAGGAAAACTACTATAATCAAGGATGAGGCGAAATGGTAACACAATCACAAGGGCACTACCAGAGGCTCACCCAGCGTCCGGTTGTCACCGCGCACCTGGCACACACAATGTCGCTCATCCACATGACGCGGCAGGAAATTCGCGAAAAGATTATCAGCGACATCGCGAGCAATCCCGCCCTGGAACTGGTGGATGACCGCAGCTGCCCCAATTGCGGTCGGCCGCTGGCCGGATCGCGCCAATGTGCGGTGTGCTCCTATACGGGCAACCTCACCCCGGACGAGCCGCTGGTGTTGATGGCCTATGCTTCGGATTTCGATTCGCCCCGCCCCTATCGCGAAGAATTCACCCCACTGGAAGATTACTCGCCCGAGATTGAGGACCTGCCGACCTATGTTGGTCGCCAGGTTGCGACCGAACTGCTCCCCGGCGAGCATGAGATTGCCCATCACATTCTCTCGAGCCTGGATGACGATGGCTTGCTAACAACCCCAATCGTGGAAATCGCCATGCTGGTACGCGCCCCCATCAGCCGCGTAGAGGCGGTGCAGCGCAAAATCCAGTTGTGTGATCCCCTTGGCGTCGGTTCCTCCAGCCACCAGGAGGTACTGCTGATACAACTGGAAGCCCTGGCCGAACGCGGTCCGGTTGACCCACTCGCCAGTCGGGCTGTGCGCGAGGCCCTGCCCTTGCTCACCCAGAACCAGGTCGATCGGCTCGCCCGCGCCCTCAACATCACCCAGCCGCGTGCCCGCCAGTTAGTCGCTTTCATCGCCGATAATCTGCACCCCAACCCCGCCAGCGCCTACTGGGGCGGCGTCCGCCATGGGGCCAGTGCCGCCCTGCAACGCTACACCAGCCCAGACGCCGTCATCTCCTGCACTGACCTCGGCCAGGGACCCTGCCTGCTGGTAGATGTCATCTGGCCGGTGAGCGGTACGCTGCGGGTTCGCCCTGAAATCATTGAAGCCGCCCGCAACGCGCCCCCGGAGATGGCCGAAAAGTGGCAGGCCGACGTCGATAGTGCCAACCTGGCCGTCAAGTGCCTTCACCAGCGCAATAACACGATGAAACGCCTGATGCAGCTACTGGCAAAATATCAGCGCGAATTTATCTTGCATGGCCCGGCTCACCTGCAACCCCTCACCCGCGCCGAACTGGCCGAGGAATTGAACTTGCACGAGTCCACCATCTCGCGCGCCGTCGCCAACAAGGCGGTGCAATTACCCAGCGGCCAGATTATCCCCGCCGCACGTTTCTTTGACCGCAGCCTGAATGTCCGCACCGCCCTAAAGAGTCTTATCGAAAACGAAGAGAAGCCCTTGAGCGATACCAAACTGGCCGCCCTGCTCGCCAAGCAAGGCTTTGATGTCGCCCGCCGTACCGTGGCCAAGTACCGCGCCATGGAAAAGATCCTCCCCGCCCGGCAGCGCGCCAAACCATGACCACCAGCAGCCTGGCCGCCCTTAGCACGCTCTTCCGCCGCCCGCCCGGTCGTTCCGAACTGGCCGGGATGCTGGAACTGCTACCCGACCCGGCTCTGCTGCTCGACCTCCGCGCTGCGACTATCCTTGCGACCAATGGCGCCTTCCTTGAATTAAGCAACCTGCCCCGTAGCGCCATTGAAGGTGCACCGCTGGGACAGCTACTACCTGAAGTGACGCCCGCACTCCTGCAATCAGAACTTTCTTCAAACCAGACTTCCTGGCGCACCGCTTTCCGCCCCCACAACGGGCGACCTACACAAATTCAGGTCAGCCATTACAACCTCAATGGCAGTGCA
Organism: Anaerolineales bacterium; assembly: GCA_024710875.1. Lineage (GTDB taxonomy): Bacteria > Chloroflexota > Anaerolineae > Anaerolineales > UBA11579 > SCUK01. The sequence continues at coordinate 32,409 of JANJTX010000024.1, read as the reverse complement.
TATGGCGTATTTCTGCTTACCCCACCCACCCGCCCTGCCTCCGCCGAAGACCAGCTCGCCACCCAACGTTTCCGTTCGCTCCCTTTGTTGGTGCAGTCCATTCAATACCCGGAGCGCATTGCTGCCATCCAGCACTGCCTCCAGGCCGGGCAACTCTTTACCGGCGCCACCACCCTGGCCTATTACCAGATGGATATAAACCATCAGGAATTCTGTCGCAAAGCCACCTGGGGCCTGGTAGAAATATTGCCGGAGAAAATCCCCGTCAATGAATTTGAGCAATTGCGCCTGCCCTACACCTGGACCCCCGGATTACGTCCGCTCTCCATCCTCCATCGCCGTGCTCTGGCCAATCAATTCAGTTACCTGGCAACCATCCCGGTCAATCCGTCCGCGCCATTTGACGCCTTCCTGATTGTGGCCGACCAGATTGCGGAACCGCCCCAGCAGTTGGAAAGCATGCTTGAAACTCTGGCAGCCAGCCTGCTCACCACTGAGTTCCACCAGCGCCGGTTGCGCAACCTGGAACTCAAACTCAACCGTCAGATTGAAACCATGAATCATTCAGAATCAATTCAGGATATGGTCAATGACGGCCTGATTTTTGTTACCCCAGACCTCAAAATCACAGACCTCAATAACAAGGCCGAAAGCCTCCTCGGCTATGCCCAGGACGAGGTCCATGGCCACCCACTGGATGAAATACTCATAATTCCAGCAAACTCTCTAGACCTCATCAAACAGGCGCTGCACAGCCCCCAACCGCTGGACCTCGGCCACCTGCATCTGGTTCAGCGCGACGGTAAAAGATCCCTGGCCCATATCCGCATCAAACCTTATTCCTCCAATGGCCGATTACAACGCCTGGCCATCCTGATAACCGACCTGAGCCAGGAAGAGGATTTCAAACGCCAGACCCTGCAAATGCAGGGGCGAGCCGAACTCGGCGAACTGACCGCCATCCTGGCGCATGAAATCCGCAATCCACTCAACAACATCAGCGCCAACTTGCAGGTGATGGGTGTATCTGCTACCCCGGGCAGCGAACTCCACACCCAGGTTCAGGGAATGCAGGGTGACCTGGAACGCCTGGAACATATGATTAACTCCACCTTGTCTCTGGGGCGCGCCCGCAATTATAAGAAAATCCCCGTCAACCTTAACCAGTTTCTGGAAGCGCTGGCCGTGCGCCTGCAGGCTGCAGTCTCCCGCCGGCAAGCCAACCTGCACCTGCAATTGCCCGACTATCCCATTCATATATCCGCCGACCGCTACGCCCTGGAGCAGGTTTTCACCAATCTGGTGAATAACGCACTGGAGGCCTGCAAAACGCCCGGCAATCTGATTGGCATCCGGGTCGCACCCAGCCAGCACACCGGCGCACTCAATACGGTTGAAATCAGTGTTTCCGATGCTGGCCCCGGAATACCAGAGGCGGTCCTGCTGAAACTCTTTGACCCCTTCTTCACCACCAAATCGCGTGGCAATGGGCTCGGCCTGGCCATCACCCAACGCATCATCAATTCCCATAATGGCACCATCGAGGCCAATAGCTTTCCCGATGGAGGGACCGTCTTTAAGATAAAACTCCCGATGCATATTACCCCACCACCAGACCTGAGAGGCGAAAATCATGAGTCTGACCATCTTGATAGTAGATGACGAAGAGAACTTCCGTACCCCAACCTGCCAGTTCCTTGAAAAACACGGCCACACCACCATCCAGGCCGGCACAATGGCCGAGGCTCGCAAACACATCCAGCAAGGCGCCACCGACCTGATTTTGCTGGACGCCAGCCTGCCGGACGGGCACGGGCCCGCCCTGCTGGAAGAAACCGCCCACCTGCTGGACCGCCCACCCATCATCCTGATTACCGGGAACGGTGACATTGAGATGGCGGTGGAGGCGATGGATACCGGCGCGTTCTACTTTTTCATCAAGCCCGTAAATCTGCCCAAATTGGCAGCCAAAATAGAGAGCGCCGCCGAGCAAATCCGCATGCTGCGCGAACTTCACCACTTCCGCACCAACCAATCCAGCCAACACAATTTTGTCCTCGGCAACAGCCCTCAGATGGAATTGGTCATGAACCAGGCCGAACGCGCTGCCAAAGCATCAACCTCGGTTCTGATTACGGGCGAAACCGGCACCGGCAAAGAAGTGCTGGCGCGCGCCCTGCACCGCATGGGCTCCCGTTCAACCGGCCCGTTTGTGCCGATTAATTGCGCCGCCATCCAGAGCACCATGCTGGAATCCGAACTGTTCGGCTACCATAAAGGGGCATTCACTGGCGCAGACAATCGCAAGATCGGCTTGATGCAGGTCGCTGATAAAGGCGTTCTGTTTCTGGATGAAATTTCTTCTATGCCTTTGGATATCCAGGACAAGCTCCTGCGCGCCCTCGAGGAGCGTTCCTTCATGCCCATGGGCGCCACCAAAGAAGTTCAGGTGGATATTCAGATTGTGGCGGCATCCAACCGGAACCTGATGGAGCGCATCAAGGAAGGCGATTTCCGTGAAGACCTCTATTACCGCCTCAAAGTCATAGACTTGCACCTTCCGCCCCTGCGCGAACGCCGTCAGGACATCCCCGATCTGGTTGGCTACTTTATCCGCCACCTGAACATGCAAATGGGCTTGAGCGTCCCTGGCATTACCTCGCGCGCCCTGGACCGCCTGGCCCAGCACAATTGGCCGGGCAACATCCGTGAGCTGCGCAATGTGGTAGAACACGCCATGCTCTTTAGCGACAATAACGAACTGGATATCGCCCATTTCCCGGCCGATATCAACCGCGACCCTTTCCCTCCGGAGGCCTAAACTCCGCTGCGTTTGGTACAATTCAGTCAGGACACCCATCAGAACCAAGGAGACTGCCATGGGTCGCATCGGCCTCCCTGAACTGCTCATCGTGCTTGTCATCGTCCTGTTGGTATTTGGTGTTGGACGCATCGGCAAAGTCGCTGGAGAAATCGGCCGGGGTATCCGCGCCTTTCGCGAAGGCATGAACCCCAAAGAAGACCAGCCCGCCAGCGGCAATGAAGAACACCATCCGGAATAGCCGCGCGGGCAGTTCCAACCCAGCAACCTGTCCCTCTACAAATCACATACGGACGAAAGCCTGCGTCCATCCTTGAAAGCCTACTTCCGCCCACCCGCATTTGACGACCCGGCCACCGAACGTTTGGCGCGCCGCTTGCATCTGGTATTGTGGGCCGGGGTGGTTGCCTCGCTGGTTTTCATCCTCGTCCAGTACTCTGCCCCCCGCCGCTCTCCCGTTTTCCCCCTCATCGCCCTATCCGGGCATCTCATCCTGCTGCGCCTGCTCTATACCCAGGCCCTCTGGGCTGTAGCACGTTTTTATGTAACCGCCGGTTGGTTCGTCCTGGCTTATGGCGCCCTGCGTGAAAACACCATCATTGGCCCCAGCTATTTCAGTTTTATTTCCATCGTCCTGATTGGTGGAGTGCTGTTTGGCTTGCCCACCGGCCTGTTGCTGGCCGGTGCCAGCGCTGCCATTGGCATCTACCTGACGCTCCTCGCCGCCCCGGCTGACCTGCCCAGCCCCGAGCACCTCCCGGAACTGTTGGCCATCTTCGCCCTTAATTTCCTCATCGTCGCTGTCATCATCTTTGTCGCCACCCGTGATTTACGCGCCGCCCTGGAAGACACCCGTCTTAGTCGCCAGAACCTCCGCGAACGCGCGGTAGGCCTCGCCGCGGCCGCCGAAGTTGGGCGGGCTGCCGCCTCTTTCCATAACTTAGATGAACTCCTCCCCACCGTTACTCAATTAATATCAGAACGCTTTGGCTTTTACCACGCTTCCATTTACCTGCTGGAAGCAGACAATGAAACTCTGTGCCTGCGTGCATCCAACAGCGCGGCCGGCGAAAAAATGCTCGCCGCCGGCCACACCTACAAAGTTGGCGCGCATGGCATTATCAGTCAGGTCGCCGCTACGGCCAGCGCCTACACCGCCCTCGATACCCGTAACGACCCGCTCCACCTGCCCAACCCGCTGCTCCCAGACACCCGCGCCGAAATCGCCCTCCCGCTGGTCGCGGGCAACCGGCTTTTCGGCGTACTGGATGTTCAGAGCACCTTTCCGAATGCGTTTGACCCACAAAACATCGAGGTGCTGTCTGTACTGGCAGACCAGGTTGCCATCGCCATTCAAAATGCTCACTTGCTGGACCAGGCCGCCAGCCGCAATCAACTTCTCGCCGATCTTGCTGCAGCAGGTAGCGCCCTGACAGCCGAACTGGACTTCAACAGCCTTCTGGCAACCGTGTGCGAAAAGAGCACTGCAATGTTCAAGGTTGATTCCGCTTTTCTGTGGTTGGTGGAGGGTGACCACATTCAAGGCACCGCCGGGGAAGGCATGGGTCGCGATGTCTTCCTCAAGCTTCGCATTCCGCTGGATGATTCCCGCACTCTGGGTGCCAATGTCATCCGCCAGAAAACGGCTATCGTCGTCAACCAGGCTCGCCAATCTCCATTGGTTAATCTGGAGCTGGCCCATCTGTTTGGGGCCGAGGCGATTTTGGGCGTACCGCTGATCCAGCAAGAACGTGCCATTGGCGCCCTGATGCTCATTGACTGCCAGAATGCCCAGCGCTTTGACCGAGCCGATAGTGATGCTGCTCAACTTTTCGCCAACCAACTCGTCACCGCCATTGAAAACGCCCGCCTCTTCAACGCCACCCGCCGCCGGGTGGACGAACTCACCGTCCTTCATGGCCTTAGCTTGGCCGGCATTGAGGCCACCACCGAAGATGAACTCATCCAGCGCGCCACTCAACTCATTGGGAGTTCGCTCTTCCCCGACAATTTCGGAATCCTCTTCCTGGACCCTGAGCACACCAGCCTGCTTCACCATGGCTCATATTGGGAAGGCACCCACGACCGTGAACCCATCCCGCCCCTCACTCACGGCGTGTGCTGGGATGTCGCCCAAACCGGCCGCCCGGCCCGCATTGGCGATGTCAGCCAACTTGAAAGCTATGTGGAAATTGACCCACATACCCGCTCCGAACTGTGCGTCCCGTTCTTGGTCGAGGGGCGAATTATCGGTGTAATCAATACAGAAAACCATAAAGCCAACGCCTTCAGCGAAGACGATGAGCGACTGTTACTCACCGTTGCTGCCCAACTCGGCATCATCCTTGAAAAATTGCGCTTGAGCAATGATGAGAGTCGGCGCTCAGCAGAATTGCGCGGCCTGTACGAAATCGCCGAAGCCTTCAAGACCATGACCAATGTCGAAGAAACCTTCGGCACCCTCGCTGAACGCCTCGCCAACCTCATTGATGCCCAGGCTTGCATCGTGGCCCTCTACGACCCCAACAGCGGCTACCTCATCGCCCAGCGTCCCGGCTACGGCGTAACGGATGATGTCCTCGCCCGGGCTCGTTACCCCGCCGTAGAGGGCGGCAAACTTTGGAGCTTTCGCCGCAACGGCGCCTTCCGCGCCAACACCATTAGCGAAATTCCGCCCCTGTTCAGTGAACTCTCCAAACTTTTCGCGGTCACCAACGTTCTGGTAGCGCCTATGTTGCGCGAAGAGCGTTTCCTTGGTGCGGTTTTCGCCCTGAACAAACGCGAAGGCTTTACCGAAGACGATGAACGGCTGCTAAGCGTATTTGCCAGCCAGGCAGGCGCCGTTATTGAAAACACCCGCCTTTATGCCGAAGCCCAGGAGCGTGCCAAAGACCTCGCCAAAGCCCTCGCCAAACAAGAAGAGTTGGATCGGCTGAAAAGCGAATTTGTGCAAAATGTTTCGCATGAGTTACGCACCCCGCTGGCCATCATCAAAGGTTATATTGAGCTGCTCGATTCCGGCGAACTGGGCAGCATGCCACCAGACTACGCCGAACCGGTCAGCATCATTCGCCGCCGGGTGGATATGCTCAACAAAATGATCAGCGACCTGACGGCTCTGCTTGAAACCCAGAATGTCGGTCTGCGCCCTCAAACGGTAGACTTGCGCGCCCTGGTTCACCACCAATTGCTGGACTTCGCCGTTGTGGCCGAAAAAGCCCGCCTGCACCTCAAACAGGAACTCGCCGAAAACATCCCGCCCCTGCGTGGCGACCCCGAAATGCTACGCCGGGTTCTGGACAATTTGTTGGGCAACGCGCTGAAATTCACTCCGCTGCGCGGCACCATCACTGTGCGTCTGTTCGTACAGGCCGGCAACATCATTCTGGAAGTCAGCGACACCGGCCCTGGCATCCCGGTCAGCGAACAAGCGCGCATTTTTGAGCGCTTCTATCAGGTAGATGGCAGCAGCACCCGCAAACACGGCGGCACAGGTCTTGGTTTAGCACTCGTCAAGGAAATTGCGGAAAAGCACGGAGGCAGCATCAGCGTGGAAAGCAGGCTCAATCAGGGCAGCACCTTCCGCATGAGTCTGCCCATCCTGCCTTTGGAAGACCCCGCCACGCAAGTTACAACTCGCTAATCGTCTGTCCTGGTAAACGGGCTGTTTGCTCCATCGGACTCCCGGTGCCACAAGGCCCGGATACCGCGTCCCGCATGCACCAGGATGATAAAGCCCACCAGCAAACCGGGCAGAATATATGCCCACTCTCCGGCGGAAGTACCCGCCCAAACAAATACCGCCCCCATTCCAGCCAGTAACAACAGTTCCAGCCCCAGACGCATCGCCCGGTACCAGAGACTCTCAAAAAATACCGACAATCGGTAATCGCGCAAAGCCAGCAGACTGCCAGCCGCCAAAAATGTCACCCCGGCCATCGCAATCATGCCGGCTGGGCTATTGGCGCCATCAAAGAACCCGGGTATCAGCCCCAAACCATTCAGTAGCAACGCCGCCCCCGACATTTGCAGCACCAGCGCCAGCGGCAACACTCCGTTAGGGGTTTCGTCTGCCGCCATGGGTCACCTCTAAGCGCTTACTTACGAAAGAACAGCGGATGGACCACCGGGTCAACCTCGTGCATCATCTCACAGGCCACATAGAAGACATCTTCCATGCTGGGCTTGGAGAAATAGTTGCCATCGGTGCCGTATGCTGGCCGGTGCGCCCGTGCCGTGAGGGTGCGCGGCTCGGAATCCAACCAGTAATATCCACCCTGTCGTTCCAAGACCTCTTGCAGCATATACGCGCTGGCTCCGCCCGGCACATCTTCATCCAGAAACAGGATGCGGTTGGTCTTTTTCAGGCTTTCCAATATCCGGGCCTGGCGGTCAAAGGGCAGCAGAGTCTGCACATCGATCACTTCTGCGTCAATGCCCACCTTCTCCAGTTCATCGGCCGCATCGTTCGCAATCCGTACCAGCGGGCCGTAAGTCACAATCGTCAGATCTTCACCCGGCCGCACCACCTCGGGCACACCCAACGGCACGGTGAATTCACCAATGTTTTCCGGCAACTTCTCCTTTAGCCGGTAGCCATTCAGCACTTCCACCACCACTGCCGGCTCATCACCCTGCAGCAGGGTATTGTACATCCCGGCCGCCTGCACCATATTACGTGGAACACAGACATGCATCCCCCGCACCAGATGAATCAAACCTGCCATCGGCGAACCTGAATGCCATATTCCTTCCAGACGGTGGCCGCGCGTCCGCACAATTACTGGCGCCTTTTGGCCGCCCTTGGTACGCCAATGGAGAGTTGCCAGGTCATCTGACATCACCTGCAGGGCATAAAGCAGGTAGTCCAGGTACTGGATTTCGCAAATCGGGCGCAGGCCGCGCAGGGCCATGCCAATCGCCTGACCAAGGATGGTCGCTTCCCGGATGCCGGTATCCGTCACCCGCAGTTGGCCGTATTTTTCCTGCAGGCCAGCAAAGCCCTGGTTCACATCTCCAATCTGGCCCACATCCTCACCGAATGCCACTACCCGCGGCTCACGCGCCAGAATGGCATCAAAGCAAGCCTGCATGACCTCAAAACCGTTCACCACCCGGCTGTTGGCTCCATAGACAGGCGGTATTTCCCGCACATTGAGGGCCGAGTAGCGTCCTTCGCTATACAGGTGCGAGCCAATCCGGTCCTGGTTCAGTTCATCCTGGGTGGCTTTCCAGTCCAAAAGCACACCCTTGCCCGGCAGTTCTTCCTCGCGCAATGCCACCAACGCCTGACGCACCGCTTCGTAAATATGCATCCGCATGGGGTTCTCAATCCCTGCCAGGTGGGCCTTGACCTGCGCCAGTTCGGCCTTGTGGCGCGAGTGGGTGGCGATCTCATCCAGGATATCGCCAAATTCGCCAATTTCATCCTGAATCGGTTTTTTGTAAGCTTCCCAGGCCGCGGCTCGCAGTACTTCTACCTGGGTTCGGTCTTCTTTCTCCATAGCCGCCAGGTCTTCACCAGTCGCCAAATCTTCTGCCAATATCCACTCTCGAAACTTCTTGAGGCAGTCGAATTCTTTTTCCCACTCCAGGCGCGCCGCACTCTTATAGCGCTCGTGGCTCCCCGAGGTGGAATGCCCCTGAGGTTGGGTTACCTCAACCACATGGAGTATCTGCGGTACATGCTCCCGGCGGGCTGTTTCAGTGGCTCGCGTATAGGTCTCCAATAAAGCCGGATAGTCCCAGGCCGCCACCCGGTGCAGGTCATAACCCCGCCCACTCTCGTCGCGTTGGAAGCCGCTCAACAGGTCGCTTAAATCGCGAGTAATCTGGAACTCGTTGGGTACCGAAATGCCGTAACCATCATCCCAAATGGAGATTACCGCCGGAGCTTGCAATACCCCAATCGCATTCACCGACTCCCAGAACATCCCCTCGGCGGTGGAGGCATTTCCAATCGTACCAAAGGCCACTTCATCGCCATCTTTGGAAAATTCAGGGAAGGCCTTAAGTGGCGGTAAATTTCGGTATAGTTTCGAAGCATACGCCAACCCCACCAGCCTTGGCATTTGCGAAGCGGTCGGAGAAATGTCTGCCGCGGTATTGTGGATTTCCATCAGATTGCGCCAAGTGCCATCCGGGTTGAGGCTGCGCGTGGCGAAATGCGCATTCATCGAGCGGCCACCCGAAGCCGGGTCATGGGCCACATCCGTGTGCGCATAGAGTTGGGCAAAGAACTCGCTGATGTTATGCTCCCCCACGGCGAACATAAACGTCTGGTCGCGATAATAGCCGGAACGGAAATCTCCCTTCCGAAACACCTTGGCCATTGCCAAATTGGCGAGTTCCTTGCCGTCGCCAAAGATGCCAAACTTGGCCTTTCCACTTAGCACTTCGCGCCGACCAATGTAAGAGGCCTGGCGACTCTGATAGGCCAACCGGTAGTCAGCCAGCACTTGTTCGCGCTTGAATTTCAACGTGGCGGTCTTGGGTTTACGGGTCGCCATGCTTATCCTGTCCTCGTCGCTTGTAATATTAAAGTCTGAATTTTAGTGTATCACAAACCCATCAGCCACTCTTCCAGGCCCCTTTGGCTAACTCAAAAACCGGCCGGAGCGCTTCCGCAGCCACCAATTCTTCTGGGGTATTGGCGTTTACAAAAGTAAACCCTTCGGGGTCGTAAAGCGCCACTTCGTCCCGCTCAACCACCCGAACCCGCACCGCTTCATAAAAAGACACCATCCGGCGCTGGCCGGCCGCCAATGCCTGCTCTACCGGCCCAAGACAGTCCTTACGGTATACCGCCCGGAATGGCTCGCCAAACTCGTCCGGTTTCCAGCGCGGCAAGACCACATCCGCTTCTGCCGCCAACTCCAGCAGCCGCTCCTGCAGCGGCCAGTGCAAGTAGGGCATGTCACACGCCAGCAAAAGCACCAACTCCTGACGGGCATAGTGCAACGCGGTCTGCAGCCCACCCAGCGCGCCCTGACCTGGCACAAGGTCAGCATAACGCGGCAGGCCCAGATCCGGAAAGTCCGGATTATTGGAAATCACGAACAAATCTACGCTCTGTCCCACCACCTGCCGCAACAGGTACTCAGCCAGGGTCGTATTCGCAAAAGGCATCAGGGCCTTATCCCGGCCGCCCATCCGTCGGCTGGCGCCGCCCGCCTGAAGCACAATACTGATTGGGTACATGGCGCAATTATAGTAGATGCCGACTTAACCAAAAAGCGAGACACAGGCCTGCATCTGTGTCTCGCTTCTGATACTGTGCGAATGAGGCTAAATTGGCCGCTTGCGCAGATAGACCAGCCAGTACACCGCCCCCACAAACAGGGTGCCACCGATGATGTTACCAATGGTAACCGGCAACAAGTTGTTGACGAAGAAACTGCCCCAAGTGAGTGAGGCATAATTGGCTGCATCCAGCCCCGCCGTCGTCCAGAAGGCTGCTGGCGCAAAATCACGAATGAACAGCCCCACCGGAATGAAATACATATTGGCAATCGAGTGCTCAAACCCGGCTGCCACAAAGGCCGAAATCGGGAAGATGATTGCCATGATTTTATCGGTCGTGGTACGGGCGCCCATGGTCAGCCATACCGCCATGCACACCAGGGCGTTACACAGAATGCCTAACACCAGCGCTTCCGTGAACCCCAACCCGACCTTGGCCTTGGCGATGTTCAGGGCCGCAGTCCCTACCTGCCCACCACCGAACATGTACTGACCGCCCCAAAAGACCAGTAATGCCGTCCCGACCGACCCAAAGAAGTTGCCCAGGTACACCCAGAACCAGTTGCGCAGCAACTGGCTGGTCGTGATTCGACGGCTGGCCCAAGCCATCACAATCAGGTTGTTGCCGGTGAACAGTTCGGCTCCACCTACCACCACCAGAATCAGGCCCAACGAGAACACCAGCCCTATCAGCAAACGCGCCACGCCATAGGGCAAGGCGCCACTACCGGCCGCCACCGTGGTGGCAAACACCGCCCCCATGCCAATAAAGGCACCCGCCAAAACGCCCAAAATCAACAGGCGGCGGTACCCTGAAGTCGCCTTTGCCACGCCAACCGTTTCAGCCTTGTTGGCGATATCCTGCGGCATCAGGGCATCCAATGTTACCGTTACTCCGTTTGTGTTTTCCATAATACTCCTTCCCAATTCTGTGGTTGTCCACCGTTATTATCGGGAAAAGCGTCCATTCTGTGAATGGACATTAAGCCCCAAACGGATATGGCACTCGTCCTTATTTGTGATATATTTCACCATTCACTCGTATGCGGGCATCCAACGCTACCGCCCCCTTCCCTGCTGCGAAGACCCGCAGGGGGTTGATTTCAATCTCAGTCAGTTGCGAAAAATCGGCTGCCAGTTGCCCTAACCGCCGGATAGCCTCCTGCACCGCCACCCGGTCCGTGGCTGGCAAATTACGAAAACCTGCCAGCTTACGTCCAGCCCAGGTTGTTTCAAGCAGTGTGTCACATTCAGCCTCGCTTACCGGCGCCAGCGCAAACGCCACATCGCCCAGCCCTTCAACCTCCACACCGCCCGAGCCAAACATTACCAACGCTCCGAATTGCGCATCCTGCACTGCCCCCAAAATTACCTCCTGCCCGGCCTGAATCATGGGTTGAAGCTGCACTCCATCCAGCCGCGCTTCCGGGTGAGCGCGGCCCACCCGGGCCAGCATGGCCTCATATTCTTGCGCAACCTCTTCGCCGCTGCCCAGATTCAAACTCACTCCACCCGAGTCGGACTTGTGCGGGATATCCGCGGAATAAATCTTCATCGCCACCGCCCCACCCAACACCGCCGCGGCGGCGGCGGCCTGGGCTGCACTGCTTGCCCGCACGCTTGGCAAAACCGGCAGTCCATAGGCCTCTAAAATCATCCGTACGCTATCCTCCGGCAAAAACCCTTCAACTGAGGCTTCGGTGTCACTTAAGATTTCCCCCACCCGCGCCTGGTCCACATCCTCATACAGTTTGAACTCCGGCTGGCCGCGCCCTTTATTTTCCGCCCGGTCCGCCAATACCGCCAGGGCCGCCGCCGCCCGCTCCGGGAAGCGATATTCCGGCACGTGGGCCGCCCGCAGGCGCTCCATCGCCTCCTGAATCATGCGTTCGCCCATCAGCGCCACCACCACCGGTTTCGACGCCGTCTGGATAATGGGGATCATGGCATTTGCCACACCGGCGGCGGTGTGCATGGGTGGCGGCGGCAGAATGACCATTACTGCATCCACCTCTGTGTCTGCCAGCAACGCTCGCAGGCTATCCGCATATTGCTGGGGAGAGGCCGAAGCCAGCATGTCCACCGGATTACCCAGGCTGGCCGCCGGTGGCAACAATTCACCCAGAGCCTTGCGAGTCTCACTACTCAATTCGGCCAGTTGCAGGCCCTGTGCTTCCAGCGCATCGGCAGCGGTTACGCCCGGGCCACCGGCATTGGTCAGCACCGCCACTCGCCGCCCAGCAGGCAAAGGGCTCCAAGCCAGGGCGCGAGCCCAATCAAACATCTCTTCACTCGTCTCCGCCCGAATTACCCCTGCCCGCCGGAAAGCAGCATTGAAAGCTTCTTCCTGCCCCGCCAGCGCACCGGTATGCGAGGCCACCGCCTTGCGCCCGCTTTCGTATCGACCCACCTTGAGCGCAATCACCGGTTTCAGTTGGGCCGCCGCGCTGGCCTGTTCCACAAACCTTCGTCCATCGCTCACCCCCTCCAGATAAAGCGTAACCACCCGGGTGTAGCGGTCTTCGGCCACCGGCAATAACACGTCAGATTCATTCACATCGATCTGGTTACCCAGACTTACCAGCCGCGAAAGCCCAAACCCCTGCCCGCGCGCCCAATCAATGACCGCCGCGCAAATGGCCCCGCTGTGAGAGATGAAAGCCACGCTCCCCGGCGGTGGCCCTGGCGGCGGCAAAAATGTAGTATCAAGCGGCAAGTGTGTATCCAGAATGCCGATGCAGTTTGGCCCAACCAGACGCAGCCCCCTTTGCCGGGCAATATCACAACACTGTACCTCCAGCGCCCGCCCGGCTGCTCCTACTTCACTGAACCCCCCCGAAGCAATAATCACCGCCCGAATCCCAGCATCGGCACACTCTTCGAGCGCCCCCGGTACCGCCTCGGCTGGCACCAGCAGAACCGCCAGGTCCACCGGCCCAGGCACATCCGCGATCCGGGGATAGATGGGCTGTTCAAACAACCGCCCGCCTTTTGGATTCACATATCGGATTTCACCCTGATAATCACTCAATAACAAATTGCGCGCCAGACCATACCCCAATTTCTCCGGGTGCTGGGAAGCTCCCACCAACATCACCCCGCGCGGCTCAAAAAACGGGCGCAAGCCTTCATCCATCGGCATCCTCCGCGATTCTGGACATGAATACCCAAGTATAGCGAAAGGTGAATTCACCCCGAAAGGGTCAGGTTTCCCCACTTACGCGGGACAAATTGCGGAGGGACTACTCCCATCGAACGCCATACCGGTCGGTCAGGATTTGGCGCAAGCGCGCCAGTTCGGCCGCCTGACGGGCGGCATCCCAGCCCAGAGGGCCGGCCGCCCATTCCGCCAACCAGCCAGCCATTTCTGCATCCAACGCCCCCTGCATCGCGAGACTGGTGCGTCGCAGGGCCAAGTCATCCAGGTGCTCCACCGCTTCCTCCCGGCAAATTGCGGCAATGACTTCTTTGGAGATGGGCACCCCATCCTGCAGCAACTCCGGTCGGCTGGCTGAAATCGCCCGCGTGCGGGTGCTCACCACCCGCGGCAGCCGCAGCCGCGCCAGCAGGCGGTCCGTCACCTGCTCGCTGAATGCCCGGAATGTCGTCCACTTGCCGCCTACCAGCGACCAGACCGGAAAGCCACCTTCATTTCCGGCTTCTGAAATCACAATCTGGTGATCGCGGGAAATCTGGCCCGTCCCGGCGTCCGGGGTGCGCGGCAGAGGTCGTACGCCGGAAAAGCGAAAAACAATCTGCTGCTCACCCACCGAGATGCCCGGAAATACCCGCCCCACCATGCCCAACAGGTATTCCACCTCATCTGGCGTGCAACGGGCTGCATCGGCATCTTCAATCCGCAAGTCCGTGGTTCCAAGCAATACCCGCCCTCCCAGCGGGCACAGCAGCACAATTCGGCCATCTGCATTTTCAAAGAAGAATTCCCGCCCCTGCAGAGCGGCCAGCAACTCCGGGTTCTCCAATACCAGGTGCGAGCCTTTCGTGCCGCCAATCAGGGCACTTGGACGCCCCAGGGCCGCGTTAACTCGATCCACCCAGGGTCCGGCAGCATTGACCACCAGGCGCGGCCGCACGGGTAGCGTTTCACCGGTAAGCCCGTCCCGCAAGCGCACAATATGGCCATCTGCCCCCATCGCGGCCATATAGTTCAGCGCCAGGCTCGCTTGTCCCAGGCCATCTCGCAACACATCCCAGCACAATCTTTCCGGGTGGGGCATAAAGGCATCTGAATATTCGGCAGCCCCCACCGCGGCCGGGTGCAACGCCGGGAAAGCCACCCGGGCCGCCTGCCGGCCATAAAAGCGATGGCGCGGCGTAACCCGCCCGCGGCCTAGCAGGGCATCATACAGCCATAACCCCAGCCGGATGACCAATGCGCCCCGCTCGGCTGGCTGCTGACGCAAGCCCAGAAACTTAAGGGGCGCGTTAAACACACCGGATATATACTTGAAAATCGGGATTACGGTGGGCAACGGCTGAACATGTGCCGGGGCGTACTGCAACAGCCGGTTGCGTTCCTGCACCGCCTCGCGCACCAGCCTGAACTCGCCATTTTCCAGGTAGCGAATGCCCCCATGAATCATATGACTGCTGGCCGCGCTGGCCCCGCTGCAAAAATCGGCCTGTTCCACCAGCAACGCCCGTACCCCCTGCAGGGCCAGATCGCGCCATACACCCACCCCGTTAATCCCCCCACCGATGACCAGCACATCCACCTCCGGCCGGGTGCGTAGGTCTTCCAGGGTTGCTGCGCGATTCATTTCCATACTCTGATTCTATCGCAACAAAACAGTGCGACCCGTTGGCTACGGGTCGCACTGTGCAGGGGCGTTGCATGTCAGTGACGAGGGAGGGACTCGAACCCTCAACCAATGGCTTATGAGTCCATTGCTCTGCCGATTGAGCTACCTCGTCTATAACTCGCAAAGTCTACCGCGCCGCCTGTTTTTTGTCAATAATCGTGCCGCCGCTTGACGAATTAGGTTGGCTGTGCTAAATTATCCGGGTGCAACGCGCAGCCTTTTCGCGCCTATATTGTATAATCCAGGCAGGAGCACTGCATTGTCAACATCAAGAACTCAAAAACTGGTGGACCGCCTGCGCGACATGCAAGCCTCTTCCTCGGATATTGAAGGCTCTGCCATCGTCAGCGTTGATGGCTTGAGCATTGCCTCAGCCCTGCATCAGGGCATTGAAGAAGACCGTGTCTCTGCCATGTCTGCCGCCATGCTCTCCCTCGGCGAACGCATTGCCTCGGAACTCGGGCGCGGTGTTCTGGACCAGGTCTACATCAAAGGCGAAAAAGGCTATGTCCTACTGATGGCTGTGGGGGAAGAAGCCGTGCTGACCATCATGGCCCGTAAGGAAGCAAAACTCGGCCTGATCCTGCTGGAAATGAAACGCGCCGTTGTTGAACTGGCCAAATTAATCTGAGGCTGAGCCAATCCCCATGGAGCGCATCGAAAACAGCGGACTGTACTACCCCAATCGCTTTGCCATGATTACTCTGGAAGCGTTGGAAGAGGTCATGGGCAAGAATGGGCTCAATGCCATTCTCAACCTCGCCCATCTCCCCAACCTGATAGATAACTACCCGCCCACCAATCTCGAAAAAGAGTTTGATTTTGCCCATTACTCCATGACCAACATGGCCCTGGAAGAAATGTACGGCCCGCGTGGCGGCCGCGGCTTGGCGCTCCGCGCCGGGCGCGCCACCTTTTCAGATGCCCTGCGCGGCTTTGGCGCCATGGCCGGCGCTGGCGACCTGGCTTTCAAAGTCCTTCCCCTGGGCGCGAAACTGAAGATCGGCCTGAACGCCATGGCCCAGATTTTCAGCCAGATTAGCGACCAGCATTCTACTGTTGAAGAATTTGACACCGAGTTTCACTACATCATTCACCAGTGCCCGGTTTGCTATGGCCGCCATGGCGAAGACAAGCCCGTGTGCTACATCGCAGCCGGGCTTTTACAGGAAGGCCTCAAATGGCTTTCGGGGGGTAGCGAATTCCGCGTCAACGAATCTGAATGCAAGGCCATGGGCGCCCCGGTGTGCCGCTTTGTCATTCAAAAAGAACCCATCTCTTAGCCCTTACCCGCGTTCCCCGCTTTCAATGAGTTGGCAATTTAACTTCGCCCCGGCCCAACCCCCGGCGGCAAACTTAGCGTTACACCAACCCGGGATTGTGCGCGCGTTTCTCTGCCAGCCATGCGCCTGACCATCGTCCTCCCCACCTACAATGAACGCCAGAACCTGCTTCAGTTGGGGCCGGTTCTGCTGGCCCTGCCACTGGAACTCTCGCTCCTGATTGTGGATGACAACAGCCCTGACGGCACGGGCTCGGCCGCCGATGACCTGGCCCGCCAGCACCCCGGTCGAATTGAAGTGTTGCATCGCCAGGGCGAGCGTGGCCTGGGCGGCGCCTACCGGGCCGGGTTCCGCCATGCTCTGCAGTCTCGGCCGGATGTCATCGGACAAATGGATTGCGACTTCAGTCATCCACCAGAACGGCTGGTTGAAATGGCCCAAAACCTGAACCAGTGCGACATCGTCATAGGCAGCCGCTATGTGCCCGGCGGCTCGGTGGACCACCACTGGCCAGTCTGGCGCAAAGCGCTCTCGCGCTGGGGTAACTTTTACGGCCGCACGATTTTAGGCCTGCCCATGCGCGATGTTACCGGCGGCTTTCGGCTCTGGCGCCGTGAAGCCCTCGCCAGCCTGCCACTGGCTGCTATTCGCTCCAATGGCTATGTCTTTCTGATTGAAATGGCGTATGTGGCCCATAAGATGGGCTACACCTTCTGCGAAACCCCCATCCACTTTGCGGACCGCACCTGGGGCGACTCCAAGATGAACTGGCGCATCCAGTTCGAAGCAGCCTGGCGGGTGTGGTGGGTGCGCAATGCCCACCGCAAGGTTCATCCGCCCAGACCCCGCTAATCTGCGGTTCGCGTCAGCCGCAAGAGCTCCTGCCATTCCGAAAGGTGCAGAGTCTGGGCCCGCCGGTTAGGGTCAATCCCTGCCTTTGTTAGCAACTCTTCGGCTCTGCTGCGCTGCCAGCCCATCCCACCGGCTAAACTATTACGCAGGTTCTTGCGCTTCTGGCTGAAGCCCGCTTTCAACAACGAGAAAAAGCCATCAATCTCTTTCGCGGACACCTGCGGCTGAGGAAAGAGCGCCACATGCACAACCGCGCTTTCCACTTTAGGTGCCGGGTAAAAGGCTTGGGCCGGAATCCGGGCCCGTACCCGTGGCTCGCCGTAAATCTGCACACTCAATGAAAGCAGGCTATGATCCCCTGGTGCGGCACAAATCCGCTCGGCCACTTCCCGTTGTACTGTCAGGGTAATGCTGCGCGGCCGCTGGCGGGCAGCCAGCAAATGCCGGATAACTGCCGAAGTAATATAGTAAGGGATGTTTGCAATGACCACATAATCCGCGGCATCCATCAAATCATCAATCTCAACCGTAAGGATATCAGCCTGGTGCACGGTGACATTCTGGTGCGGACGCAATACATCTTCCAGCGCTGGCAACAGGCGGCCATCCAGTTCTACCGCCACCACCTGCCGGGCCGCCAGCGCCAGGTAGCGGGTCAGGCTGCCCAGGCCGGGCCCAATTTCCAGCGCCGAATCCCCCCCGCTCACCCCGGAAATCTCTACAATCTTCTGCAAGGCCGACTCTTGAATCAGAAAATTCTGCCCCAGGCGCTTATCCGGGCGCAAGCCATACTGCTTTAGCACCCGAGAAACATTCAACGCTGGCAGTTGCACGTTCATCTAGGGCAAAATCCACAGGATGCTGGATTCAGGTGGCACGGGGGTTAGAAAATACAGGGTCACCGTCTGATGCCATGGCACATACTCTTCATCCGGGTAGCCCAGGTCAATCCAATAGCGGCCACGGATCCCGCCGCCAATATCTGCCACTGTTCCAAATCCATATCCCGGCACATAGTAGGAACCGCCCGCCAGACTGGGATACCAGGAACGAATGACTGCAATATGCCCCTTGCGTAGCGGCGCGCCGCTGTAGGTTATCCCATAATTTGGCGCCGTAACCGGCGTACCGGCATTGGCCGGGGCATAAGAAGTGGCATACACATCCACCGCCCGCCAGTACTCAATCGTACCGTCCGGGGTATTCAAAGTCCGGATGGTGATTTTTGTCCCATAACCCTGAATGCGCGGCACGGCGTCCCGAGCCACCCATGAATCTTCTACTTCCCGGCTAACCTCCTCGCCATCTTCGTAGCGGATGCGTACCCGCTCGGCTTCCAGCCCAAATTCGCCGGCCTGGATAATCTGTAATGTGTCTATGTCTACTTCGGGCAAAGGTTGGAGCTCAGTCGCAAAGGGTAACAGGTTCTGCTCTAGTCTCACTTCTTCGCGTACCCGCACTACCTGAATTTGCCGGTCAGCAGGTAGAGGCGCGTCGGCAGCGGGGCGGCTGTAGTCCAGCCCCTGCAACGCCACACCGGCCGCCGCCAGGGCTTCACCCACGCTTGCCCCCGCCACCACTGTCTCCAGCGTCATCCCATCAACTGCAATCGAAACTGGTTGCCCGGAGGTGAGCAAGAGGCTCGCATTCTCCTCCAACACGTCCCCCAGCGGCGGGAGTACGCTATCTGCCTGCTTCAGCGAAATGCGGTTTTGCGCCAGCGCGGCCGCTACCACTGGCCCGGCCCCGAAGAATTGGCCTGCTTCACCATTGACGTTGAGTTCAAATGCCAGCGCAGGGCGCAGCTCAAGCGCAGTAGCGGGTGCGTCTGGCATTGGTCGGCTTGCATCGGCCGGAACACCATTCACCAGCACCACATCCCCCGCATAGACCGCCAAGCCGAGTTCTGCCAGGATATTCGCCGGAACCCTTTCAGCCGTATCAATCGCCAGCACCGCGCCGGGAATATACACTCGCACTGCCATCGTCCGGCTCACCCGGATGACTGCCCCGGGGTACACCCAGCTATCGCGCCCCGGGACCACCCGGTCAGTATCCGCCAGTTCCCAGCCCGCCGCGGCCAGTGCCCCCTCCACCGAGCCAGCCCAAACTATCTGGCGATTGGGGGGTAACCCATCCACAGCAATCACCACTTCCATACGCAAAAACTGCCACACGCACAACGCTGCACCGGCCGCCATCAGAACAACCGATAACAGCGCCAGGCGTGCATGGGTAGATTGAGATATTTTCTTCATGAGTTTGAAAAAAGAAAACGCCCAGGCAGGCACCCCGGCGGCACCCAAAACATCCTGCTTATCGCTGCTTCCTTTCGGATCTGACGAGGTTCACAAGGTTTTGCCGCGCCGGACCCACCCGGGCGCTGGGTAGGATACCGCAGGCCGCGCGCCATGTCAATGGGAGGGCCTCTCTGGGTCTCCAGCTCTGGCTTCCAACCCGGCCACCCACACGCCGCCAAAAACAGTCACAAGAATTACAATCGCCCCCAGTACCAGCGGCACTGAACTGCCCTGTTCTTCCAGATTAAAAATCGGTCCGGGATCAGTCAGGCCCGCTGCCGGGTTGCCTAAAGGTAGGCTCTGGGAATACGCTAAGACATCCGCAAAATCCTGCAAAGACCAACCCAGGTTTTCGCCAGCTGGCATGGATGTATTGGCCTGCCCAAAACGAGTTTTATGCAGGAAGCGCCACGGGTCGTTAACCGCTAGGTCACCTATAAACACCGGGGAGTTGGCCGTCCCAAAATTCAGGTCTGCGCCTTCATCACCATGGCAATCTGCACAACTGGCGGCATACAGGCCACCCCCTCGATCCGCACTTCCCAAAGAAATCCCGGTTTTCGGGTCAATCAATAAATCTGTATTGATCAACCGAGTTCGCAAAAAGGCAATCAGATTGCGGGTACTGGCTGCGTCCAGATAGGCACTGAAGTTGTGATCCGGATTGCGGGTGCCATCCAACCAGGCCCGCAACTCACCCTCCGGCAAGCCAACCGTCTGGATAACGCCCGGAAAGCCGGTGTACCCCGGGCGACCTTCCCCAAAGGCCCCTTCGGCGCCTTTATAATCCCAGCCATGGCAACTCACGCACCGCCAGGTGATGCCACCGCTGCGCTGATTGGCCGTCTGGGTGCGCCAGAGTGGATGGTCGCCAACAGGCGGATTGACATCTGCAACCACATGCCACGCCTCATACACTTGCGCCCCTCGCACCGGGTCACCGCTGGGGGGCTCCTGGGCTGTTCCCGCACCGATTAGCGCCGCAGCAACCAGCAGAGTCAGTCCAATCCAAGTCCAGTTCCGTCTCATCTTCGCCAGTATATCATCGAGAAGAAACAGCCCCTTGCCCACACGAATGGGCAAGGGGCTGTAAGTTTACTTCTGTTTGCTGCCCTAGTTATCAGTCAGAGTCAGCAAATAGGCCACAATGTTATCCAGGTCAGCCGCCGGGATGATCTCGCCAAAATTCTGCGGCATTACGCCTTCATTGAAGCCCTCTACCAGATATTCATTCGGGTTGAGAATAGAAGCCCGGATATAGTCTTCCGCCGAGGCATAGCCCGCTATCGTCCCGGCCCGAGTGGCAATACCATTCATGACTGGCCCGGTCACCGCTTCGCTCAAGCCCTGAATGGTATGACAACCGGTGCAGCCATATTGCACCATCGCCACCCGGCCCAGCGCAATCGGGTCGTTGCTATCCACCACGAACAACGGCGTGGGTACAGCCTCCGGGTTGGCCGCCCATTCTTCGTAGTTCATGATGAAGGCCGCCACCGCCCGAATCTGGTCATCGCGCAGCGGGCCGCCAAATTTGTCAGACCAGGTCGGCATCACCGGCGGACCCTGACCCTCGCCCTGGTACAAGCCGGGGCGGGTGCTGATCTGCCGGCCGGTAGTCACCACTGATACGATGTAATCTTCCAGGCTGCCCTGCCAGCCCACTTCGGCAATGCGGCCCTCAAACAGATCCGGGCAACGCAGGCACGGCGCCTTGCCCGGCACACCCTGGGCGTGGCTACCGTGGCAGGATGTGCAGTTCACTTCATACACCGCCGCCCCAAACTCAATCTGGGAGGCCAGTTGCTGGGTTTCATAACGCGCCAGACGGGCCGGCTCTTCCGAAGCCATCAAAATCAGGATGACCGAACTGGCAATGATAAAGAGCGTGCCGAGGGCTATCTCGATGTGAATCCGTTTCATGGTGTTCTCTCGCTCCTCGGTTAGTGTTCCCGCGCCCGGTCCCGGTGCAGGAAGTAGTGTTTCACATAGGTTTTGACTTCATCACTTTCCGCATCCAACCAGGAGACTTCCATCTCCACTCGGCGCAGATCCGGGCCATAGTCCTCAATCAAGAGGATGGCGTGCAATTCCGGCAACTTGCCTTCGGCTTCAGCCGCCAGCAGACCGCTGGAGTATTGCTCAAACACCTCAACCAGGTGCGGACAACCAATCACTTGTTTGCCGGTTGCATGGTCAGTGTAAGCAAAGTCCTTTGCGCACAGGTCTTCCGGTGAAGTCTCACCCACCGTGTAGATGCCCGGCAGCAGTTCTTCGTACGGCGTTTCACGCAGAATACCCAGGCCCTCTTCAGGCGCAAGGTCCTGAATTACACGCGTGGCCGCTGGTGTTTCAATTCCAAATTCCGGCAAGCCCATGTAAGACAGCGCCAGAATGATGAAAATCCACAGAATGCCCCAGGCAATTGCAAATGGGCGCTTGCGAGCCAAACGCGCCGGTGTCCGGTCAATGTACGGGATAGCAAAGAGGATGCCCACCACCACCGGCGGCACAACCAGACCCATAATGAATTTTGAGTCGAGCAGTAAGCCCAATTGCAGCGGCGCCATGCCAAAGCGAGTCACAATCGGGTTCAGCAGGTTTTCCAATATCTTGGCCGGCTCAATCTTCAACAGGCCCTGCAACCACCAGAAATACCACGGTGCCTTCGTGTCCAACGGCGTTACTTGCGGGTTGGCTGGCGTCTCCAGCGGCGAGTTGAACAAGTCAAAGTACACAATCACCAGCAAAGCCAGAATACCCACCGCCACCAGAAAGATCTCATGCGTCAGCAGATCGGGGATCAGGTCAATGCGACGGTTGGCTTCTTTCTTTTTATCTTCAGAAACTTCGCCTTCTTCAATTACCGCCGGCATGGAAATACCATGCTCACGCGAAACTTTGTAATAGTGGATACTGATAATCAGAATCGCAATCAGCGGGAAAAGTACTACATGGTTAAGGTAGAAGCGCAACAACCCGCCGGTACCAATATCCGGCGCGCCGCGCATGATGATGTTCAACGCCGGGCCAACTACCGGGCCGGAGTCGGTCATACTGGTGCCGACCGTAATCGCCCAGTATCCCAGTTGGTCCCAGGTGAGCAGGTAACCGGTAAAGGAAAGCCAGGCGGTAATCGCTAGCAGGGCTACGCCCGTCAGCCAGGTAAACGTGCGCTGGCCCTTATACGAGCCAGTGAAGTAAGTACGGAACAGGTGCAACCAGGTAAACAGCACCATCGCCTCCGCCCCCAGGCGGTGCAGATCGCGAAACAGCTCGCCCAGGAAGACATTGCTCTCAATTTCCAAAATAGAGCCGTAGGCCTGATCTGGAAACGGAATGTAATAAATCATGAGCACCAGGCCGGTAATCAGTTCCACCACAAAGAAAAAGGTCGTAAACCAACCGAGTCGGAAAGTGTGCGTAAACCAGGTTGCGCCCTGCGGGTAATAGCGCGGGCGCAGGTGCGCCACAAACGAGGTCGTAATTACCTTGTAGCGCGGGTTCGGTTTTTCAGTTGGCGGATCGCCGCGCAACACCGCCCGCAATTCCTTAATCGAAAGACCGGCCGTGACAATCCGCACCCGCTCATCGATCATCTCAAAAATGCGCTTGCGCAGCTCGGCGCCGCGCGGAATTTGACTTAAGCGTTGACGTAGTGAACTAATCATCTTCTCTACTCTCCAGACACGCGGGGTGTACTCGCTGTGGCCGATGCCCCAAACTCGACCTTAAGCATGCGGCTCGCCAATGATCTTTGCGCCGGTATCCACCTGCACGATCGCATTCGGGTTATCCGGAATTGGCACCGGCCCGCCATCATCCGGCGTAACCGCCAATTCTTCGCCAGTCTCGCCATCCACAATCCGAATTACAAAACGGTCCAGGCTGCGCGGGGCCGGCCCGGAACGATAGTCCCCGTTATATTCATACTGTGAGCCGTGGCAGGGACAAATGAACTTTACTTCCTGGTCGTTCCAACCGTACAAACACCCGAGGTGGACGCACACTTTATAAAGCGCCAGCAGGCCCTCGTCCGTGCGCGTAATCCACATTTTCACTTTGGGGTAGTTTTCCGGCGAAGAGTTCACTTCCGGCAGGCTGGAAACCGGCCCGTAGGTGAAAATGCCGCCAAATTCACCTTCCTTGAAGCGCGGGTATGCAAACACAATTGTGTAACCACCCAATTGAAGTGTTAGAAACCCCAGCGAGGCCAGCCAGGCCAGGTTCAAAAATTCCCGGCGGTTAACGGCCAACTGCTCCGTACCCGCGTCAACTGTTTCGCTAGAAGCGGTTGCTTCACTCATGCACGCTACTCCTCATCTCCAACTTGGAAAAATCTTTGCGGATTCTATCACAAGAGCAAAACCCAAACAAGTCAAATCAGGTCATCAAACGCCAAATCTGCCCCGTTTTGCTGAATAAGCATTCGCTGTCCTGCCCTATTCAATCAGGGCAGGAACACCTCTCCCGTGAACGAGGCCCGGATGGTCAAACCCACCCCAATCAGCAAAGCAGTTGCATGAATCAGGATTTCTGCCCGCCCACTGCGGCTCTTGGTAAAGGCATAGGCTCCCGGTATCATGGCGGGAATAAGAATTCCATACAACAGATGGATCGTCCGCGCCGGCCGCAGCCCCACGATCCACAGGTAGCCGCCCAGCAACGCCTGAAAGATTACCAGCAACTCACCGACTACTAGCGCCCCGCGAAACGCGTCATTCAGGCCCTCCTTGCGAAAGAACCGCCAGAACCCCCAAAGAGCCAGTAGCAGGAAGTACATCCCAACCGTATTTGCCAAACGCGCATGGATAAAAGAAGCCATCATCGTCGCACTCCAGAGTTCCAAGGATAACTGTATTGTACCCCGCCCCACCTGCCCGGACTCTACGGCAGTTATAATCTCCACAAGAATTGTGAGGTTTTTAGATGAAAGCAATCCTGCTCCACCAGCACGGCGGCCCAGAGACGCTCGACTTTGGGGAAGTGGAAACGCCCGCCCCCGGCCCGAATGAAGTCCTCGTCCAGATTCAGGCTGCCGCGCTTAATCGCCTGGACCTCTGGGTGCGTGCTGGCTGGCCCGGTATTCAACTGGCCTACCCCCACATCCTCGGCTCAGATGGCGCCGGGGTGGTCGCCGGGCTTGGCCCGGGGGTCTCCGGCCTTGAAATTGGCATGCCGGTGGTCATTAATGCCAACTTGAGTGATGGCACCTGCGAATACTGCCTGGCAGGATTGGATAACCAGTGCCGCAACTGGCACCTGCTCGGCGAAACCATCCCCGGTACCTACGCTGAGTTCGTCGTCGTTCCGGCTACCAACGCCCTGCCCCTGCCCGCTGGCTTTAACCCCCACGCCGCCGCTGCCGCTGCCCTGGTATATCAGACTGCCTGGCACTCACTGATTGTGCGCGGCAACCTCCGGCCGGCCGAAAAAGTACTCATCGTCGGAGCCTCCGGCGGGGTAAACTCGGCCAGCATCCAAATTGCACGCCTGGCTGGCGCCGAAGTCTATGTGGTGGGCGCTAACGCCGCCAAACTCGCCCTGGCCGAATCGCTGGGCGCCCAGCACCTGATTGACCGCTCAACCGATGAGAATTGGTCAAAGACTGTCTATCAACTCACCAACAAACATGGCGTCGATGTAGTCGTGGATAATGTTGGGACTACCTACCCCCACAGCCTGCGTGCCCTGCGCAAAGGCGGGCGGCTGCTCACTGTCGGCAATACCGGCGCGCCAAAATTTGAGTTTGACAACCGCTATCTGTTCGGCAAGCACCTAAGCCTCATCGGCTCCACCATGGGCACCCATGCCGACTTCCGCACCGTGATGGCACTGGTCTTTGAAGGTAAACTTCAACCCGTGATTGACCGAACCTACCCCTGGCAAGAATTTCAGGATGCGCACGCCCGCCTGGAGCGCGGCGAGCAACTCGGTAAAATCACTCTGGACCTGGATTGACCCACAGTTAAGGAGGATCCATTGAGCGACCAATACCCGCGAACTATGGCCGTGCAAGATTTTCTGGCCACCGCTCAAACTGCCCGGGCAGGTATGGCCCGCATGTGGCAAGACCTGTCACCGGTCGAGCTACAGGCCATTCCCGGCCCCCAGGCCGACTGGTCCGTCAAAGACCTGATCTGCCACCTGCTCTGGTGGGAGAACTACGCCATTACCCGCCTGCTGCTGATGGCCTCCGGCGGCCAGGTTGCCAGCCTGCGCGATTTCGACACCTTGAATCACCAGGTCTACCTCGCCCACCACGACCTGCCGCTGGACTGGGTGCTGGCCGAGTGGGACCGCAACTGGCAACGCATTGAGACTTTTGTCCTGACCCACACCGACCAATCCTTCAATGATGCCAGCCACGACCCCGAAAACGAGCGTTCACCTTTCCGCCTGATGGGCGGCAACACCGTAGGGCATTACCTCGACCACCAACCCGACCTTGAACGCTACGTAGCCAGCCTTGGAAAATAAACCCAATCGCCCCTGGAGCGTAACGCTGCTGGCAGTCGGCGTGTTAATGTTTGCAGGTTATCAACTGAGCCGTGTTATTCTCATTGGCCTGAACCTGCCGCTCCTGCAGCAGCTTGGTCTGGCGGCTTGGCTGCCGCCGCTGCTCATAATGGCCGCCCTCGGGCAAGTGCTGGGCGGGCTGGCCATTGCCCGCGGGTTATGGCAAGGTCGGCCTTGGGCGGGTAGACACGCCCACTGGCTCATCATCATCATGGCGCTGGCCCATTGGTTCAACCGGTTGGTACTTGCCGAAAACACCCTCGTCACCCGCAACTGGGCTTTTAGCCTGGCACTGCAAATCGCCTTCTGGATCCTCCTGTACGGAACCCCCATCCTGCCAGAAGCGCAAACTTACTTTGGAGCAAATCATGACCGAAAACTCAAAGATACAAGAACTGCGTGAACGCCGGGCCGAAGGCCGCCTGGGGGGCGGGCAGGATCGCATCAATGCGCAGCACCATCGCGGCCGCCTCACGGCCCGCGAACGGATTGACCTGCTGCTGGATAAGGGCTCCTTCCGCGAGCTGGATGCCTTCGTCACCCACCGCACCACCGACTTTGGCCTGGAGGACAAGAAGTACCCCGGCGACAGTGTGGTTACCGGCTGGGGCACTATTGATGGCCGCCTGATTTACGTATACAGTCAGGACTTCACCGTCTTTGGCGGCAGCCTGGGCGAAGTGCATGCCGAAAAAATCGTAAAGATTCAAGAAATGGCCCTCCGCAACGGCGCGCCGATCATTGGCCTAAACGACTCAGGTGGCGCGCGCATCCAGGAAGGCGTCATCTCGCTCGGCGGCTATGCCGATATCTTCCTGCGCAACACCCTCTCTTCCGGTGTCATCCCTCAAATCAGCGCCATTATGGGCCCGTGCGCCGGCGGGGCGGTGTACTCGCCCGCCCTCACCGACTTCATCCTGATGGTCAAGAACTCATCCTATATGTTCGTCACCGGGCCAGAGGTCGTCAAAGCCGTTACCCACGAAGATGTCTCTTTTGAAGACCTCGGCGGCGCCAGCGTGCATGCGGAAGTCTCCGGCGTGTGCCACCTCACTGCCGATAGTGAGGCCGATGCACTCTACATGACCCGCAAGTTGTTAAGCTTCCTGCCCCAGAATAATATGGAAGACCCACCGTTTAAACCCACGCGCGATGACCCGCTGCGCCGTGAAGCCGAGTTGGACTCCGTCATCCCCGATGACCCCGGAAAACCCTACGATGTCAAAGACATAATCAGCCTGATTGTCGATGATCGCGAATTCTTTGAAATTCACGAAGCCTATGCCGCCAATATCGTTATCGGCTTTGCCCACCTCGGCGGGCATGTCATCGGCATCGTCGCCAACCAACCCATGGTCCTCGCCGGAGTACTGGACATTGACGCCTCCGAAAAGGCAGCTCGCTTCATTCGCTTCTGCGACTCTTTCAACATCCCCATCCTCACTCTGGAGGATGTGCCCGGCTTCATGCCCGGCACCGCCCAGGAACATGCTGGCATCATCCGTTCCGGCGCCAAGCTGCTTTACGCCTATTGCGAAGCCACAGTTCCCAAGCTTACCGTCATTACCCGCAAAGCCTATGGCGGCGCCTATGACGTGATGAGCAGCAAGCATATTCGTGGCGATGTCAACCTTGCCTGGCCCAATGCGGAAATCGCAGTAATGGGGCCGGACGGCGCCGTCAATATAATTTTCCGCAAGGAAATCGCCGAAGCCAAAGATCCGGTCGCGCGCAAAGCCGAACTGGTTGCCGAGTACCGCGCCAAATTTGCCAACCCCTACGTCGCCGCCTCGCGCGGCTTCATTGATGACATCATCGAGCCTAACGACACCCGCCCGCGCCTGATTAACGCCCTTGAGATGCTCTCCAACAAGCGCGACTCCAACCCCGCCAAAAAGCACGGCAACATTCCCCTGTAGCGGGAACCCCAGGAGCGTTTGCCATGACCTTCAACAAAGTATTGATTGCCAACCGGGGCGAAATCGCCGTCCGTGTTATTCGCGCCTGCCGCGAACTCGGCCTGAAAACAGTCGCCGTTTATTCGGATGCGGACCGTCGTGCCCTGCATGTACGCTATGCGACCGAGGCCTATCACATCGGCCCCTCGCCTTCCAATGAATCCTATCTCCAGATGGAAAAAATCATCGCCGTCGCCAAAAAATCTGGTGCCGAAGCAGTTCACCCGGGCTATGGCTTTCTGGCCGAACGAGCGGAATTCGCCCAACTCTGTGCCGACGAAGGCATCACCTTCATTGGCCCTTCCCCGGAAGCCATCCGCAAAATGGGCGACAAGGGCATGGCCCGTAAAATCATGATGGACGCCGGTGTCCCGGTCGTGCCCGGCACACCCGGCGACCGCAAACTCAATGACGATGAACTTATCAACGCTGCCATCAAAATCGGCCTGCCGGTGTTGGTGAAAGCCACCGCGGGCGGCGGCGGCAAGGGCATGCGCACCGTCCGTGACCAAGCCGAATTGCCCGGTGCCATTGAAAGCGCTCGCCGCGAGGCTCTGGCCGCCTTTGGCGATGATAATGTCTACCTTGAAAAACTGGTTGAAGGCGCTCGCCACATTGAAATTCAGGTCCTGGCAGATAGCGAAGGCAATGTCATTCACCTCGGCGAACGCGAGTGCTCCATCCAGCGCCGCCACCAGAAACTGCTGGAAGAATCCCCCTCGCCCTTTATCAACGATGATGAAGAGTTTCGCCAGAAGATGGGAGCCATTGGCGTGCTGGCCGCCAAATCCGTAGACTATGTTAATGCCGGCACGATTGAATGCCTTGTGGATAAAGACAAGAACTTCTATTTTCTCGAGATGAACACCCGCCTTCAGGTTGAACACCCGGTCACCGAGCTGGTCACCGGCATTGACCTCGTGGTCGAACAACTGCGCATCGCCCGCGGCCGAACTCTCGGCTATACCCAGAGCGATGTCAAGATGAACGGCTGGGCAATTGAATGCCGCGTCAACGCCGAAGACCCCTACAACAATTTTATGCCCAGCACCGGCACCCTCAACAAGCATGCCGTCCCGACCGGGCCGGGTGTACGGGTGGATACAGGAATTGATACCGGCGCCAGCATCACCCCCTATTACGACCCGATGATGTCCAAAGTGATCACCTGGGGCGAGAACCGTGCCCAGGCCATTTTGCGCATGCGCCGTGCTCTGGATGAATACAAAGTCCTCGGCGTACTCACCAACATCCCCTTTCACCAGAACTTGTTAAGCCAGCACCGCTTCATGGCTGGGAACTTTGACACGAAATTTGTAGAGGAACGTTTCTCGATGGAAGCCGCCGAAGAGGGCAAAGAGCTTTACCCGGAAATGGCCGCCATTCTCGCCACCCTGGCTGAGCATCGCCAAACCGAGCGCGCCGCTCACATCATTCGCCGCGGCAAACGCGACACCAGCAACTGGAAGTGGGTTGGCCGCTACGAACGGATGCACCGCTAAGTTGCCTGCCGAAAGTCTACTAACATGTTTACCTTCAAATTCCAGCCGGTTCTCCTAAGCAGATCACCAAGAACTACTTTTGAGAGTTGGCCGTTGGGAATCACCACAAATTCGAATCAGGTACGGCCAACTCATAGGAGCCAGCCATGATGAATCAAAAATACATCACCACCATTGGCGAGCAACAATATACTGTCGAACTCCTCAAAGACAACAAAGTCAGCGTGGACGGCGTTATCTATGATGTGGACTACGAAGCTATGACCGGTCAGCAACTTGTCAGCCTGCTGGTCGATGGCAAATCATTTGATTGCCACATCTACCAGGACGATGAAAACTGGCACGTTCTGATGCGCGGCGCCCTGTACACCGCCCAGGTGGAAGATGAACGCGAAAAGCGCCTGAAGGCTGCCGCCGGCCAGGCCAGCGATGAAGGCGGCGCCTTCACCCTAAAAGCCCCGATGCCCGGGCTGGTCGTGGCGGTACCCGTCAACATCGGCGATGAGATTGAAAAAGGCTCCGTACTGGTGGTTTTGGAAAGCATGAAAATGCAGAATGAACTGAAGTCTCCCCGAGCCGGCAAGATTACCGCGATCGAGGTCAAGGCCGGAGACAGCGTGGAACAAAAACAATTGATGTTGACTTTAGAATAGTTGCAACAATCCGTTTTAAAAACGGCCGGCGATGTATCGCCGGCCGTGCTATTTAATATCAGGCTACCAACCGGGCATCGTCTTCCCACTGCAAACCCACCGGTTGCGCTGCAACGCCCAGCAAGTTTGCAATCTGGCGTCGCATCACAGCCGGGTCGCCGCTAGTCAGGTAGCGGGTTACTCCTGCGTCCCCCGGCTCTCTGGCCAAGTCGCTCTGTACCAGCAACCGCTGGGTCTGGCGCGCAATCGCCTCGGAAGGCTCAATAATCCGCACCCCCGGTCCGGCAATTTCCCCAATCAGGCCAGCCACAAACGGGTAATGAGTACAGCCCAGCACCACGGCATCAATCCCTTCGGCCAGCATCGGCCCGAGCGCGTCTTCCAGAATGCGGCGCGTTTCCGGGCCGGTCAAATCCCCCGCTTCAATCTGCCGCACCAGCCCCGGGCAGGTGGATGGCAGCACCCGCACATCCTGCGCAAACCGTTCCACAACCGAAGCGTACAATTCGCCCTGGAAAGTCGCCGCCGTCGCCAGCACGCCCACCACACCGCTATCAGTCGTCTCCGCGGCGGGTTTCACGGCCGGTTCCATTCCCACAAACTGTATTTCCGGGAACGTAGCGCGCAGGTGTATCAGGGCAGCCGCCGAGGCCGTATGGCAGGCAACTACAATCAATTTTGCGCCCTCGTCCAACAGAAAGCGAGTAATCGCTTCTGAAAAATCGCGTACTTCTGCCAGCGGGCGCGGGCCGTACGGCACATGTCCCTGATCGGCAAAATAGAGGATATCTTCGTGCGGCATGAGCGCTTGAATCGCCGGCAATACCGAAAGCCCCCCAACACCGGAGTCAAATACGCCCAGCGGGCCGTGCGCAGAAACTGAAATACTGTTCGTCATTACTTCTTCCTACAGGCCTCTACAAATCTACTGAAAATCGCCTGCATCTGCGGGTCATCAGGCAGCCATTCCGGGTGCCACTGCACCGCCAGCCCAAAACGATGTTCCGGCAACTCCACCGCCTCTACCAACCCATCCGGAGCGTGCGCCGCCGCTTTCAACCCTGCAGCCAGTTCCCGGACGCCCTGATGATGCAGACTGTTCACCTGCAATATCGGTTCGCCAACAATCTCGGCCAGCCGGGTCCCCTCTGCCACCTGCACCGCGTGCGCCCGGTAATCCCAGGGATGTCCGGGGAAAAACGAGTGCTCCTGCGCATTCGGCATTTGCTCAAGAATGTGGGTGTATAATGACCCGCCAAAGGCCACATTCATGATTTGCAGGCCGCGGCAAATCCCCAGAAATGGCTGGTCGCGGCCAGCCAGTTCCTGCACCAGGCCCAGTTCGATCGCATCCCGCTGCGGGTCAACATCGTAAATTGCTTCATGGTCGTCACCGCCAAAGCGTTCGCGGGCGATATCGCCACCGCCGGTAAAGACCACCCCATCCAGGCGGGCCAGCAATTCATGGGCCACTTCCTGAGGCAAATTCAATGGGATCAAAACCGGCACCCCGCCCGCCCGAATTAACGCCTCGCAATACGTACGCGGGCTGGAAATCATCTCAATCTGGTAAAGCTGGCTGAACGAAGCCCGGGTCGTTACACCAATCAAAGGCGCTACCATTGAACCTCCAGAGTTAAAAAATCACGGGTGCGGCCAAGCCACACCCGTGTATTCTAACTGTAAACTTTGGCGCAGTTCAGTTCTTGATTTTCTGCTTGAGACGCGCCTTCTTGCCGGTGCGTTCACGCAGGTAATACAGCTTGGCACGGCGCACATGCGAGTGCCGTTCCACCACGACCTTCTCCACCATCGGAGAACGCATGAGGAAGGTACGCTCCACGCCCACGCCGTTGCTGGCTACCCGGCGCACGGTGAACGTCTTCGCCTGACCGCCGCCACCGACGCGCAGCACAGTTCCCTTAAATTCCTGAATGCGCTGGCGATCGCCTTCCTTGATGCGCACATGCACACTCACCACATCGCCGGGGCCCAAATCCGGGATATTTTCATTTACCGGGGCTTCCAAAGACCGCAGAATTTCGTCCATGATGATTACCTCAAATCTCGTTTGCTCATTGCAATTGGCACAGCGAATTATTATACCAAGTGTGAAAGAAAACGCAAGGGGATGACCAGGCCCAAATTTCAGCCGTTCCGCTAAACCCAGGTTTCTTCCAGCACCTCATAGCTTGAGTGCAAATCCCCGCGCTCATTGCGATATGCACGGTAGATTACCTGCCCGCTAAAATCTAGTTTATCTTTCATTCGCTGCCAGATGAAAGGCACGGTGATTCTCTCCAACACAGCCTCTCGCGCAACCCATTCGACTGCAAGGCTTTCTGGGCTTGTTTTCAGTTCTCCACCCAGATAATTGCACAAGAACCCAAGCATTACGATATGAGTGCGGACATTCTGATACACGCCCACCAACCGCCCCATACTTGCTTCCACTC
>JANJTX010000006.1 GCA_024710875.1 Anaerolineales bacterium | reverse complement strand
GCCGGCCTGCTGCTCCTGCCAATGGTCAATGTGGACAAAGCCATTGAACAGGGCAAAGCCGCCAGCAAAGCCTGACGCAAACCGAACCAATGGCGTAACCTCCCGGAGGTTCAAGGATGCACAGCATCCCAACCTCCGGGAGGTTTTGTTTTGTCACTCTGAGCGAAGCGAAGAGTCCCAACCCGCCCCGCATAAAACCCTTTCTGCGGGCAAAAAATCAACCCTCCACCATCTCCCGTGTCTAGCCCTTCATCGGCGGTCCCTCCGGAAGGTTTTCTCTTCTCCCCGTCCCCGCAACGAAACTGACACAGTTAACGGACTTAATTCCTATTGGTCTGCGGCTACACTTACCGTACAGTAGAATATCGCTGGCTGGCGGTCGCGCTGGCCTTTAATCCTTTGAGGACTTTTCCCATGCTTGCTAAAAATCGCCTGTCCCTGTTGGTTGGCCTCATCCTCACCCTGGCCGTGCTGGCCGCCGGCTGCGCGCCCCAGACTGGCGGCGCTACCACCCCGGCCCTCACCGCCGCCCTCTATGAAGTCAGCGGCACCGTCCAGACCCTCAAACCTTCCGAAGGCCTCTTCAAGGACGCCGCCGATGGCACCACTATCGAAGTCAGCGATCAGGTCCTGACCTACGATAACGGCCGCACCCGGGTTGACCTCTCCAACGGCACCATCGTGCGCGTCGGCCCGCTCACCACCTTCACCCTCGAAGCGGTGGACGTAAACGCCTCCGGGCCTTTCGCCCGCTTCAAACTGGACATTGGCGAACTGTGGATTATCCTCAATGGCGGCCAGGTCAATGTAGACACCCCCGCCGGCCTCGCCTCGGTGCGCGGCTCCTACCTCAATGTCATCGTCCGCCCGGATACCGGCGAAACCATAGTCACCTGCCTCGAAGGCACCTGCACTCTCGGCAATGACGGCGGCACGGTCACCCTCGGCGCGGGCGAAACCGCCCGCATCCTCAACACCAGCCTGCCCCCGCAAACTGGCAAAATGGACGACCAGGACGTGCAACGCTGGCTGGATGCCAACCCCGAAGCCACCCTGGTGGTCGTTCCGTTGAGCCCCGTGCCAGACCCGGTCACCCCCACCCCCACCGCCACCCTCGACCCCTCCCAGCCCACCAGCACCCTCGAACCAACCCTCACCCCCACCGCTGGCGCCAGCCCCACCCCCAGCGCCACCGCCATTGACTGCGGCCCGCCGGATGGCTGGGTAATTTATGTCGTCAAGGCCGGCGAGACCCTCTTTGGGCTGGGCGGCGCCTTCCAGGTGCCGGTGCCAGACCTGCAAAAAGCCAACTGCATGGGCGACTCGGTAGCCATCCTGGCCGGGCAGGGTCTCTTCGTGCCCAATCGCGCCACGGTGACCCCCACCATCACCCCCACCCCGGTACCCACCCGCACCCCCACCAAAACCAGCATTCCCGCCAACACGAACACCCCGGTAACGCCCGCGCCCACCAAGTCCCCCACGACCAGCCCGACCCCGGTCTACACCGCCACCAAGAGCGGTTCGGGCACCAATGCCGTCTTCACCAGCCCGATTGGGCCAGACATTACCAGTATTGGCACCTGCGAGAACTTCTACAGCATCAATGTCACTGACCCGGACGGCATCCTGACAGTTAAGTTGGTCGCTTCAGTTAATGACCCCGCCTTCACCAACCCGACCTACCACCTGATGTTTGACCAGGGTGGCGGCACCTATGAAATCAACCTCGCCATTGACACATCGGCCAATGTGGGCAGCGATACCGTGTATTACCGCTTCGAGATGGTGGACCTACCCGGCTGGACCCAAAGATACCCCACCACCCCGCGCTCCTTCACCGACGCGCTGGACTGCGGCCCGGCCACCGCTACACCGGACCCCAGCACGACTTTTATCCTCATCAATGCCCCCGCCGACAGCACCACCATTATCAGCTGCACCAATCAATACACCGTAGAAGTGATGGATGTCGATGGCGTGACTGGCGTCTACATTGAATATTCGGTAAACGATCCAAGCTTCAGTACCCCATTTCCCTATGTAGAGACCTTTAACTACATCAGCGGCAATGTATGGGAAGTGTACGCCAACCTGGATTCCAGCACCGATGGCACGCCAAGTGTGACAGATACCGTCTATTGGCGTATCAAAGCCCAGGACGGCCTCTCCAACATTACCTACTTCCCCGCCACCTACTTTCAATTCGACGACCCCAATGATTGTTCCGGCGTCTAGGCCGCGCTTGGTCGCCCGATTAATCGGCTATGTGTAATCCATTGGCCCAATGAGAGGCCAGTGGGTACTTGATCTGGCTGGCAGCCTTGCATCTGGTACTGTCAGCCTGCGAGATGGTCTGGCGTTCCTGTTGGCGCGCGTTCAGGCCAAGCCGCTTGACATTACGCTCAACGGACTATCTTTCCAGCGTGCCGACCATATCTTGTGGGCGTTGATAGCCGAAGTCTTCCTCGGCCGCGAATACACTCCCCCGGGCTATGAAATCCAACCTGGCGATATCGTCGTGGACATCGGCGCCCATAAAGGCGTATTCGTGGGTTACGCCGCCCAATTCTCTCCGGCAAAAATCATCGCCGTAGAGCCAGACCCGGACAATTTCGCCCGCCTGGGACAATTCATTCAGACGAATCAGATTGAAAATGTTACGGCGTATGCCAACGCAGTATGGAAATCAAAAGGACATCTGCCCTTCTACCGGGCTGCTTCCAGTAGCCGCAATTCTCTATTGGGGCGCGATGTAGTCTCTGACCAGCCGCTGTCTTCCACCCTGCAAGTCGAGACCATCACGCTGGAAGAACTATTGGCCGATATACCCAAGGTCGATTTCCTTAAACTGGATTGCGAAGGGGCCGAGTTTGAAATTCTCCAGAATACACCCCCCGGCGTCTTTGGTCGGATACAGAAAGTCGTCATGGAATACCATGCCGAAGCGGACGACCCCGTCCTTCAAAAAACAGAAGAACGATTGGCCGCCCACTTTTCAGAAATAAAACGGGTCGCCCGCCCCGGTATGCCGCTGGGTTATCTGTATGCTCGCAAAAATACCCCCTAAAAACTTTCCTACCCGTGCTCGGCCACCCGCACCCCAGTCCGGCTAAGCCGGATCGGCAAAATCTGAAAGGCCGGGTTCGCTTGCCGGATGGCCGCCGCCAGCCCGGCCTTATCCGCCCCTGCCACGATGGCCAGCGAGCCGCCCTCGCCGCCCGCCCCGTTCACCTTCCAGCCCAGCGCCCCGTGTGCTTCTGCCAGTTGCATCACCGCCCGTGCCTCGGCATTCACCAACCCCGGGTGCAGGTCGGCCTGGCATTCCGTATTACGCGTTAACGCCTGCCCGTAGGCCGCCAAATCCTCCGCCTGTAAAGCCGCCCACGCCTCGGCCGCGCAGGCCCGCAGGGCGTCCAGTTTCGGGTTCTCCGGCCCCAGGTCTTCCAACTCGCGAATCACCATTTCATGCACCGCGCTGCTGCTGTGCGCCGAACCCAGGTACACCACCAGCAGGCTGGCCTCCAACTGCGCCAGAAACGCGTCCGGCAAGTTCAGGCGTTGCACTAGTGCCTGTGGGAACTCACCCATCTCAATCCAGTTAACCCCGCCATAGGCCGCCGCCAGTTGGTCCTGTATCCCAGACTGCCCGCCCAACATCTCGGTCTCAACCGCATGCGCTTCATAGGCCAGTTGGTACGAGGTGAGGTCGCCGCCCCGCAGCGCATCCAGCCCGGCCAACAGCGCCACACAGGCCGCCGCCGAAGTGCCCATCGAAGCCCCCGGCGGCACTTTGGAATGAATCCTTATCTCGCAATCC
Organism: Anaerolineales bacterium; assembly: GCA_024710875.1. GTDB lineage: Bacteria > Chloroflexota > Anaerolineae > Anaerolineales > UBA11579 > SCUK01. The sequence goes on along the minus strand of JANJTX010000006.1, from coordinate 20,541 downwards.
AGCCCGGCCGACAGGCCAAAGCGTGCAAGCGCCGCCGCCAGCAGCGGGTGGCGCGACCAATCCCCCTCGGCCGGGTTCAGGTCCAGAATTTCGTTGTAGTTGGAGAGAATCAAGCGCGCTGGTTTGGGCAACTGCCCCCGCCGGTAGGCCGTCAGCCGCACTTCTACCACCGGCGTCACCGCCAGATGGCACACCGCCCCGTAACGCGCAAACCAGGTATCTGTCCAGCCGCCGTTATCGCAAATCCGGGTCGGGGCCCGCGCCGTAATCACCCGCACGGGCGCAAACATAGGCGCTATTCCAGCACGTCCACCCGCGTGCCAAAGCCGCGCGTTTCCCAGTCGGCCGAGCTTTGCACCGTGCTGGCATCCCAGGCGGGCGTCACCCAGCGGAACAGCCAGCGCGCTTCTTCGTTACGCATGTTCACGCAGCCGCGGCTCATCGGTAGGCCAAAATTATTGTGCCAGTAGGCCCCATGAATGGCATAGCCGCCCTCAGCGAAGAAAATCGTCCACGGCACGCCCGGCAGCGCCCGGTCGCCCAGCGTATCGCTCAAGCGGCTGCCGCCCATGTGCTTGCTGGGCGTCTTGGCCAGCACGTTAAACCGCCCTACGGGCGTATCCGCCGAAAGGCTGCCCGCCGGTACCGGCCCGCCCACCCCGGAGGAAATCTGTGTCCGCAGAGCAATCTGCTCGCCCTCGTAAGCCGTCAGGGTTTGAAACGTCAGGCTTATTTCAATCCGCTTTTCGCCCGGCGGCACATCGGCCGCCAGCGAGGTCAGTTCGTCCGGTGCAAAGGGTCGCAAATGCGGCGCCGGCACAAAGTATTTGAAGGTGTCCGAAAGTTCATCGGTAATCTCGTACCACGGCCTGCCATCCGGTCCTTCCACCAGGGCGGTGGCCCAATGAGTGGAGCCGTAGTACAGCCGGAATTCCTCGTGCGGCGTCCAGCCCTCCGCCCGGCTGAAATCATACGGCTGGGAATACGGCACAGAAAGCTCGGTCAGCCGGCCGCCGGGGGGCAAATCCTCTTCCAGTTCGTTAAAACGCACCTGTACTTCCTGCACAAAGGCACTGTGTACATAGCCGCCCCACACCCGGTACCACACCGGGTTGTAGGCCGGGCCATCCACCGGCGTCAGCCGTTGGTAAATGTTCATCAACTCATCCCGAAAGCGGTAACCCACTGTGCGGGCATGCAGGCGCGGCGCGTCAAACACGCTCACCGAGTCATACGCCACCCGTCCCAGGCGCAGCGGCTCGTCCTGGTACTGGCCGGGCGGAAAATCGCCAATCAGGCTTGCCCCCAGCCCCAGCCCGCTCAATTTGAGGAAATCGCGTCGTGAAATTCTGTCAGACATAGCCCGATTCTACCTTAAAGAAAAACCCGGCCGTTGGTGTGGCCGGGTTCATGAGACAATCTGGGGTTATTTACTGCGGCTGGCCGGTGTAGGTGGTCTGGAACCCGCCCGACTGGCGAATGCGCTCTTCCTTGAGCATCTTCTCCTCGGTGCGGGCGCGCTGGTTGGCGCGCTGCAATTGCCACAGAATAAAGCGCACCCGCTGGCTCATGGCCTTGGCGATGTTCCACAGCAAAATCGAGCCGATTTCCGGGTCATCCTCGGCCAGAGCCTGCAAGCGCTGGCGGTCGAGCGCCAGCACCGTGGCGCCCTCCGGGCCGGAAATCAGGTCGGCGGTGCGCAGCCCCTGGTCCAGCATTGCCAGTTCGCCGGTCATTTCGCCCGGTTTCAGGCTCGCCACCCGGCGCGGCTGCTTGGGCATATCGCCAGGGTTTTCCGGGTCGGCCCACACTTCCACCGTGCCGCCCTGAATGATGTACATCTCCTGCGAGTCGGTGGTATTGGCATTGACGATATTGCGATAGGGTGGGAAAGTGTACTGCCGCAGTTGGGCCGCCAGCCGGGTGCGCTGGTTCAGGCTCATGCCGTTGCCAATGCCGGAGTGCGCCAGGAAATTCGCCACCTCATCAATCCGGGCGATTTCAGAATCATCCACCGCCGCGTGCAGCTTATCGCTCAGCAGCGGCAGGCCCAGGTAGGAGGCCACCAACCGGCGGGTAACATCTGGCGCTTCAAAGTGTGGCCAGTGGCCGGCCTTGGGCAGCAGGCGCAATTCCGCCTCCGGCCATTCATCGGCCAGCACGCCGGCATCCCGCAGCGGCACAGTATTGTCTTCTGCGCCCCAGATTACCAGCGCCGGCGTCTCCACCTGCGAAAGCCGCTCGCTCAAATCATTCTCGCGCATGGCGTAGAAGCACTCGGCCCGGGTGCGGCCCTGGCCGGGGCGGCGCGCATCGGCTCGTAAACGAGCGTAATCTTCCGGGGTAATCCCGGTGCGAGCCGAGAAAGATACCGGGCGCATCAGCCGGTCGGTGATGCCCACAAACAGGCTCTCGACCGCCGAGACGATGAACTGCCCCAGACCAAAGCGCTCTAACAGCGTGATGGGCGAAATCGTCGTATTAATCATGGTGGAAAGCCGGCCGGTCAGGGTTGGGCAAATCAGCACCATGCGCTGTACCAGAATGGGGTGGCTCAAAGCCAGGTTGACCGCCGTCATCCCGCCCATCGAATGGCCGATGAGCACCACCGGCCCATCGCTGTTCTGCTCAATGAAATCCGCCAGCAACTCGGCATAGGCTTGAATGGTCACGCGTTCCTTCAGCGGCGGGCTGTTGCCATAACCCGGCAAATCCACCGAAATGCAATGAAACCGCTGGCTCAACAGGGCTGAAATTGGCGTGAGAGCAAATGAAGAAGAAGACCACCCATGAATCAAAATCGCTTTCTGGCGATTGGGGTTGCCTTCTTCTAGTGTATGCAGTTCCTGACCATTTACATTGTAAACAGGCACATCGTCCACCTTTGGGGGAATTCCTACCCTCTCATTATAGTGGAACGCCCCTCCCCGGGGGAGGCAGATTCCTTGTCATTCCATTGCAAAAAGGAGCGGGGGTCAGCGACCAATCAGGATTAGGAACCCCGCCAGCAGGGCCAGAATGGCCATGACAACCCCCATCCCGGCAAAGCTCAAGCCGAACAGGCCCGCCAGGCCAGTGAGAATCAGGTAAATCGCCAGCAACAACATACCAAGGTTACGGGTCACTCGCATCAGAATTCCTCCGTCGTCAGGGATTGGTATACCTGCTATAACGAGTCGGCCGCCATTTTGTCACGCGCCGGCGGCCCTTCCGCTACCAGCCATTCGTCAATTCATTAATCACCAGGTTGGCGCCCTGCACCAGAATCGGCATGGCATGCTCCAGGTCTGGGTCAAATTTGATTTTCACATTCGCATCGTAATTGCCCACCGCAAAATAAATCAGGATGGTATTGTCGGCATCCCCGCTTTCGCGAATATAGCCCGTTACCCCACAGGCCAGCTCCACCACCGCCACCGCCAGGCTTTCATGCTGGCTGGGCGGGTCTACCAGGTGGTCATAGACGTTAATCGTGGTGTGAATTTCCTGCTGGAAACGCGACCCCGGGATCAGCGGATAGCGGAACTCGTAGCCGCGGCTACCCAGATACCCGGGGAAATCGCGGTGCTCCGGCCCAAAGACCACATCCTCGCGCACCGACCAGAAGGTGTACGGGCTCCAGCCCAGCTTGGCCGGCGTAGCCACATACATGGTGGAACGTGGCGGTGTGCCCCAGCGCAGGTAGCGGTCGGGGGTAACCGGCTCACAGCCGTGCGGCGCCGCCAGCCCGCTGCTGGCCTGGTACAGTTGCAATGCCCGCTCAAAGTCCGAGCTGGCATACGCCCGCCCCAGCCAATCCACCACTTCCGTCAGGTAGTATTTCTGGCTCTGGTACAACTCGGCCTGCGCCACACTCGCTTGCTGGGCCGCCGTGAGGGTAATATAGTCGGCCTTCAAGCCAGAGTGCTCGCTCTCCAGATCCAGATAGCGCTGCGTCAGGGCGGCGTACTCCGCCTCCAGGCCATCCAATTCAGTCTGGGTGGTTTCCAGATCTCCCCCCAGCTCCTGCACGTACCCGTTCAAAAATAGGTTCTGTGACTGTGCCAGAGTCAGTTCTGCTCGCAGGTGGTTGGTCGTCAGCACAAACGCCACGCTCAATAACAGGATCCCCAGGATGGCCATCACCAGGCCGGCTTTCAGGGCTTTCATCGTATCTTTCATCGTTCGGTTACCTCATCGTCACGGCTGAGTGGGCAGCCCACCCGGATTTAAGTCAGTGGCAATTGTAATTCATCCTCTCCACCTCGGATGGAGTGGCAGGCAGGCTGAGTCCGGCCGGCCCCAACTTCACCGTTGCTCCCCTTGGGAAAACCTTTACAGAATCAAACCTTCGCGCTAAAATAGCCGACTGTTCGTAGCAGTGCCTAAATTATTGGAGGACCACGTTGGCAAACATCAAGTCTCAAATCAAGCGCAACCGCCAGAACGAGAAACGGCGCGTCCGCAACCGTGTCTACCGTGGCGCGGCCCGTAAATCCGTGAAAAACGCTCGCCTGGCGATTACTGGCGGGAACATGGATGACGCCAAAGCCGCCACCCAACTGGCCATCAGCGCCCTGGACAAGGCCGCTGAAAAGGGCATCATTCATAAGAACAATGCCGCCCGCCGCAAGAGCCGCCTCATGAAGCAGCTGGCTCAACTGGAAAAAGGCGCTTAACTCTCCCCCGTCCGAATCGCCAGCGGGAGCAAACCCTTGCTCCCGCTTTTTTCGTACCCCTGCCCGGCCCACCACTCTGGAAACGCCATGTTTGACACCGAACGCCTCGCCATAGAAACCGAACTCACCGCCTTTTTGCTGGAACTCGGCCTTGCCGTCCCAGCCGGCGGTTTCAAATGGAGCCAGTTGCCCTACGCCGGCGAATGGGGCATTGCCACTTCCTTCTTCCAGATTGCGGCCGATGAAGCCCGCGCCGGCAAGGGCGGCAATGTCGCCCAGCGCGCCCAGGAACTGGCCCGGGCCGCCGCCGCCCGTCTCGGTACGCCCACCGGTTTTGCCCGCATCGAAGCCGTCAAAGGCTATCTCAACCTCTATTACATCACCGCCGCCTACGGCCAGCGTGTGGTGGATACCGCCATTGAAGACGGCGCGGCCTTTGGGCGCGGCCCGGCCCGCGGCCAGCGCATCATGGTCGAGTTCTCCCAGCCCAACACCCACAAAGCCCTGCACGTCGGCCACCTGCGCAATATGATGCTCGGGGCGGCCCTCGCCAACATCCTCGAATTCGCCGGCTGGGATGTCATCCGCGCCAACTACATCGGCGACTTCGGCAAAGATGTACTCAAATGGGTGTGGAACTACCGCAAGCACCATGCCGGCGAAGCGCGCCCCGCCGAACAGGTCACCCACTGGATGGGCGACCTCTACGCCGAAGCCACCGCCAACCTGGAAAACGACCCGGATGGTAACAAGGAAATTGAAGCGCTCTTTCACCGCTGGGAAGCCGGCGACGAGGAAATCGTGAACCTGTGGCGCGAAACCCGCCAATGGTCGCTGGATGGCTTCAACGAAGTGTACAGCCAGCTCGGCATCCACTTTGACCGCATCTACTTTGAAAGCGATTTTGAGCAGTCCGGTAAGGAATATGTAGCGGAACTCATCCACCGCGGCCTCGCCCAGGATGAACGCCCCGCAGGCCCGGTCATCGTCAAGCTGGATGAACTGCTCGGCAACGAAAAAGAGGAGTACCGCGTGCTGGTCATCCTGCGCTCGGACAATACCGCCCTGTACGCCACCTGGGACCTCGTCCTCGCCCAGCAGAAATTCAAAGACTATCCCGACCTGGATGTCTCGCTCTATGTGGTAGACGTGCGCCAGTCCCAGCATTTCAAGCAGGTCTTCAAAACGCTGGAACTGGCGGGCATCGCTGAAATAAAGAAGGCCGCCCACCTGCCCTATGAAATCGTCAACCTGCCGGGCAACATCACCATGTCCTCGCGCGATGGCACGGTCGTGCTGCTGGAATTCTTCATCAACGAAGCCGTCAACCGGGCGCGCCAGGTCAGCCTCGAAAGCAACCCCGAACTGGACGAGCAGACCCGCGCAGAAGTCGCCTGGGCCGTCGGCCTCGGCGCCATCAAATTCCCGCTGATTGCGCGCGACAACACCAAGATTGCTACCTTTGACTGGGAAAGCGCCCTCGACTTCAACGGCCAGGGGGCCCCCTACATCCAGTACGCCCATGTGCGCGCCAACAGCATCCTGCGCAAAGCCGGGGGCGACCTGCCCGCCAGTGCCATGCCCACCTATACCCTGGACCCAAAAGAAGTGGCGCTGATTGAATTGCTGGCCGCCTTCCCCCAGGTGGTGCAGCGCGCCGCCAGCGAGTATCGTACCCTGCTCATCACCACCCATGCGCTGGAACTTGCCGGGGCCTTCAATGACTTCTACAACGCCTGCCCGGCCCTCACCGCCGAGCCGCCCGTGCGCGCCTTCCGCCTGCGGCTGATTGCCGCCGCCAAACAAACCCTCGCCAACAGCCTCGCCCTGCTCGGCATCCAGGCTCCAGCGGTGATGTAGGCGGGACGCACTATTAGCTTGGAAGCCAACACTAATCTCGACAGCTCCTATCATTGCGAGCGCAGCGCCTGCCCTGAGCATAGCCGAAGGGAAGCAATCTGGTGTACTGTTCCTCCCCAGAGCAAACCGTCGGCATACCGCGCGTTTGTTCCAACAGAGCAATTACCAATTGCCAGTTACCAATTACCTCTCTCGCGACTTTGCCTTCCAACGCGCCAACCCAACAATTCCGAATGCAACCCTCACTCACATCACCTATCATCTGCCCCACACTGCGACCCAACAACACCAACTATCTGGCCTGTGGTTGCATTAAGAATATGGCGTTAACTTTCCAAAAAATCCAATACCTCAAACGCCATATTCCATAGTACTTAACTCCTACCTCACCATTCTTTTGCTTTATAATCCCCCCTATCGCTCCGAAAAGAGAGGCCCTGCCCATGCGCCCTGCCGCTGAACGTCACTTCTACCTCTGCCCGCCCACCCACTACGAGGTGGAATACGTCATCAATGAATGGATGAATCTCGACAATCGGGTAGATAAGGATCTGGCGCAAAAACAATGGGACCAGCTCCACCGGGCCTATCAGGACCTCGGCGTACGCCTCACCCTGCTGGAGCCCGTAGCCGGCATCCCGGAACTGGTCTTCCCCGGTGACTCGATCTTCCTGCACGGCCAGCAGGCCGTCGCCAGCAACTTCCGCCACGCCGAGCGCGCCCCGGAAGTTGAACCCAAAGTCGCCTGGTTTGCCGAGCGCGGCTTCACCATCCACCGCCTGCCGCCCGAACTGCACTTTGAAGGCAACGCCGAACTGCTGCGCTGGGACCACCGCTTCTTTGGCGGCTACGGCGTGCGTACCGATGAGGCCACCCTGCCCTACCTTGCTGACCTGCTGGATATTGAAATCATCCCCCTGCAACTCCAGTCCCCCTTCTTCCATCTGGATGTCACCGTACTGCCGCTTAATGCCGACACAGTCGCCTATGTGCCGCAGGCCTTCACCCGCGAATCCTGCGAACGCCTGCAAGATCTCATCCCCAACGCCATCCCGGTCGATGTAGAAGAAGCCCGCCAACTGGGCTGCAATTCAATGGTGGTGGAAGAAACAGTCATCATGAGTACCCCGCGCGCCCCGCGCTTTGCCGCTGCCCTGCAGGAACGCGGCTTCCGTACCATCCAGCTGGACCTCACCGAATTTTACAAATCCGGCGGCGGGGTCAAGTGCCTGACCCTCGAACACTACCAATAACCCAACAAAAAACCTGCCGGGCTGACCCGGCAGGTTTGAGTTAACATCCCGTCCTCACCCATTCAAATTAGAACCCACCATGCGTCGCCACGGGGCCTGGCGACTGAAGGCGCGCCAGGTGCTGACGAAGGCTGTTCATCTGATTTTCATCAAACTCATACACCGGCAGGTTGCCTTCCATGTTCTTAACCTTCACGTTATAGCGGGCGGCGAACACCGGCGCCTTCACCCGGATGAAGGTTTCATCGTCCACTACGATGCCGCCGACCGGGGCGTAGGCATTCAGGCGGCTGGCGAGGTTGACCGGCCGGCCAATGAGGGTTACCTCTTTGCGGTCCTGCGAGCCCAGTGGACCAATCAGGCACGGCCCGGTAGAGAGGCTGACCCGGGTCGGCAAACTCACCTGGCGGGCCGCCGTTTGCTGGGCGTTGAAGGAGCGCACCCGGTTCTGGATTTCCATTGCCGCCTTGAGCGCCGCCCACGGCTCATCAAAAAAGGCCAGCATGCCATCGCCCAGGAACTTATCCACATCGCCATTGTTCTGGTAGACGACAGTCGAGATGGCATCCAGGTAGCGGTTGAGCGAATCGACCAGGCTTTCGGGGGCGGTCATCTCGGTCAGGCGCACGAAGTCCTTGACATCGGTGAAGAGGATGGTCTTGCGCTGGCTTTCCAGCAGGGGCGGCAGGGCGCCGGTCTGGGCCAGTTGCTCGGCGCTGTCCCAGGCGGCATTGGAGACCATGCGGCGGGTGATGGCCTGCAGGCGTTCGATTTCCTTGCTGCGGTTATCCAGGGTGCGGTACAGGCCGCGTAACTGGCGGTTGCGCTGCTCCAGATAACGGATGAGGTTCTGGTGGAATTCGGCGTAGGGGCTGGTGGGCAGGGCGAGCGGCGCGCTTTCTACTTCCGGCGGGGTGGGCAGACCCACCGCCTGATGCAGGGCGCGCTGGGCGGCCTGCACAATGGCGGGGTCAAAGGTGACCAACCCCTCGTAATCGCGGCCGCGGCCGAAGTGAGTGACGCCCGGGCGGTCGAGTTCGTGGGTGAGCAGGGCGGCCTGGAAGTCCGGGGTCTGGAAGACGAGGAACCATTCCTGGGCAAGGGGCGCGTCTTCCGTCAGGAAAACGAATTCGATGTTGGGGATGGTGGGGACGGCGACATCCGGGTAGGCGAAGATGTAAACCTTACCGACCACCGAAGCCAGCCGGCTGAACCGGCGCGCTTGGGGCAGGAAGGAGGAGGCCCGCTGGAAGCCGGCAAAAAACGGCGCCCGGTAATGATTGTGGGTGACCACATCCTCAATCGAGTGGCTGATCGCCAGCAATGTTTGCAGCGAGTTGGTCGCCAGTTGGCCGGGGTCCTCAAGATTGGTCAGGCCAAACAGCGAGAGCGATTGCACCTGCGGGCGCAGGGCGGCGGTTCCTGTGAGATTATTCATCAGTATTATCCTGTTTCCTTGTTTTCAAGGGCTACAGGATAGCATATTGCACAGCATTTGTCAAGTATTTATAACAAATTTGTGCGATTGGTTTTCCGGGGCTTTCCGTTTAAAAAACTGGGCAGCCGGGTCTCGGCTGCCCAATCGGGTGTGACGGTCAAAACTGGTTTACAGCTTGACGACATCCTGCGCCTGCAGGCCTTTCTGGCCCTGAGTGACGGTGAATTCAACGCGCTGACCTTCTTCCAGGTTGCGGAATCCATCGCCGGCAATGGCGCTGAAGTGGACGAACACATCTTCACCGGAGTCACGTTGAATGAAGCCGTAACCTTTGGTGCCGTTGAACCACTTCACGGTGCCCTGTTCCTTCTCGGACATGAATTTGGAACTCCTTTCTAAAGAGTGTGCTGGGTCAACCATGGTTCCAATTCAAAAGAGGGGTCTTTCTTGGTGGAACTTCTGCTAACCAGTTACTAAAATTTTAGCATGGGAATTCTTTTAAAGTCAATCAGCGCAAGGCATCGAGTTTGGACCAAAAAGACACCCCCGCAAGGCAGCCGCGGGGGTGTCTTTTGAGAGTTGAAATGGGTCAGGGAATAACATCCTCGCAAACGGCTTTGATATCATCCCATGAGCATCCCAGGTTGGAGCCATTGCAGGCGCCCATACTACGAATATCAGCGCAAGAGGAGGGCTCGTTGCCGCCGGGGGTGCTGGTGGGTTGGTTGCGAGCATCTTCGCAGGACTGGGTTTGCTCGCTAAAGCGGAAGCCAACCGGGCAGCGCGAGTCCGGGGTGACGGTGGGTTGCTGGCAGACCGGCACCGAAACCTGAATGCTCCAGCAACTGCTGCCTTCGCCAGGCGGCTGGCAGGTATTGGTATCTGCGTCATACACGAAACCGGTGGGGCACTGGCTGCCGGGCTGGCCGCCATCCGGGGCGCAGGCTTCCGGCCCGGCGGCGAGATAGCCCACGCCGCAGCCGTTCTGGTCAGTGGGCAGGCAGTAGCCGACCTGCGGGTTGAAGTAATAGCCATCCTCGCATTGGGGCTGCTGGCTGTCATCCGGCTGGCAGCCGTTGACGGCGCGCAGGTAGCTGTAGCCATCCGGGCACTCGGTACCTTCATCCGGGGTGCAGGTCTGGCGCTGGGGGTCGTAGGTGGTGCCGTCCGGGCAGTCGTCTTCGGTGATGACCGGGACGCAGGCCTGGCGTTCCTGATCATAGCGATAGCCCAGTGGGCAGCCATCGCCGCCGGGGTCGCATTGCTGGCTGGCCACATCATAGAGGGTCGGGGCGGCGGCGTACCAGGTGACGAGCTGGTTGCCATTGCTACCCAGTTCGCCATCGCCGGGGCAGGCGGTGCCATCGCTGCCGGGCACCGGCACGCAGCAGTTGGCGGCCGGGTCAAAGCGGTAGCCGTAGCCACACTGGCTGCCGGGGCCGCTCTGGGGCAGGCAGGACTGGGTGGCGGTATTGAAGTAGAAGCCGAGGCCGCAGCCATCCGGCGTAACAATGCACTGGCCAATGGTCGGGTCAAAGTAGCCCTGCGGGCCGCAGTCCTGGGGCTCGCCCTGCTCCGGCATACACTGGCCGAGGTCATTCAGGCTGTAGCCGGTGGGGCAGGAGACATCCGGCACATAGGCGGCGGCAAAGGTCTGGGGCTGGTTGGGGATACAGGTATTGCTGGCCGGGTCGAGGGTGGTTCCCTCCGGGCATTGGCCATAGGGCGGGTTTTCCCCACCGGTAGGTTCGCCATCTGAAATACAACCCTTGAAGGGGTCATACTGGCTGCCGGCCGGGCAGCCGTTGCCATCCAGCGGCAGGCACACACCGCGCAGCTGGTCAAACACGCTGCCGGGTTCGCAGCCGTTGCCAGTCTGCGGGATGGGCGAACAGCAATTGATGCTGCGGTCATAGAAATAACCCAACGGACACAGGCCGCCGCCGTCATCATTTTGGGAGGGTTCGCAGGCGCGCAGGCCCGCGCCAACATGGGTGAGGGTGAAGCCATCGCCGCAGTCATCGCCGGTGGTAATGCAGCGGCCGAGCTGGGCATCGTACTGGCTGCCTTCCGGGCAACCGCCCTCCGGGTTGGGCTCGCAGCGGTAGAGGTCGGGGTTGTAGGTCCAACCGTCCGGGCAGCCGGGCTGGGTGGTATCCAGCTCGCATTGGCCGTTGAGGGGGTTATAGATGTAGCCCTGCGGGCAGTAGTCATCGGTATTGGTGGGGGCGGTTTGCTGCTGGTAGGCGTTGTAGGCCACGAGGCTGGCAGCGGCGGGCTGGTAGGTGATGAGGCCGGTTTCGCCACCCGCAGGCTGGTAGGCCACCACATTTAGGTTGGGGGCGGCGGCTTCGCCATCCGGGGCGCAGATGGTGACATTCACGAAAACACCCTGCGGGGCGGCCGGGCCTTTGCAGTACAGGCGGCCGGGGAATTCCGGCAGTTCCACGCAGTCAGTAAAGGGCAGGCCATTCACCGTCATCGTGTAGCCTTCGGCGCTGGGTACGTTGAGGTCAACGCTGACCTCCACGATGCCGCGCTGGGGGCAACTGAACCCGGCCACCCGCAGGATGGGCTGCTCGCCCCCGGCGGGGCGGTCCGGGTGGGTGAGGCCGGTTTCCATACTGCCGCCCGGGTTGCAGAAGGCGGTGTAGGAGGGCTGGCAGAATGGCGCCCGGGCAATTTCTTCCTGAGCGGAGAGCACGCAGCGGAAGCCGAGGCCCGGCAGGGCTTCCTCGGGGTCGAGGGCATTGCGGTTGGCGGTGCGCAGGGCATTACCGCTATCGCCATAGCCGCCGCCGCGCCAGACTTTCAGTTCGCCGCTTTGCGGGCCGTAAGGGTTGGCGGCCGGGGCATCGCCATAGTAGCCGGCGGTATACCAGTCGTAGGTCCATTCGCCTACATTGCCGGCCATATCAAAGGCTTCAAAGGGGCTGAGGCCCTCGTCGCGCGTGCCAATCGGGTCGGTGTTGTCCGGGGCGTTGCAGCCCTGCTGGTTGGTGAGGTCGCAATCCGGGTCAGTGATGCCCCAGGGGAAGGTAAAGGCTTGCAGGCCACGGGCGGTTTTTTCCCATTCGGCTTCGGTGGGCAGGCGGCCGCCGAGGTACTCACAATAGGCGTTGGCCTGGAACCAGGTAACGCCCTGAACCGGGTGGCCGGCATAAGCCGGGTCGTTGAAAGTCAGCGGTTGCTGGGGGGCGGCACACTCGCCCTCGGCCACACAGGCGGCGTACTGCTCATTGGTAACTTCGGTTTGCTGAATCCAGAAACCGGGTACATTCACCCGCCGCTGCGGCCATTCATCACTCTCGGAGTTAGGGTCGGTTTCCTCGCTGCCCATGATGAACGGCCCACCGGGCACGAAGACCACCGAGCCGCCACCCACGCCTTCCAGCACCATGGCGGGTTCGGTGGGGGGCGGGGTCGGGTCATCCGAGCCGGGGGATTCCGGAGTGCCGGTGAGGCCGGCGCAGGCCCCCAGGGCGAGCATGAACAGCAGGGCAAGGTGGGTCAGGGTTCGTCTGGATAGGGAAAAGGTAATTTCACGCATGGCCAACTCCTCGGGGGCACGCCTGGGTGTGGCGCGTGCATTTAAATTATAGGCTTTCGCGAAAGCCAGCACAATCAGCAATCTGCCCGCAAACGGAAACGCTGGCTGTGGTTAAGAACGATGGCCGGCGGGTTGGCGTTATGGCTTCCTTTTTGCGGGCGTTTTCCTATAAAATGAGGATATTCCTGAATTGTCCAGAAATGAGGTGCAAGATGAAGAAGATGAATCGATTGCTGACGCTGTTATTGGCGCTGGGGCTGCTGCTGGCGGCCTGCTCCCCGAGCGCGCCGGACGCGCCGCCACCGGCGGCCCCCACCGCCACGGCCGCGCCCCCCACAGACCCCACCGAGCCCCCACCCACCCCGGAGCCCGCTCAGCCGGTTGAAGACCCCGCCAGCGGCGCCTGGGCCAGCCAGCAACCGCCGCTGCCCGCCGACCCCCAGGCGGTCATCATCAACACCCCGGATGACCGCACCCTCAATGGCTGGTACTACCCGGCGGCCGTAAACCCCGCTCCGCTCGTCATCCTCATGCACTGGGCCGGCGGCGACCAGTACGACTGGTGGGAGATCGCCCCCTGGCTGCAAAATCGCCCCGGCGAATACACCCCCGGCGAATGGTCCGGTACCGGTATCCGCGGCCCCTGGCTCGACCCCAGCTGGTTCCCCGCCCTACGGCCGGAAGCCTCCTTTGGCGTCCTCGTTTTTGATTTGAGCGGCTTTGGCACCAGCCCCCAGGGCAACAACATCCCCACCGACTGGCTGGTGGATTCCCAGGCCGCGATAGAATTCGCCGCCACCTTGCCCGGCATAGACCCGGATAGCATTCTGGTCGCCGGCGCCAGCATTGGCGCCGATGGCGTGTTGGATGGCTGCGTACTGGCCAGCCAGGCGGCCGGCAGCCCGCGCTGCCTGGGCGTGTTCTCGCTTTCTCCCGGCAACTACCTGCCGGCGCCTTTCGTCTACCCTGAGGGCGCCCGTGCCCTGGCCGATGCCGGCATCCCCGTACACTGCCTGGCCGCCGAAGGCGATACCGCCGCCGCCGCCATCTGCAACGCCCTCCAGCCGCCCAACACGCTGGCGGTGCTCTTCCCTGGCAATGCCCACGCCATGGCCCTCCTCGCCCCCGAAGTTCAGGCCAGCCAGCCCGCGGATGCGGGTGGCCCGCTGGATGCCCTCCTTGCCTGGCTGGAACTCGCCATAGACCGCCCGGTAAAGCCCTAGCCTCACCCAACCTCTCCAAACCATCCGGCGGGGTGGCATTCTGCCACCCCGCCCTGCACACCCCAATCGCGGGCGTGGGAAGGTTAGCGGCATCTTTGATGATTGGATATCGCCGCTGGCTGAAGCCGGCGGTCGGCTCTACTGCCCACTGTAGCCCACCAGGTCGCTACCCAAATCACGCCGGCCGCGACCGGCTATCCTTTATAATCAAACCATATGATTGAGATTGAACTGCGCTTCTACTCCACCCTGCGCGAAAAACTGCCGCCCGAAGCCCGCGGCCAAACCACATTGCAACTGGCCGCCGGAGCCACCCTCGCCGACCTCGCCGCCCACTTCGACCTGCCCCCCACCGTCATCTACAGCATCAATGATGACCACGCCGAAGACCTCACCATCCCGCTCCAGTCCGGCGACCTCGTGCGCGTCTTTTCGGCCGTGGGCGGCGGCTGACCCGCCCCAAGGAGAACCCCCATGCCCCTCGGCTACACTGGCAAAATCCTGCACCTGGACCTCACCCACCAGACCTACGAAATCGAAACCCCGGATGAGGCCTTTTACCGCAAGTACATGGGCGGCAGCGCCCTGGCGATGTACTACCTGCTCAAGGAAATGCCCGCCGGCGCAGACCCCCTCGGGCCAAACAATGTGCTCGTCTTCGCTTTAAGCGTCCTCACTGGGGCGGCCTTCTCCGGCCAGAGCCGCATGACCGCGGCCGCCAAATCGCCCCTCACCGGCGCGATTGGCGATAGCCAGACGGGCGGCTTCTGGCCCGCCGAACTCAAATTCGCCGGCTTTGATGCCATCGTGGTCAAGGGCGCGGCCAAACACCCCGTGTATGTCTGGATTCATGACGGCCAGGTCGAAATCCGCCCCGCCGACCACCTCTGGGGCCAGATTACCGGCGCAGCCGAAGATGCCATCAAAGCCGAACTCGGCGACCAAAAGATCGAGGTCCTGCAAATCGGGCCGGCCGGCGAGCAGCAGGTACGCTTTGCCGCCATCATGAACATGTCCAACCGCGCCAACGGCCGCACCGGCCTCGGCGCCGTTATGGGCAGCAAGAACCTCAAGGCCATCGCCGTGCGCGGCAGCCAGAAGCCCGAAGTGGCCGACAAAAAACTACTCTCTGACCTGGCACGCTGGGGCGTACAGAACCTGCCCCAAAGCAATATTGTTGGCCTGGCCAAATACGGCACCGCCGAAACCACCGGCAGCAACCAGACCATCGGCTCACTGCCCACCTTCAATTACAACAGCGGCGTCTTCGCCGATTGGGAAGCGATTGACGGCACCACGATGTACGACACCATCCTCAAAGGCGCCGAAGAAGGCAAGCAGGACCGCCTCGGCCGCGATACCTGCTACGCCTGCACTGTCCGCTGCAAACGCGTGGTAGAGATTGAAGAAGGCCCCTACAAGGTAGACCCGCGCTACGGCGGCCCGGAATACGAAACCACCAGCACCTTCGGCAACTATGCCGGCATCAACGACCTGGCCGCCATCGCCAAGGCCAACGAAATCTGCAACCAGTACGGCATGGACACCATCTCCTGCGGGGCCACCATTTCCTGGGCCTTTGAAGCCTACAACGATGGCAAATTAACCAAAGAAGACGTGGGCCTCGACCTCACCTGGG
This sequence comes from Anaerolineales bacterium, assembly GCA_024710875.1. GTDB lineage: Bacteria > Chloroflexota > Anaerolineae > Anaerolineales > UBA11579 > SCUK01. Next base: position 4,920 of record JANJTX010000006.1, on the reverse strand, counting down.
GCAACGCCGAAAGCATGGTCAAACTCACCGAACTGATTGCCACCCGCACCGGCATTGGCGACCTCCTGGCCGAGGGCAGCCAGCGCGCCGCCGAAGAACTGGGCCGCGGCATGGCCGACTACCTCATCACCGTCAAGGGCCAGGAACTGCCCGCCCACATGCCCCAGGTCAAACGCTCGCTGGCCCTCATCTATGCCGTCAACCCCTTTGGCGCAGACCACCAGAGCAGCGAGCATGACGGCGCCGTGGAGGGCGATTTTGAAACCTACAAAGACCGCCTCGCCCTGATTGGCATCCACGAGCAGTTGCCCAAACGCTCGCTCGGGCCGGAGAAGGTCCGCTTCGCCCTGCGCACCCAATGGATCTACAGCGCCCTGGACAGCCTCAACCTCTGCCAGTTCGTCTTTGGCCCTGCCTGGCATCTCTATGGCCCGGACCACATGGCCCAGGCGGTGCAGGGCGTTACCGGGTGGGATGTCAGCGTAGATGAATTGCTGGAAGTTGGCGAACGCCGCCTGAACATGATGCGGCTATTTAACGCCCGTGAAGGGTTGGACCGCAAAGCAGATACACTACCGGCTAAATTGTTCAAGCGCGCCCTCCAGGGCGGCGCCAGCGATGGCCTCAAACTGGACCCGGCCGAATTTGAAGCCGCCCTGGATGACTACTACCAACAGGCCGGCTGGGATGTGGAGCACGGCAACCCGATGCCAGAGACGCTGGAACGTCTCGGCCTGACGTGGGCCAGCGTGTAAACGCCCCTACTCCTCCACTAAATCCAGAAACACATCCACGATGCGCGGGTCAAAGTGTGTACCCGCCTGCTCCCGAATGTGTGCCAGAATTTTCTCGCGCGGCCAGCGGGCGCGGTACGGGCGGTCCGAACTCAGCGCGTCCCACACATCCACCACCGCAAACATGCGCGCCACTTCCGGAATCGCTTCGCCCTTCAGGCCCTGCGGGTAGCCGCCGCCATCCCACTTTTCATGGTGGCACAACGGGATCGCCACGGATTGTTTCAAAAACGAAATCTGCCCCAGCAGGTCGGCCGCGATTTGCGGGTGCTGGTGCATCAGTGCCCATTCTTCTTCTGTCAGTGAACCTTCCTTGAACAAAATCGAATCCGGTATCCCCAGCTTGCCGATGTCATGCAATAACGCCCCGCGCCGGATGGCGACCAACTCTGCATCCCGGTAGCCCAGTTTCACCGCCAGCCGCCCGGTCAGGTCGGTCACCCGCTGGCAGTGGCCCTGCGTTTCAATGTCGCGCAGTTCCAGGTTACGCGCCCAGCCTTCGATCGTGTGGTCATAGGCCAGCAGCAGTTCCAGGTTGTTGCGTTGCAGTTCGCCCAGCGTTTTCACATGGTCAATCGCAATTGCCACCTGCCCGGCCACAATCTCAAAGAAATTCATCCAGGCCGAATCGACCGGCTTTTCACTGCGTTGGAACAATTCCAGCACCCCCAGCACCTCGCCGCGCGCCAGCAGCGGCGCCCCAAAATAAGCCTCAAAGCCTTCACGCGCCGCCATGGCCTTACGCGTAAAGCGCGCCTCGTGTGCCAGCCGCGCCACAGTCGCAATCTTGCGGTCCAGTGCCACCCGCCCCGCCACACCCTCGCCCATCTTGAGGTCAAAGTCCTTGACCGAGTACGAATTGAAACCACGCGCCTGGTGCTTGTGCAGGGTGAGCGTGTGCGGGTCAAACAGCAAAATCATGGCCGCATCCACTTGCAGGCTGGTGATGACATGCTCCAGCACCACATCGCTGATGACCGCTAAATCCGTATTCGAAAGAATCGTCAGGTCAATCTGGCGCAGGGTCGCCAGCCGTTTGAGTTCCTGTTTTGTGCTCTGGTCCGCCAGTTTGCTGGCGGTGATGTCCTGCGAAAAAATCAAGATGCCCTCAATGCACGGCTGGATATTCAGTTCAAACCAGCCCTGACCGCCATCCGGGTAGGTGAATTCATTGTGCATGCGCCGCGCCTGGCGACCTTCCATCACCTTCTGCAGGGTGGCGAACATCGGCGTGGTTTCAATGCCCGGGTAGGCTTCCATCATCGTTTTGCCCAGCAGGTCCTGGCGGGTGGCGCGGGCATGTTCCAGCGCCGCATCGTTCAGGTACAGGTAACGCCAGTCAAAGCTGATAATCTGGCAACCTTCAAGCAGGTCATTCAGCAGGCTGAGTTCGTAGGTTCGCAGGTCATCCGGGCTGGGCGTCATACAGTCTCTCCAGAGCAATACAAACCAAAAGGCAGCCCCATACAAAACAGCTGCCCCCATGTACTGCTCTAATTATGACCTTATTGGTGGAAAAAGTACATTGCAAATCTGTAATATCCGGCCGCCTGTCTGCCGATTTCTGTAAAAAAAAGCCCGCCTGTCCGGCGGGCTTGGCGCGTGGCGGCTGGCGCTTACAGCGGCCAGTCGCGCAGCATGCGCTCGGTTTCTTCGGAGTGGCCCATCTCGTCCCGCACCATGTCTTCCAGTTGCACCGCCAGCCCCTTATCGCCATAGGCATCTGCCTGGCGGGCGCGCTCGGTGTAGCCCTTGCCGGCCTGCAGTTCGGCTGCCAGCACCGCCTGCAGCATCTCGCGGTTGTTGCCTGCCGCCACCACCGGGGCCGCGGTGGTGGTTGGCTCGCCGCCCAGCGCTACAATTTTGTTCGCCAGGAATTGGGCATGCAGTTGCTCATCGGCCACTTCTTCCAGAAAGAAGGCCGCCAGTTGCGGCCGGTAGGGGCCGGTGGCCTTGGCCGCATAAGTCAGGTATTGGATGATGGCCCCGAATTCATTCGCCAGGTCTTCATTCAGCAGTTTTATCAGTTCTTTCTTATCCATTGTTCTTCCTTTCAGTACGCGGGTTCCCTCTTAATCATACGCCATCACTCCGAATTACCTAGGGATAATTGTCCACACTTCACAGGCCGATTGTCCCTTCTCGCCCCAAACAAAAAGCCCGCCGGGTGAGCGGGCCTTGAAGTTCTACCAGAGGAAATCAGGCTTTGGATTTGGCCGCCAGCATGCGCGCCATGAACATCACCACCAGCCCGAAGACCGGGTGCAAGCCGCGCACAAACGGCGCCAGCCCGGGCGTATGAATAAAGAAGCCCTGCGCCGCCAGAATGACGAACAACAACGCCGCCAGGCCAATCGTCTGGCCGCCCAGCTTCGCCACCACCGCCGCAATCAACGCCAGCAGGGCCGCCACCGTCAGCAGCAGGCCGCTCATGCCGTGAATACTGGCGTCCATCGCCCCAAAGAACGCAAACCCAATCAGGGCAATCTGCACCAAACTCCAGCCAAAAATAAAATGATTCAGCCCGTAAAACATCTTCTTTGCTCCAGCCATTTGTCATTCTCCTTGTGTAAGTTTGTGTAGATTATACCCAACCGCCCCATCTTGTCATTCTGAGCGTAGCGAAGAATCCCAACCAAAATAGAATAATAGAATGTTCGTTGGAAAAAACACCCTCCCGTCCCATCCGTAGGGGTTGAGCTAAGCTTGACCCTTCCCCCTCATCTTGTCATTGCGAGGCGGCTTTACCGCCGAAGCAATCTCCCAACCTCTCCCACCTCCCACCTCCCTGTGGTACATTAACTCCACCCCCACCCACAGGAGACACCCATGACTGAAAACCTCCTCGCCCGCCTCTTTGAACACAACCAATGGGCCAACGAGCGCATCATTGAAGCCTGCGCCGCCCTCACGGATGAACAGCTCGATACGCCCCCCACCACCGCCACCATGGGCACCATCCGCCAGACCCTCATCCACCTCGTCGGCTCGGAAGCCTGGTACCTCAACCGCCTCACCGGAGCAGAACCCGCCCATGACCTCAAAACCGAACCGACCTTCGAAAACCTCCGCCAGACCGCGGAAGCCGCCGGGGCCGGCCTGCTGGCCCTCGCCCGCGAACCCGCCAGCAAAGACTGGCTCCAGCAATACACCGCCTCCGATGGCTGGATCGTCACCCCCTGGGTGCTAATGGTGCAGGTCATCAACCACGCCACCGAACACCGCGAACAAATCAAAAGCATGCTCACCGCCCTCGGCCACACCCCGCCCGAAATTGACGGCTGGGACTACGGCTTCGCCGCCGGTGGCCTGCTGGAGCCGGCCGAATGACCCGCGTATTAAAGCAAAAAACCCGCCGAACGGCGGGTTTTTTGTTGATTATATACTAACGAATTTTGCTCTACTGCGCAGGCAGCAGCACGGCATCAATAACATGGATCACGCCATTCGAAGTCTCAATATCCGTGATGATGACCTGCACGGTGTCATTCAACAGCACCATGCTACCATCAACCGTGATAGTGATTGAAGCACCCTCCAGCACCGTCTCAACCGACTGCCCATTCAGGGCCACCACATCGGCCGCCAGCACTTTGCCGGGCACAACATGGTAGAGCAGGATATCCGTCAGGGTTTGAAGGTTCTCCGGCAGCAGCAGGCTTTCCACTGTGCCTGCCGGCAGGGCGGCAAAAGCATCATCCGTGGGCGCAAACACCGTGTACGGGCCTTCTCCGCTCAGGGTCTCTGCCAGCCCGGCAGCCTGCACCGCCGCTACCAGGGTGGTAAAGCGGCCATCCGCAATTGCAGTTTCCACAATGTTCAGCGGTTGAGCGGCTGCTTCTTCGGTCGCGGGCAGTAACACCGCATCAATCACATGAATTACGCCATTCGAGGCTTCAATATCGGTGATGATGACCTGCACAGTGTCATTGAGATACACATTGCCCATATCAACTGTCACTGACAGCTGCCCGCCTTCCAATACTGTGCCTACCAGCGCCCCATCAAGGGCCACCACATCGGCCGCCAGCACTTTGCCGGGCACAACATGGTAGAGCAGGATATCCGTCAGGGTTTGAAGGTTCTCCGGCAGCAGCAGGCTTTCCACTGTGCCTGCCGGCAGGGC
>JANJTX010000003.1 GCA_024710875.1 Anaerolineales bacterium | reverse complement strand
ATAGGCCAGTGTGCCAGCCGGGTTAAAGACCACATCGCTTGGCTGGGTGCCGGTAGCGTAGGTCACCACTACTGCTTCGGTGTCGGTGCGAATCACGGTCACATCGTCGCTGCCGCTATTGGTGACATGGGCGCGGTTGCCAAATGGCGTAATTGCCACCGCCGTCGGCACCGAGCCAACCGGCAGGCTGGCCGCGACGGTATCGGTCGCGGTATCTACAATCGCCACGCTATTGGTAGCCTGATTCACGATATACAGGCGGCTGCCATCCGGGGTAACATCCAGCGCGGCGGGGTCAGCCAGAGCAGCATCTACAATCGTCGCAGCCACGGTCAGGGTGACAGCGTCAATCACATCGATGGTGTCCGAGCCAAAGTTCGCTACATAGATTTTCATGCCATCCGGGGTAACGGCCAGCGCCCGGGCATCTGCGCCGGTCAGGGCAACCACGCCCAGCTCGCGCCCGGTTTGCATATCAAAGACCTGTACTTCATTGGAGCCATTAGTTACCACGTACACCCGCTGGTTGCCGGGGCTGAAAGCCACCGCCAGCGGGTCAGCGTTGGTTTCCAGGCGACGCAGCACTTCCTGATTTTCGGTATCAATTACGAACAAGTCGTCATCACCGCCGGTAGCAAAAGCCGTCCGCAAACCCGGGGCGGCAGTGATATCCGTCAGCGGGCTGCCCGCAAAATACGGGAAGTCGCGTGCGTAATTTTTGTGCATCAAAGCGACCGCGTCAGCGCCATCCTGCAGCCAGTCATCCGCGGCCACTTCCAGGCCGGTGCCAGCCGCTACCCGCGCCGCAATGCCGGGCACATTACTACCGCCCACGATAAAGTAGCCATTGCCATCGGTCTTATACCCATCCAGGTCAAACACCCGATAGGGCGCATCCAGACCACTACCATCCCCCAGGACATCTCCGTCATACAGTACCAGCAACGTCCCATCCAGCGGCCGGCCACCCACGCCACCATCAAATAATTCAATAAATTCACTCTGGTCTATCCCTGCATCTGAATCCGCTTCCACCTCATTGATCATCAGTCCCAATGGGGCCGGCAGGATGAATTCATCAAAGTCCACGAAAGCCAGACCTGCATCCAGCAGGTCACGGAAGGTTGCGGCCGCCTGCCCCTGCGGCACGGTGATATCCACCTGATAGGTGATGATTTCACCGATATTGACATTGCGCACCGTGGTCTCGCTCACGTTGCTGTCCACAAAGGCTTTGGTCATCCCCGGCCCATCCAGTTCAGTACTGGTACCGGCGTCAACTTCATCATCCGGGTCGAGAAATTCTTCGCCATCTTCGCTGTTACTGTAGTTCACCAGGGTTGCAAGATTGGAGAGCCCGCTGCCCGGCGCCAGATCACTCGCCACCTGCAAATCATAGGTGATGAGGACCACATTGGCGCCGTTGCTCGGGTCAGCCACCTGGCAGGCGGCCCCACCCCGCGAGTCATAAATCACCGCATCGTACAAGTCCAAATCCGGGAAGATAATTGTCCCGGGGTCAGGATCATCAAAATCCGCCAGCGTCGGAGCCGGGCTCAGTTCGTTAAACGTGTACAGGGCAACGGAGTCCGTTCCATTTTGCAGCCAGCCGTCGGTATTAACCTTGATGCCGGTCAGGGCGCCCACCCGGGCGTCAATGCCTGCTACTGCTCGGCCACCAATCACGAAATAACCATTGGCGTCCGTGGTGTAACCTGTCAGGTCAAACAGAGCGTAGGCATTGTCATTGGCGTAGATATCAGCATGGCCGTCCCACAGCACGACCATAAAGCCATCCAGCGCGGTATTCCCCACGCCGCCATCGTAAATTTCAATGAATTCGCTGCTTTCAGAGCCCAACGGGAGCGTATCGGAGTCGATTTCGTTGATGACCAGTAGCGGGGCGCAATCATTGGCCACCCCCGGGGTCGGCGCGCCGGCTACGTAGGCAAAGGTGTTCTGTTGCCCACCGGAGCCATCGGTGCAGCGCCCCACTGTTTCGGTGGCGCTGTCGTTCTGGTCTTCATTAATCTGCGGCTGGGCTACATTTACCAACGCCAGCAGGGTGGCATTGTCGGCCTGGCCGGTATCATAGACCAGCGCATCTAAAATGTTGCTATAAACCACCCGGCGGCCGCTCACTTCGGCGGTCACTGTCTCGGTTAGCAGGTTGATAATTGAGAAGCTCTCCCCATTGCCGTTAGCCGTGAAGGCAAATTCGCCCGTGCCGGCCACTGCCACTCCCAGCGGCCCGTCACCTACCGCCGCAACCGTGTTACTCACGGCATCCGTAGACGTATCAATCACCGAAACCGAATCGCCGACCTCATTGGTCACATAGACTGCCAGGCCATCCCCGGATGCATCCAGGCTCGAGGGATTGTTGCCTACGGCGATATCCGTCCCCAGGTTGGTATCGGTCGCTACGTCAATCACGCTGACATCGTCGGCATTGCCATTGGCGACGTAGGCTTTGGAACCATCCGGCAGAAAGGTCACCGCCCGCGGGAAATCACCCACCCCTATCGTGGCGGATACAGTATTACTGGCAGTGTTAATCACACTCACTGTGTCTGCATTGGCATTGGCCACATACACCTTGGCCCCATCCGGAGACACCGCCAACCCCAGCGGCCCATCGCCCACATTAATCGTGGCAATCACCGCATTGGTCGTTGTATTAATTACGCTTACGGTATCGTCCAGAAAATTGGATATATATACCCGGGTACCCGCCGGGTTTACCGCCACACCCTGCGGGCTGTTCCCCACTGGAATCGTGCTGTCCACTACCCAGGCCAGGGTATCTACCACCGTTACCGTATCATCCGCCGTATTGGCAACATACAGGAACAGGCGGCTGGGCAACAGACCCAGCGCACGGGGTTCATCGCCCACCTGTAACGGATTCACCAGATTCTGGTTGGAGGCTGAAATCTGGTAGACATAGCCGTCGTTACTTCCATCTTCCATGGCCGTGAGGTAAGCCGAGCCGCCGGTGCCAATCGCTTCCACTGCCAGCGGGGTCGTGCCCACCAGGGTCGGGAAGGTTTCCGGTGCACCCTGGTACAACACGGCCGCATTGGCGCCATCCTGCAGCCAGTTATTCGTCCCAATCGTCAGGTCAGCCACGGCCACCCCCGTGCCGCCAATCACAAAGTAACCATTGGCATCGGTGAAATAGCCATCCAGATCAATAACCCGGTAGACTTCGTTGCCATTGCTGCTATCACCGTCATACAGCACCAGCACCAGGCCGGCCAGCGCAAGATTACCGCGCCCGCCGTCATACAACTCGATAAACTCACCGGTCCCGGCCCCACCATCGTCAGAATTCAGCTCATTAATCAGGAAGAAAGGCGCGTTGGCCGCGAAAAACAGGCTACAGTCATTGTCGCTGCCGGGGGTCGGGCCGCCATTGGCATAAGAGCCGGTCATCCGCAGACTGCCGCTTCCATTCACACAGCGCCCAATCGACTCATTCTCCGGATCGCCGTTGACTCCCTCATCCGGCTTGGGCTGTACGCCAAAAGTGGTGTCCAGGAGCGGTGCCAGGCCGGCATCCACCTCGCCCGGGTCGATAATTTCGATGCCGTCATCAAACAGGCCCGAGGGGTGGGTGGAATTGTCCCCAATCAGCCGGTACTGTAGCGGCGTGCCATCCCCGCGAGTCACATTCAGGTTCAAACCCGCTGCATTCAGCGGGATCACAAATCCGGCCGGCAAAATGTCGCTCAGCACAATATCAAATGCGCCATTGGCTCCGCTACCGATGTTTTCCAATACGACCGCAAACGTAACCAGATCGCCGCCGGTAACATCCTCCACCGAACTCTCAAAGTAGCCCGCCAGATCATTCGAGCCAATGGTCGTCCCCAGCGCCCAGCGCTGCCCGGCTGTACCGGGAGCATTAAACACCACTGGCGCGGGCGGGTCCGGGTCAAAATCTGCGGCCGGGTTACTGCTGGCAACCACGCCCTTCTGAATTCCCAACTCGGGTTCGCCCAACCGAATCTGGATGATGCCCTCGGTCCCGAACGAGCCAGCGTTGGTGCTGCCCTGAGAGGCATAAACTGCATTGGTTAATTTCAAGCCGTCCGCAAAGGGCAGGTCAGTTACAACCAGCGAGAACAGGATATCAATCGTCGTGCTGTTGCTTAATGGGTCATCAAAATTGCCGGGGATATCAAATTCGATTGAGTTATTGGTCACATCGATGGATACAGCGGGGATATAGTCATATGGGCCGGAAGGGATCGACTCATCTGAAAGCGTTTCCGTTGGCCCGAACTTGGCCACACCGGGCGCCGGCACTTCAGCGCTAACTATTTCCTCAAAGGTCCAGACCGGGCCGGCCACCCCATCCCAATCCGGGTCGGTTACACTGAAGACCGGGAGAGGAATGTAATCCGTAAACACCAGGTCTTCGATGTCGGTTGTCGGCAACTGGTAGACAAAGCGGTAGGTGACCACATCGCCCGGGTTAATCTGCTCACAGCCGCTTCCATCTGGATAGGGATAATCCGGTGGCGGCAGCGGTGCCGGACAGATTGTGCCATTCACAGCATAGACACTCTTTTCCAGGGCGCCATAGGCGATTGAATCACTGCTCCCGCTGTCGTCTTCCTGGACATTGCCGGTATCCGCGCCGGTGTCATTCTCCAGGATGTTGCCGTAAATATCAACATCGTTATTAAGAACATCGCCCTGGTCCACGCTGGGATCACCGGAATTGCCCGGCAGCAGATAGATGTCCGTAAATTCTTCCTGAACCACAGCCCGGAATATGATGCGCCCGGTGGTCGCGCCAGCATTGAAAACCGAACAATCTGGCGGGAACACCGAAGCATCGTGCGGCACACAGCCACCCAGCAGGCCACCCGCGGCAAACACCGAGCCCGGGTCATCGGCCGCTCCAAAAGCGCGCGTTATCAGTTCGGCAGATACAAAAAAATCAATCGTAGTGGTGCCATCCGGCGCGCCGGGCGGCGGAAAGGCCCCGGTGTAATTTTCAGTCACTGCAAAGTTTGTTGGGTCAAAGGCCAGCGGCCCGCTCACCAAACCATGTTCCCCCACCAGCAAAGTCGGTGGGAAAGTGAAGTCAAAGTGCTGGCCGTCTGAAATGACATCCACCACCTGCAGGTTGTTCAGCGCAAAGAAATCAGAAATCTGGAAATCAATCATATATTCTATCGTATCCCCCGGGGAGAGCCCGGCCGCGCCGACATCATCCACAATTGCCTGGCCCTTCTGTATGGCCATGGGTTCCATTTCAAGCGTATGCACGCCCGGACAGGATGGACACACATCTGTTAGAGCCAGGTCAACCGGCGGGTCGCGCAGGTCCAGCGGCGTCCAATTTCCGGCGAGGATGTCTGCTTCATTGACGCTGGTGACTGAAATTCCCGGGCCGCCGGTGTCCGGATCCAGCACATCGGCCGCGCCTGCATCCAGGCGCGGAATATAAAACTCATACACAATCACCACTTCATTCACTGCCACCACCGGAATGGTGAGGTCCAGCACACCCCCGGGCGTCAGCGTGCTTGGCAGGCTGTTCACCGTGGGCGCGACCGGAGCGCCATCCACCAGCACGCTGGTTAGACCAACAAATTGCATCGTGTCCGGCAGCGTATCTAGAATCTGAAAATCAGTAATACTCTGGTTCTCGGCAATCGTTACAGTTATCGTGTATTCACGTGGGAAGTTCGGGCCGGTGGCGGTTTCATCTTCCGGACCGTTGTATTCTTTCGAAAAATCGAGTAACTGCGGTTCTACCACTCCAGCAGTCCAGTTGTTTGGCACCGGGCTGTTCGGCCGCGAGTAAATCGTCGGGTCGCAACAGGGGTTATCCAGCGGGTCGGCCCCAAAGAAGAAACCTCCAGTGGCATACAGGCTCAACAGTACGTCCAGGTCGGCCAGTTCGCTCAAGGTAGCGCCAAACGAAACCGCTACTGGCGGCTGGTCAGGCGTAAACGAACCAAACGGCAGCACGACTGTCACCAGGCGGTCATCAGCTCGGCCGGTAATCTGAATCGGGTCATTGTTGATATCGAGCGCAATTGGGTGGCTCACCGTGCCAAAGCCACCGCCATCGTCCGGGAAAACGGTTTCATAGAATGCCAGTTCCACGCCTAGGTAGGTCGGCGCGTTACCATCAAACAGAATGCCGTCATCGCCATCGGCGCCGGTCTCCGGGAAGTAAACATCTATGAACGGGCCATAACCCACATCGGTTGGCGAAGTGTTATCAAAAGAGACGGTGAAAGTGAAGTCTGTCCCCAGGTACAGCGAACCCAACCCCCCAAAGGTAGCCGAAGGCACGGGCAACAAGGCCGGCGCGCTAACTGCACCGGCCAATGGACTCTCCAGCGGGTTGGAATCCGGGCCCGCCAGCCAGGCGGATTCCGCGGCGGCAACAGCCCTGCCTACCGGGTCAAAAAGAAACGGAAAATTTGAAAAGATGAATACAAATACAATAATAAACCGAAGGCAATTCCGCAATGCCGGCATCAACGATTTCACAAGCTTTCTCCATCCCGGCTGACTTCAAACCTAATAAAATCAACTATTAAAAATTTTATGGTGCACCAAGAACTGGCGCACCGCCCGTAATTGAGATTGTACAGTTGGGCTATCAGACGGTCAAGTGTTACGGCTTACCAGTGAATTAGTACCACCGGGGGATACGATTTCGCCGTTCAACGGTCGATTTTGGCCGGGTTGAAGCAGGGGTTGTAATCTGCGCCCAGAACCAACCGGTATCCAGAGGCATACCCCGGCGCAGGCACGTGCACCAGAGCCTCTGCCCGCAGGCCCAGTAACCCGGCCAGTGCCTGGGCCTCTTCAATATTAACAGTTTCGCTCAAGACCTCAATCACCGAGCGGCTCACCTGGCCGCGCTCATTATTTCCTGCCCCGGCCGCGAACCCGCCATACTGCAAACGCGTAACCGCCAGCTCACCCCAGTCCGGTTGGCCACTGGCGTTCCACACCTCCACATACGCGGCTGTATGGGCCTGTTCTTCTGCATCTGGCACACCAAGGGCCCGCTGCAATAGCGCGTAGAGCTTGGCCTGGTTCGGTATCAACACCGCCGCGTTCTGGGGTGTGCGCCAGCCCTGCACAACGTCTCCATTGATATATACGCTGCGTATCTGTGCGAGCCCCACCCCCGGCGCGGCCTGTGACAGCGGCAACAGGTCTTCCAGCCCGATGTCGGTCTCCACCGCGCCGCGGAACTCGCGGTAGAGGTCTGGCAATCGTCCCAGCGTGTTGAATTGTAGCGCCTGACCAAACAACGCTCTCAGTAACTCCTGCTGACGGCGGCCGCGGTCAAAGTCGCTGGATTTCAAACGCGAGCGTGCATACCACAATGCCAGGTCGCCATCCATGTACACCAGCCCCGGTCCCACGGTGTACAGCGCCCAGTTATCCTCATCCTCGGCGTCGCCCTGCGGGTCGAGGATGTGCCAATCCGTATAGGCGCACGCCACCGGCACATCCACCCCGCCCAACGCGTCCACAATATTTATAAATCCATCAAAACCTACCAGTGCGGCGTAATCCACTTCGATACCCAGATTGTAACGAATAGTGTCCTTTAGTAATTGCAGGCCACCCTCCGGGTACAGCCCGGCATTGCCAACCCCATGTTGATAAGCGGCATTAATGCGCTGCATCGTCCAACCGGGGATATATACATATAAATCGCGCGGCACCGAAATTAGGGTAACCATACGGTACTCCGGCTGGTAGTTCGCAAGGATCAGCGTGTCGGTGCGCACCGTGCTCGTCCGTCGATCCGAGCCGATCAATAGAAATGTCACGCTATCCGGATTGCTTAGCAGCGGCATTGGGCTGGGCACGGCGGTTACCGGCGTGGGTCCCGGGCTGCCAAAATGGGGCGGCGGCCAGTTGATCGAGGTAGCAGTTGCCGTGAAAGAAATCGCAGGGGCAGGGGTGTGAGTGGCCGCCGGGGGGGCGGTACGAGTTTCACCGGGCATAGTCGGCGTGACAACCGGGGCCGCGCTCCCCACCGGGAAATTACAGGCCAGCCCCGCCAATATCAGTGCCGCCAGTACCAGCCAACCCTGACCACGCATCAGCGTGCGTTGAGCGCCTGACGCATGATGTCCTGGGTCAGGTTGAAGTTCGGCAATAAGACCTGGGCCCCGTTGTAAGGATTCACCCATGGGTACACCACATCTGCGCCAATTGTATAACTGGAAATCTTGCCCACATTAACCTGGGCTGCGAGCGGGGCCAGCCCGACCACGTCCAGAAAACCGATATCTGTTTCCACCAGTTCATCAAAGGCATCATACAGGGCAACCGCGTTCCGCGCACCGTCCAAACTGATGAGTTTCCTGAAAATCGCCCGCAACACTTCCTGCTGACGGCGCGCCCGGTCAAAATCACTGCTGGTGTACCGCGAGCGCACATACCACAAGGCGGTGTCCCCGTCCATTCGCACTGTACCTTTTTCCACCGTGTACTGTCCTTTGTTGTCGCGGTGGTCGGTCAGCGTCTCGCCGACCTCCACATCAATCTCGCCCAGCTCATTAATCAATGTTGTGAAGCCCTTGAAATTAATCAGGGCATAGTGGTCCGGCCGCACCCCGAAGTTGTATTCAAGCGTCTTCGCCAGCGCCTCAAACCCGCCGAAACGAAAGGCTGCATTAATCCGCTCCATTGTCCAGCCCGGGATATACACAAAAAGGTCGCGCGGAAACGACGTCATCGAGACAGTCTTGAGTTCGGAGTTAACAGTTACCAGAATGATGGTATCCGTCCGGAAGCCGCTGTCATAAGGGCGCTGATCCGAACCCAACAGCAAAATGTTAATCTGATTATCCGGTTGCTGGATGCGCGCCACCGGATTCGGAATCGCCAGCGGCGCATAGGCCACCGGTGCCGGATAGCCAACCCAATTGTTCGGCACATTGGTGGCGGTTGCCAGGGCAATCACGGTTGGCAATGGCTGGGTCGGGGCGCGCGTTGGCGCCAGCGTTGGCACCGGAGTCGCAGTTACTGGCAGAGGTTGGAAGGCTGTTGGTGTTGGTGTGGCATTGGCCGGGGCGCCCACATACACATACCCTCCCGGAGGCCCGGACTGCGCTACCGCCTCGGGTGCAGGAGCGACTCCGCAGGCGGTCAGGCCGCCTGCCATAATTAGCAGGGCGAGGAGTCGCCAGATGCCTGGCCGCTGGCACACATGCATGGCGGTCTCTAAGGAGTTTCTGTCGCTGTGGGTGTTTCGGTGGGCGTTTCGGTTGCAGTAGCCGAGGGGCTGGGCGTTTCCGAAGGTGTCGCCGTTTCCGTCGCGGTTGGGGTGTTCACCGCCGTCTGGCTGGCGGTAGCAGTTGGGCTGGCCGGCACGGTGTTGGTCAGGGTCGGGGTGCGGCTGGCAGTCGGCGTCAGAGTCCGTGTGGGGGTCGTGGTAGCCACATTGGGCACCCACAGGCTGTCACCCGTGCGAATGTAAGTAGAGGCCCCCATGCAATTGGCAAACTGTAATTGTGCCACTGTCACCCGGTAGGCCTGTGCCAGACTGTAGAGCGTGTTACCGGCCCGGATGGTATGGCGCGTCCAGCCCGCGGGTGGGCCGCATTGGGCCTGCGGCGGGGTCGTCTGGCTGGCCGTCGGCGGCAGACCTGGCACATACAGCTGGCTGCCCGTCGCGACCACTGCCACCAGCAGGCAGTTGCCGGTCATCAGCTCGGCTTCGCTGGTATTGTAGCGCCCTGCCAGCACGGCCAGCGTTTCGCCGCTGGCCACGGTCACGCTCACCCAGCCGGCTGGCGGTGTGCAGGATGCGCTGGTCGAACTGGGGCTGGCCGCATTTGGGGCAGTTGGGCTGGCAGGCGGCAAGGGCGTGGCAACACCCCCGTCAATTGATGTCGGCGGCGGAAGCACCAACCCCGTTGGGCTGGCTGGCGCAGTCGGCGAAACGACCAACGTCACCCGGCCCTGCTCGGCCGAAGCCGCCAGAAAACCACCCAGTGTCATCACGATGGAAAGAATTGCAAGAACTACGCCAGCCGAGAGCTGGCGGTTACCGCTCATTCCGCCGCGCTCCCATTTTGGCCATTACTGGCCGGCGAAACCACCGGCAGCCGTACCCGGAAGGTACTGCCCCGGCCCAGGTCGCTCTCCACCCAGATGTCGCCCCCCAGGGCTTCCGTCAGAGTTTTGGCAATCGAAAGGCCCACCCCCGTATCCCCCACACCTTGAATCAGTGGGTTATCGGCCCGGTACAGTCGCGAAAAGACCCGCGGCAACTCTTCCTGCGGGATGCCCTCGCCGGTATCGCGCACTTCCAGCAGAATACTCTCCCCCGAGCCATTGGCTGGTTCGTGCCGGGCCGCCAGGGCGATTTCGCCTTCCATCGGCGTGGCCGCGCCAGCATTGCTCAACAGATGAGTGAGAATTTGCTGCACCGCATCCCGGTCGGTGTGCATGCGCGGTAAGTCATGCGCCAGGTCCACCCGCAAGGCGATGTTCTTTTCGCGCATCTGGTTACTGGTCTCGCCAATGGATTGGTCAATCACCGCCGAAAGATCCACCGCTTCGGGGGTGATATGGATGTTGCCGCTATCCAGCGCCGTAATCTGCACCAGGTTACCTACCAGGGTATTCATGCGTTCGGTAGATGCTTTCACCCGGTCCAGGAACTTTCGCTGTAACGCTCCCAGGATTCCAACCGACTCGCTCAATAACAGGTCGGTATAGCCAATAATGGATGACATCGGCTGGCGCAAATCCTGCGCAATAGATGCAATTACTTCAGCCTGCTCGGAACTTAACCCCATGCTTTCGGCTGGTGCCGATTCATCCGGGCGCGCCTCCAGCGCCGCCCGCAACTGGTCGCGTTCGGTCGCCACAGCCTGGGCCGCTTTTTTCAAGCGCTCAAAATTTACCAGCTCTTTCTTTAACTGCGCGTTTTCTTCCTGCAACGCCTCCGACCCGGCAACTACTGCGCCACCCGCTGCGCTGGCAGTCAACCGTTGGCGTTCAAGCTCCTGCTCCAGTTCCCGGATGGTTGTTCGCTGCTGGTCGCTTTCGGCCGCGCTCTGGCGCAGCGCTTCCAACTCTTCCCCCGCCCGGCGCTGTTCTTCCAGCAGACGTTCGTGTTCCTGCAATGTTTCGCTTAACCGCGCTTCGGCTGTTAGCAGGTTTTCGCGCATGCGGTAGCCGCGCTGAGTTTTTTGTAGCAATTGCGAAACCGCCGGGCCGGTTTCCTTTATATAGCGCAGGTCCTCGGCTGACCACACCCGCCCGGAATACGGTGAGAGAAGCACAATTGCCGCCAGCGGTTTACTTTCTTCGTTTAAGAGCGGCAGTACCAGCAGGTTGCCGCTGGACTTCAACCCCAGGGCCCGCGCCAGCGCGTCCAATTTGGAAGAGGCCGGAACCTGCAAAGGTTTATTGCGCTGCATCGCCTCGGCATACCCGGGGATATGCTTCTGATCCAATATACCGCCGCCCAGGCTATCTTCGCGAATCAGGTCATAACCACACATAATCACCACCTGCCCGGAGCTATCCGGGGCCGAAAGCAGCAAAGCCACATCGGCCACCAGCGCCCGCGCCAGATGGCGGGTGAGTAACTGGCACACCTCTTCCGGTTTTTCACTGGCCCCCAGGTTAAGGATGCCCAGCAGCTCGCCTACCGGCAAGCCCTTGGGCAACGAGGTCTGCGGTTCTTCAGTTGGAGTCGTTGCAGGCGTACTTGCCGGTTCAGGCAGATTCAATGGCGCCGGGGTTACCACCGGCAGGTGCAAGCGCGCCGACAGACTGAACAGCAACGGCATGGCTGCCAATTGAGCCACTCGCATCCAGGCCGCCCAATCGCCCTGGTTGGGTGCCGCCAGTTGCGCCAGGGTTCCCAAAAACAGAATTACCAGCATCGCCAGGCCTGTACTCCAACCGGCCGGGCGGCGCGTGAGTAGTGCCAGTTCGCCGGCCAATATCAGCCCGAGCGCCAGCCCCTCAAAAATAAAGCCAAGCGTGGAAAAATTCAGCCCGCCCACCTGGCCCCGCCCCAGCCAGAACAGCGCCCCCAACCCGGTTACCAGCGCCACCAAGACCACCGCAAAAATGGCGGCCGCATCCAGGCCGCGATTGGGCTCCGGGGCCAGCCACAGCCACAGGATTACCACCAGCGCCAGTACCCCTACCCCACGGTCCAGCACCGGCAAAAGAAGATCCAGCCCGGCCAACCCCTGCACAGCAAAGCCGGCCGCCAGGAACAATACCCCGCGCAGGGCCAGCAATGCCCCCAGGCCGAGCGCCAAACGCCCGCGTTGGAGCGCTACCCGCTCGTCGGCCTGGTTCAATACCGCCTGCAAGGCCCCCAACACGGTAAATGCCAGGATGAGGTGGTATGCCAGGCTGCCCGTCGGGCTGGTGATGAGTTCAATCAGTGCGTTCAATGCCAGCCTCACCCAGGCACAGTCTATTATTTAACCGGTCTGGGATATCAAAAAATTATAGCATGCAGCCCTCTGCCCCCGCATTCTAAAAGCGTGATGGCTTTATGCCGATTCTTGGCAATTCGGTTGCAATACGCGGGCCAACCCACCGTGCTTGACAGCCCGCGCGCCACTGGCTATAATCCTAAACCTGCTGCGGGTGTCGCCAAGTGGTAAGGCAGTAGCTTCCCAAGCTACCATCCACGGGTTCGAATCCCGTCACCCGCTCTTGCCTGCCGCCAACTTCAGGCGGCTTTTTTTACTCCACGCGACGGCGTCTTCCAATCCTGGAAGACGCCGTCATTCAGCTGCTGGTTCAGCTTGTAGCTTGTCAGGCCAGCCGGTCTACTTGCACCACCAGGCCCAGAACTTGGTCGCAGTCAGCTTAATCGTTCCGCTGGTCGAGCCGCACACACTCCACACCGAGTAGGTATAGCTACCCTTAATTACCTTGACGGTTGTCTTACCAGTCGGCAGCGTCAGGCGGTAGGTGGTTGGACCCACCAGCGTGATGCTCATAGAGCCCCCCGTGCTATTCTCAAACTGGATTGAAGTCATCGCCACGCCTTTGCAGGCCTTGATTTCCAACTTCGGATTATTCTTGGTCTGCACGGTATAGTTGCCGGTGGTGTTATCACCGCAAGCGGAGTAGCGGAATTTATACTTCCCGGCCGGTAATTTGATGTAATTCACACCCGGCTTGAGGGTGAAGGTATGCACACTCGCCCCCGTGAAGGTAATTTTGAACTCCATCCCGGTCTGGTTGCTCACCTTCACTTCGTAAGTCGTGGAAGACGTGGTGCTGCCCGTCGTAGCAGGCCCGGCATTGTAGCCCGGTGGGCAGGCCTTAATCATGATCTTCTCGTTGCCCTTGGTCAAGACGGTATATTCCCCACTGGTACTCTTCCCACAGGAAGTATACCGATAGGTGAATTTCCCGGCCGGCAATTTCACCAGATTGACGCCCGGCTTCATCGTAAAGGTGAACACCCCCAGGCCGCCTTTACCGGTAAACACCATGCTGAAGGTCTGGCTGGTCAGGTTTGTCACCTTGACCTCATAGGTTGTCGCGGCCTGGGCTGGCCCCACTGTACTGGCAAGCAGAGCGAACACTGCCAGCATCACAACAAAAAAACGCAAGCTTTTCATCAAAATACCTCCCGGTATCCGGTGGCCAATGACAGGCTTGCGTTTGAGAAAGCAAATTCATTCTTTTCTGCTTTCATCTTTATCGTATACCCTATTAACAAGGAAGTCAATAAATACACCGAAGCAATAACGGCCTTGCCCTACCGTCCA
>JANJTX010000184.1 GCA_024710875.1 Anaerolineales bacterium | reverse complement strand
CAAATATTCCAACCCTTCCTCACGCACGCTGCCGCCCTGGCGGGTCTTCATGAAGTTTGCGGTCTGCTTGATAAAGACGGTAATGATGTCCCCGCGATGCTCCACGACTGCGCTTCCGAGTAATTGCTTGCATTGGGCATAGAAATTCCGGGTTTCGCGGGCCGAGCCTAAGGCATTCTCATAGAATTTGACCCGGTAATTATCCGAAGACTGGCGGTAGCCTTCAGCGATGTTTGCGCTGATGCTGGCGGCGGCGGTGGTCAGTGGGGCGCTGATTTTTTCAAACTGCGGTTCAGTCAGTAACTTTTGCCCATCAATAAATGCCAGGTCTCCGATGAAGAGCGCCGAACGGTAGATTTTGAGAGTCCAGAGCGCATCCTTGCGGAGAACCCGCGGGACCTGTTTCTCCCATTCCAGATAGGTGCTGAATTTTGCGCTCACCGGGAAGCCCGCTTTACCTGACACTCACCACCGAGCCGCGGTTCGTCTTCTCCACCTCAATCCGGCTCGGGAAGGCATCTTTCAGGCTGTCAATGTGGGTGATGACCAGAATCTTGGCGAACTCATGCTGCACGGCGTTAATCGCCTCCACCAGCCGCTGGCGGCCGGCCTCGTCCTGGCTGCCAAAGCCTTCGTCAATCACCAGGGTTTGCAGGCGCGCCCCGGCCCGCTGGGCCAGCACCTCGGAGAGCGCCAGCCGGATGGCGAAGTTGATACGGAAGGCCTCGCCGCCGGAGTACATCTCATAATCGCGCGTCCCGGCATTGTCGCTAATGACGATGTCCAGCGTTTCGCGCAGGTCGTCGCGGCTCTTGTCTTTGTACTCTGCCTGGGTCACAAAGCGCACCGACATGCTGCCGCCCGAGAGCCGTTCCAGAATTTCATTGGCCTTGGTCTCGATTTCCGGCAGGGCCTGCTCAATCAGCATGGCGGGCACGCCGTCCTTGCCAAAGGCGCGCTCCAGTTGTTTGTAGCGGTTGACCTTGTGGGCGAGGTCTTCGCGCTCGGTTTCCAGTTTTTTCTGCTGGGCTTTTTTATCCACCAGCACATTGACCTTTTGGCGCGCCCCGCCGACTTCCATATTGAGGATATTGACCTGCTCGGAGAGGTCCAGCAGGCGGGTTTCAGCGGCGGCCACATCCGGGGCCTGGGTCTGGGCGGCGGCCAGCCCGGCGGCGGCTTCGGCGTGGGCCTTTTCCTGCTCGGCGACCTCGGTTTCGGCGGCCTGAATCTGGGCGGCCAGTTCGCCCACTTCGCGGGCCAGGGGTTCATGGGCGGCGCGGGCTTTCTCCAGCGCTCGCAGGTCGGCTTCGGCGGCGCGCCCGGCTTGCTCGGCTTTGCGGGCGGCGTCATGGCTGGCGGCGTCGTAGCCAATCTTCTTTAGTTCTGCATCCACGGCGGCCAGCGTAGCGCGGGCCTCCTCGGCGTAGGTTTCCTTCGCCAGTTGTTTTTCCACTTCTTTCAGGCGTTTGGCGCCTGCGGCCTTCCAGCTTTTCAATTGTTCATCCAACTGGGTCAGGCGGTCTTCGGCCTGGTCCAGGGCGCGGGTCGCCTGGCGGGCGGTTTCCTCGGCATCGCTGAACCCGGCGGCGGCCTGCTCCAATTCCCTGACTTTGGTTTCGGTGTCTTTCATCAGGGCGGTGTTGGCGCGGTGCTTGTCGCCGCGCACCTTGCCCTCGGCCTGCAGGTGGGCCATCAGGCTGGCGCGGTCATGCCCGGCCAGCGGCTGGCCGCAGGTCGGGCAGGCGGCACCGTCATCGGCCTGCTCCAGCGTATCCAGCCGGGCGCGGATGTCATCCATCTCGGTCTTGAGCATCGGGTTTTCGGCTTTGGCGGCTGCCAGGGCTTCGCGGGCGGCCTGGACGGCCTGCAGGGCGGCGTCGCGTTCCGCCAGGCGGGCGGTGGCGGCTTTGGCGGCGGCTTGCAGGTCTTTGAGTTGGGCTTTCAGTTCGGCCTGCTCGGCGGCGGCGGCTTCGCTGGCGGCCTGCTCGGCCAGCAGGGTGGCGCGCTCGGCTTCGAGGCGGGCCTGCTCGCGCTCGATTTCCTGCAAGGGGGCGCGCCGTTGTTCATCGCTTTCACGGAACTGGGCGGCGCTGCTCTCCCAGGTTTCCAGTTCGGCGCGGGCGGCCTGCCAGGCACCGTAGGCGGCCTCGATTTCGGCGGCGCGTCCCAGGGCGGCGGCGGTGGCGTCCAGTTCGGTCTGGCGGCTGGCGGCGCGTTCCCCCAGGCTGGTGAGGTTTTGCTGGGCGCGCCCCAGCCCGGCCGCCAGCGTGGCGACCAGTTTTTCCTGCTCCTTGAGGGCCGCCTGCCGCTGGCGCATTTCGTTCAGGGCGGCTTCATGCACGCCCCGCGCTTCGGCCAGGCTGGCAAGCTGGCTTTCCAGTTCGGCCAGGCGGGCGCGCCGTTCGTCTTCCTCGCCCAGTTCGGCCAGCACCTCTTGCAGCACCGCCTCGCGCTCGCGCATGCGGTTGTTCATTTCGCGCATGTTTTCGGCGGCCTGCTTGCGGTAGGTTTCCCACACCTCCAGACCGAGGATGCTGGTCAGAATCCGTTTGCGGTCGCCGGGGCGTTGCTGGGTGAACTGGTCGGCCTTGCCCTGCAGAAAAAAAGACGCATTGACGAAGGTGTCATAGTCCAGCCGCAGGGTGTCTTCGATTTTTTGCTCGGTTTGGCGCAGGCTGCGCTCGGTGAGGGGTTTCCAACTGCCGGCGGCGGTTTGAATCTGGAATTCGAGGGTGGTGGATTTGGTGCGGGGTTTGCCGCGCAGCACCCGGTAGCGGTTGCCTTCGTAGTCAAAGGTGAAGCCCACCACGGCTTCATTGGCGCGGGCATGGATGAGGGCATCGTCGCGCTTGCGGGCTACGCCAAACAAAGACCAGGTGATGGCATCCAGCAGCGAGGATTTGCCCGCCCCGTTGGGCCCGGAGATGCAGGCCAGTTCGATGGCGGTGAAGTCCAGCTCGACCGGGTCAAGATAGGAGAGGAAGCCCTCCAGGGTGAGTTTGACGGGGATCATGGGCTCGAATCCGGCGCACTGCGTTCCCAGGCGGGCAGCAGGTTGCGCAGGCTGGTGGTGCGGATGTGCCGCAGCAGGTCGGGCGCGGCGATGTCAATCACATACAGTTCCCAATAGCCTTCATGGTTGGAATGAAACGCCAGTTGGTGGCCGTCCGGCGACCAGGTCGGGTGGCCTTCATCCAGCTTGCTGAAGGTCATTCGCAAATCATCCGTGCCGTCCGGCCGCACGATATAGACATCCGCATTGCCGTTGCGGTAGGTCTCGTAGGCAATCCACTCGCCGGTGCGTGACCATTGCGGCCGCCAGTCCAGCCCCGGCCCCACCACCAGCGGGCGCAGCCCGGTGCCATCGGCGTTGATGATGAACAGGTCGCTGTTGCCATTGCGGCGTGAAGAGAACACAATCTGGCTGCCATCCGGCGACCAGTCCGGCTCGTAGTCTTCCAGCGGGTGGTCGGTCAGGCGCAGTTCTTCGCCGGTCAGCAGGTCGAGAATGTAGATGTCTTTGTTGTCGTCCCGCTCGGAGAGATAGGCGACTTTCGTGCCGTCCGGGCTATAGACCGGGTAGCAGTCATCGCCGGGGTGGGTGGTGAGCTTGACGAGGTCATCCAGCGTGCCACCAATTTTGAACTGGTAGATGTCGCGGTTGCCGCCCCGGTCGGCATCGAAGATGATGTACTGGCTGTCCGGCGACCAGTCCGGCGCTTCGGCGTACATGTTGGGCAGGCCGCCGGTCAGGTTGGTCAGGCCGTCGCCATCGGCATTGATGGCATACACGCCCCACGAGCCTTCGCGGCGGGCGGCGAAGCCCAGTTGCCAGCCGTTGGGCAGCCATTGGGGCGTGTCATCGGCAAACGGATCGGCGGTAATGCGGCGGGCGTCCGTGCCATCGGCGTTCATTACATAGAGTTCCTGCTCGCCGTCGCGGGTCGAGACCAGCGCCAGGCGTTGACTATCCGGCGACCAGGCCGCCGCCCATGATTCGCCCTCGGTATCGGTGAGTAGCTCTGCCTCGCCGCCGGCCAGCGGCTGGCGATAGACCTGGCGCGCCCCGCTGGCGTCGCTGGTGTAGGTCAGCCATACGCCATCCGGCGAAACCGCCGGGTGGTCTTCGGCGGCTTCGGTATCGGTCAGGCGGGTTTCTGCGCCGCTGGCGAGGTCCAGTTGGTACAGGTCGGTTTGTTCGTCGCGAATAGAAACGAAAAACAGGTTCAGGCCATCCGGCGTGAAGGCCGGGCGGCTGGCCGGGCCGAGGTCGGCCAGCAGTGGCTGGCTGTTGCCGCTGGCGAGGTCTAACAGGTGCAGGCTGACGCCATCCGCATCTTCCAGCACATAAGCCAGACTTTGCCCGTCCGGGCTGTAGACCGGCTGGCTGGCGCCCTCCCCGGCGATGAGTAACTCCGGCTGGCTGCCATCCAGGTTGGCCTGGTACAGGCCGGGCGCTTCGCTACCGCTTTCCCGGTAGATAAGTTTTGTTCGGTCCGGTGAAAAAGCGGGCTGGGTTTCATCGCGGCCGCTTTCATTCATCAGGCGCGTCAGGCCGTCGCCATTGGAGTACACACTCCAGATGTCGCGCCGCCCTTCAATGACGGCCGTAAAGGCGAGGCGGCTGGGGCGCGGCTGCTCGGCGCTGCTGGCGGGGGCGAGGGTGGGGACGCGGGTGGGCGTGGGCGTGGGGCCGAAAGTCGGGCTGGGTTCGGGGGTACGAGTGGAGGCGGGCGTGCGGCTGGGTAACGGGAATAGCGTGGCGGTGGGCGCGGGCGCAGCTGGCCCGCAGGCCGCCAGCAGGAGGGCCAGCAGGCCCAGACCGCCGAGTTGAAGTACGCCCCGCATCAAATTGTTATTCTTCGGCATCGCCGCCCCGGTTGACCTGCTGCAGCACTTCCTCGGCCAGTTTGGCCAGGCTGGCGCGGTCGTCGCCGCTAATGTTTTTATCGCTCTTCCAGTACAGGTCCAATAATTCCAGCGGGGTCAGGCTACCGATGCTCTGGTCTTCCGGCAGGCGAATGCGTGCTTCGGCTTGCGGCCGTTTGACGAGGTGGAATTCAAACGCGCCGAGGGCCTGTTCGCGCAGGGCGGTTTCATCAATCAGCGCTTCCCAATCGCGCGGGTAGTCAATCACCAGGCGCACGATGGCCTCCTGCATGGCGGCGGGTTCGGGCAGGGTCTTGCGCAGTTGGCCGTTCACGTCTTTGTCGTGTTGCAGGGTGATGCGCCGGTCAATGAAGCGCCGGATGCCGGTCAGTTCGTGCCAGTGAACGCGCGCCGGGCCGTCGCCCAGCTCGGCGATGATGTAGTACTTGCGGTCTTCGGCTTCGCCAAAGTCCACCCGCTCAATCGAGCCGGGGTAAATCACGGGCGGCTGGTTGGGCGCGCCGGGCGTTTCGGGCGGTTCGCCCGGCCCCGGCCCGCCGCCCAGATTCTGCGGCTTGTGGATATGGCCGAGGGCGACATAGTCAAATTGCGGGTTACGCACCAGACTGCCGGAGAGGGTCAGGTCGGTGCCGAGCATCACGGTGCGTTCGCCGCCAAAAGCCGCCCCCTGCACCGAAGCGTGGGCGGTGAAGATGGTCGGCAGGCTGTCATCGGCCTCTTCAATCCAGGCCCAGACCATTTCATTGACTTTGTCTTCCAGCTCGGCGTAGATGTCGGTTTGCTCGCTGGCCTTCAGGTCAAAGAAAGCCATCATCCCGCTGCGGTTAATCCAGGGCATGGCCATCACCTGCACCGGCAGGCCGGCCAGTTCACCGGCGCGGTAAAAGCGCGGTTCGTCGGCCACAAAGACATTCTGCACTTCGAGGGTTTTGAATTCTTCCAAGGCGTGCGCCCGCCCGATGCTGGGGCTCAAATCGTGGTTGCCGACCAGCAACAAAGTTGGGATGCCGGCATTGGAGAGGCGCATGATGCGCCGCCCCCACTCGCGCTGGAAAGTCGGCTGGGGGCTGCGGTCTTTGTAGGCATCCCCGGCAAAAATCACCAGGTCTACTTTTTCTTCGATGGCGGCGTCCACAATCGTATCCAGCGACTTGAGAAAATCCATCACGCGCACCGGCAGGCCGCTTTCCGGGTCGTGCCGCCCGAAGTTGGCCATGTCAATATGAGCATCGGCGAAGTGCAGGAGTTTGAAACTCACGGTGATACCCCCAGTTGTTGCAACATGGCGTAGCCGGGGCTGAAGTTGGGGTTGAGGTATACGGTCTGGCGAAAATCGGCGATGGCGTTATCGGTCTCGCCGATAGCATAGCGCGCCATCCCGCGCCAGTAGATGCTTTCTTCCAGCGTGGGTTCAGAGACGGTGTCGTACAGGGTGGTGTTGGCGAGACTGATGACATCCTGATAGCGCCCGGAGTAGTAATAGGCCCAGTACGGCCCGGTCTGGTACCACATGATGCGATACGGTCGCTGGGCATTGCCGCCGCCCAGCCCGCTGTACAGCAGGAAGGCGTAGTCATAGGCGAAGGCCGCATCCACATACTCATACAGGGCCACATGGCTGCTGCCTTTATTGAACCAGGCGAAGAACTGGTCGTTGCCGGTCAGGGTCTCGACCTCGCGGTTGGCGATGTTCAGGGCATTACGCGAGGCCCATTGCGGGTCGGCCCACTCGCCCAGTGCCTCCAGCACGGCGGCCTGCTCAGTGCGCTGGTAGACCACCATAAACAGGAAGTTGAACGAGCGCCAGCCTTCAATGAATTCCTCGTACGGGCTTTCCAGGTCGCGGCCGGGTTGCAGGTAGGCATCCTGCACAATGAATACGCCTTTTGATTCGTCGTAGCCGGTGACAAACAAATAATGCCCCAGCCAGGCGATTTTGCCGGTGTAGTCGGCTTCGTAGTAGCCCTTTTCAATGATGACCGGGTAGCCGGCCGCTATCAGCCGCTTGATTAACTCGATATCGCCACCGTCGCGTTGCAGGGCGGCAAATTCGGTGTGGTTATTGACGAAGTCCACCATCTCATACGGCATGACGTTTTTATCCGGCTTGCCGCGTTCAATGAAGCTCAGGCCGGGTTCGTTCACGCCCGGTTTGACGACTTCAGCGACATCGTCGCGGTCGCCCGGCCAGCCCCAGTAGTTGAGCGCCATGGTCAGGTTGGCCGGGCCGCAGTAGTTCCAGCGGTTGTGCTGGTCCACATAGGTTACGCCATCCAGAATCACGCTTGGCGGTAGCGGGACGCGGGTGGCGGTGGGCAGCGGGGTGGGGGCGGCCGGGTCGGTGGGTTCGACGGTGGCTGGTTCTGCCGTAGGGGTCAGGGCGTTCAGGGTCGCCTGTACAATTAATGCCAGTTGCTGTTCTTCGGCCGGGGTGAAAATGGCCTCATCCGGCGGATTAAAAGTGTAGCGAATGCGGGTGACGACCTCATCCACCCGCCACGAAAGGCGCGCATACACCGGCGGCAGGCGGTACACGCCATACAAAACGATGCAAAGAAGTGGGAGGGCGAAGAGCCACCACAGCCCGCGGCGGCGGTTGGGTTCACGAGCGGACATAGGAGGGCATTATAACAGGGGGGCTATAGCGAGCCTGATAGAATCGAACGAACAAGGAGTGGCCCAAAGCATGATACGCACCCACCTGAATGAGTTGCCAGAAGAATCTGTTTCGCACAATCCGGAAATCAAAAAGCGCGTGTTGCTGGCGCAGGGCGACCTGCCGCACCTCACCAACTTCTCGCAGGCGCGTTTGGCCCCCGGCCAGGTCTCGCCCGGCCATGCCCATGCGGATATGGCTGAAGTGTTTTTTGTGGAAGCCGGGGCAGGCGAGATCCAAGTCGATGGCCAGACCTTCGCCCTGACCCCCGGGGCGTGTGTGGCGGTGCAGCCGCACGAGTGGCATGAATTGCGCGCCGCTCCTGAAAGTGAACTGGTGCTGACCTATTTTGGCTTACGGGTGGGTTGAAGCCAGAGCCGGTCTGGCACCAACCGGATTAGAATAGCGGCATGCCACGCCATTGGGTTGCCCATGCCCTGCTAAGCCTGCTATTGGCCGGTTGTGCCTCGCTGGAAGCTGTTCCGCCAACCATTCCAGCGCAGATTGCCACCCAGATTGCGGGCTTCACACCCCTGCCGCCCGCCTCGAATACCCCCACGCCCACCCACACCCCCGTCCCCAGCGAAACGCCCCAGCCAACTGCCACCGCCACCCCAACCATCGCCGCGCCAGCTGTGCTGGAGCGCTACATGGAGGGGGTTACACTGTTGAACATCCAGTCTTTTGACGAGACCTCCAGCGCGGCCACGCTGTTTAATGGAGAGGCAGATGCGCTGGGTGAATACCTGATTCTTACAGCCGGGGGAGAAAAATTATTGACAGACTATGTGAATGTCCTTGGCCCCGGGCAGGGGGTTGCGTTTCTCTTTCGCTACCAGGAAAACACGGAGT
>JANJTX010000178.1 GCA_024710875.1 Anaerolineales bacterium | reverse complement strand
CCCAACCTGCCGCGCGTGACCGACCATTTCACCATTGAAGGGCAGGGCCAGTATCTGGCCATGGACTTCGTGGAAGGCGAAGACCTGCGTGAACGCCTCACCCGCATGGGCAAACTGCCGGAAAAAGAAGTCGTGCTGCTCGGCATCGCCATTTGCGATGCCATTCACTATCTGCACACCCAGGATCCGCCCGTCCTGCACCGCGACATCAAACCCGGCAACATCAAAGTCACCCCCAGCGGCCATGTCTATCTGGTGGATTTCGGCCTGGCCAAAGTCGGCGAAGTCAGCCAGCAAACCACTACCGGCGCCCGTGGCCTCACCCCCGGCTACTCCCCGCCCGAGCAATACGGCTCGGCCCGCACCGACCAGCGCACCGATATCTACGCCCTCGGCGCCACACTCTACGCCATGCTCACCGGCACCCCGCCCGAGGATGGCCTTTCCATCGCCATCAACCAGACCACCCTCACCCGCGTCACCGACCGCAACCCCAGCACTTCCAACCAGTTGGCGATGGTAATTGAAAAAGCCCTGGAAACCAAGCCAGAAAACCGCTACCAGACCGCCCAGGAACTCAAAAAAGCTCTGCTGGATGCCAGTGACACCATCTCGCGCGAAGTCGCCATGGGCGATGTCACCATCGCCCCGCCCCCGCCGGGTAGTTTTAAGCAAAACGCGCTTTCAGACACCCTCGCCCGCCTGAACCAGCCCACCACCACCCCCGGCCCGGGTGGCCTTAACCTGCCCTGGTTTGTGTGGGCCGGCGGCGGTGTGCTGATTATGGCCGTCATTTTCGGCATCATCATGGCCCTTGGCAACAATGGAAACAACACTCCGGTAGTGGAAGAACCCACGCCCACCGTAGAACTTGCCGCGACAGATGATACCGGAGCAGTGGTAGTAGAAGAAGCCACGCCCACCGAAGAACAATCCGCTGGCCCCACTCCCACCGGCGGTGGCCAGCAAATCGCCTTTGCTTCCAGCCGTTCTGGCTCGGTGCAGGTTTGGCTTAATGAAGTTGGCGCCACCAGTGATGAAAATGCCGTTCAACTCACGGATGTACCCGGCGGCGCCTGCCAGCCCAACTGGTCTCCGGATGGCAGCCAGCTGGTCTTCATCAGCCCCTGTGACCGTAATCGCGAAGAATACGCCGATTCGCTCATTTACATCATCAATGCCGACGGCACCGGCCAGCAGCAGTTGCCCTCCCGCGCCGGTGACCGCGACCCGGTCTTCTCCCCCGACGGCACTCGGGTGGCCTTCACTTCCAGTCGCGAAAATGGCCGCCCACAGGTTTACGCCGTGGACCTCGCCACCAACGAAGTTACCAACCTCTCCAACCTGACCTCGCGGGCCGAGCAACCTACCTGGTCGCCGGATGGCCGTTACATTATCTTCATTCTTAACTCCAACCAGCTCTGGTACAAGGATTTGGAAAGCGGCGCCATCGGCAAGGTCTCCCAAAGCGATGACCGCGACAACGGCCTGCCGGTTTGGTCGCCCACCGGCGACCGCATCCTCTTCCTGCAACAGAGCGTCAACAGCGCCTCGCCGCCTTACTTCCAGGTCATCTTCTGGGATACAGCCCCCAGCCCCACCGGCAACGGCCTGCCTGAAATCAAGTTCACCACCCAGGTCGTTATGGCGATGCGCGACCCGGCCTACTCGCCGGATGGCCAGTGGGTGGCCTACAGCAGCAACCCGGATGGTGTCAACCACGACATCTACTATGTCAACAATGGCGGCGCTCAGCTCACCCGTGTCACCTTTGATGCCGGCCTGGACTTTGACCCTGCCTGGCGCCCGAACCCCTAGCCGGGTTCTGGCACCAGACCGCGGCTCTGGCAACCCGGCCAGAGCCGCTTCGTTTGTTAACGCTCCCTTGCAGTTTCCGGGCAGGCAGTTTCAAGTGGTAGAATTTCCTTTGGCCGAAACATCATTCATCTGGACTCGTCGCGCATATGCCATTGCAGAAAAACTCATTTGTAAATAACCGCTACCGGATACTGGAGATTCTGGGGCAGGGCGGCATGGGGACAGTTTTTCGCGCCCTCGACGAAAATCTCGGCGTAGAAGTTGCGCTCAAAGAAAACCTCTTCACCACCGAAGAATACAACCGCCAGTTCCGGCGCGAGGCCACCATCATGGCCAGTATGCGCCATCCCAACCTGCCGCGCGTCTCCGACCATTTTGAAATCGAAGACCAGGGCCAGTACCTCATCATGGACTACATCGAGGGCGAAGACCTGCGCCAGCGTATGGACCGCATCGGTGTCTTACAGGATGAAGAAGTCATCATCATGGGCGCCGCCATCTGTGATGCGCTCGATTACATGCACAACCGCAAGCCGCCCATCCTCCACCGCGACATCAAACCGGGCAATGTAAAAATATCGCCCGAAGGCATTGTCTATCTGGTCGATTTTGGTCTCGCCAAAATGGTCAGCGGTACCCAGGCAACCACCACCGGCGCGCGGGCCATGACTCCCGGTTACTCCTCCCCCGAGCAATACGGCACGGCCCGCACCGACCACCGTTCCGATATCTATTCCCTTGGCGCTACACTGTATGCCGCCCTCACCGGCGTCATCCCCGAAGATGGCCTGGCGCGCGCCATGGACCAGGTCGACCTCACCCCCATTCGCAAGCGCAACCCGCGCGTCTCGCGCCGCCTCGCCGCCGCTCTGGATAAGGCCCTCGCCACGCATCCCGAAGACCGCTATCAATCTGCGCTGGATTTTAAGCAGGCTTTATTGCTCTCCAGTGGCGCCACGCGTAGCCCGAATTCTGAACTCACCGTACCTCCGCCGCCGCCTGAAGTCGTTCAGGCCATCGCCGAAGGCCGCCACCAACCCGGCGGCGTGCTGGAACAATCGGATGTCACCATGTCCGGCGAGTCGTCTACCCGCCGCCGCCGCAAATTGCTGCGTGTACTTGGCCGCACGGCTGGCATTCTGCTCGCGGTCGCCGTAGTTGCCTGGGGTGCCTGGTCGTTGTGGGGCCCGCGTCCGGCGGTCGTGGAAACCCCGGCCGCCCCCACCGCCAGCGTCACTGACTTAACGCCTGCCTCGCAGGAAACCTCGGCCGTCGCGACGGCCGAAGGCACCTTGCCCCTCACCGCCGAGCCGATTGAAACCGCCATGGCCGAGCCGGATATCGCCCCCCTGTTTCCCGGGAGCGAATCTGTAATTGCTTATTCCTCCAACCGAACCGGCAGTTACCAGATTTGGGCCATCGCTGTCGATACCCTCGAAGAAGTCCAGATTACCAACATCCCCGGCGGCGCCTGTCAGCCCGAATGGTCGCCGGATGGCCTCAAAATCGTCTTCACCTCGCCCTGCCGTGGCAACCAGGATGTCTATGTGGATGGTCGCTTGTATGTCATTAATGTAGATGGCACCGACTTAAGCGTACTGCCTATCGGCGTGGGCACTTCCGACCCCGCCTGGTCGCCGGATGGCAAATACATCCTCTACACGCAGGCGTTTGACTCCATTCGGTCGCATATCTACCGACTGAACCTGATGACCGGCGAAACCGAATACATGACCGGCGAGCAACACCTCAATTTTGACCCCATCTGGGACCCGGTCAATGACCGTTTCCTGTTCGTCTCTACCCGCGACGGCGGCTACCGCATCTACGTGATGCCGAATGAGCCCGGCGCAGAGCGCATCACCCTCACTCGCAGTCAGGACCGCTACAATGCTGCCCCCTCGATAACGCCCGATGGCTTGCAGGTCGTGTTCGTTCAGCGCGACAGCCCCACATCCGGCCCCAGCCAGTTCTACCGGGTGGCGATTGAAATGCTGGACGCAAACCCGCTCACTTATCAGGAATTTCGCGTCTCGATTGGCCAGCTGGTTGAACCGGAAGTTGACCCCGACATCAGCCCGGATGGATTCTATATCGCCTACGAAAGTTGGCCAGATGGTGAAAACCACGACATCTGGATTATGTTCAACGATGGCACCAACCGCACCCGCCTCACCACCGACCCGGCCTTTGAGTTTGACCCCAACTGGCGGCCTGCCCATCCATAAAAAAAGCCCCTTGCAAGGGGCTTTTTGTTTGCTTACATTCGGCTCTGGATCAGCGCCGCCAGTTGTGCCAGGCTGTCAAACGTCTGGGCGTTCAACTCGGTATCATCCAGCCGCACGCCATAGGTCTCTTCCACGAATAACGCCAGGTCCACCAGTGAAAACGAATCAATCAACCCGCCCGAAATCAGGGCTTCATCGGCCCCCAGCGTACGGTCCGGTTGCTTCATTATCTCAGCCGTAATATAGCCGTTCAACTTGCTTTGAATTTCCTGTGTCATTGAGTTCTACTCTCCTGAAGATGGGATGCTGTCCAAAATATAGCTTTGTAATGCCGCCGCCAGTTGCGCCTCCCCGGCCGGCGTAAGGTGAATGGCGCTGTTGGTGTATTCGCCATTGCCCACCGCCTGCCACAGGTCGGCCAGTCGCCAGCCCTGCCGCGCCGCTTCTTCGGCCAGCAGCGCCCGGTAGCGGTCATAGGCCCAGCGCGGGTAAAAGAAATTATAGCGGATGTCGCTGTTCGCGCCGGCACTGACAAACATCGGTTCATTCACAATCAGCACCGGCGTCTCGCCCGCCCGCTGCACCCCGGTCGCCAGTACGTCGAATGCCAGGTCGGCCGCGGAAAAGTCGCGCTCCAGGCCATAGTAGTCTTCATCCGCCGGCAGGTCTTCCTCGCGGGGCGTGTAAGTCGGCGGGATGTACTGGTCTACCCCGGTCGCGCCCCAGGCTGGCCCCAGCAGTTGCAGGCGCAGCAGGTCGGCCAGTGGGCGGCGCTGGCTCCACAGCGTGCGTTCCAGAAAATCGGGCTCGGCGAAATCCGGGCTGGCCGGGTCAATCGCCAGCCCATAGTCCGCAATCAGCGCCCGTGTGCGTCCCGGGTTGTGCTGTACCAGCGGCGTAAAGGTCTGCTTTTCACGCGGCAGGGCTTCCAGCGTTACCAGCCACACGATCAAGTCGGGCTCATAGCGCATGGCTTCATCCAGAATCAGCAGGTCCTTGGTCAGCGAGATGGTCGGGTAGCCCAGGTTGTAGAAGCGCAGCGTCCGGCCATCTGGGGCTTGCAAGCCGGCCGCGTTCAATTGCGCCGCCAGCGTATCTTCATTTTCCAGCAGGAAGCCCCACACCGAAGAATCGCCCAGCAGCAGCACCCGGAGTTCATCCGCCGGCTTGGGCGCGGCCGTCAGCACATGGCTGGCGAACATCGCCTCCAGCGAGTTCAGGCTCAAGTTGTAGGCTTTCTGTGGCTCCTCGCTAAACGGCAGGCGCAACCGTCCGGGCAGCACGCCGTTGTACAGCGAAAGCCCGCCCAGCCACGCCAGCGGGTTGAACGCTGCAAACAGCAGGTTGGCTGCCACGAAGAGCAGCGCGGCTTTCACCAGCACATTGCGCACAAAGCGAGCAGATTCGCTCATTGCATCCCCCCCAACAACAGTCTAAACAGCCGCCCGGCCAGTTCTGGTGTGGGCAGGGCGAACCACACCCAGCCCAGCGCCACAAAATGGAAGGTCAATAGCGCGCCGCCCACCGCCGCCAGTCGTTGCGGTAATTGAAAGCGACCTTTGGCAAAGTCCGCCCAGCGGTTATGCACAAACAGCCCCAGTGCATGCCACAGCCCCCACACGGCAAAATTCAGGGTGATGCCATGCCACAGCCCGACCAGCAGCATCGTGACGACCTGCCCGCACAGGATGATGACCGCCACCGGCCAATTGCGGCCGCGCAGGGCGCGCGTCAGCGGGTTGAAGACATAGCCGCGCAGCCACTGGGTGAGGGTCATGTGCCAGCCATTCCAGAAGGCGGTCAGATTGGGTTGCAGGTAAGGGCGGTTGAAATTCTCCGGCAGGCGGATGCCGAACAACAGCCCCAGCCCGATGGCGAGATGCGTATAGCCTGCGAAGTCCAGAAACAGGCGCAGGGCATAGGCATACAGTAAGACCCAGGCCCACCCGCCGGACTGCACTTCGGCGGCGTTCTGCGGGTTGAGCGCGAACAGCGCCAGGCTGTCGGCCAGCACGAACTTCATCAACAGCCCCTGTGCCAGCCGGCCGCCGGCCTCGGCCAGTGTGCCGCCCCCCAGCCGAAACTCGCTTTGCAAGTCTTTCTGGAAGCGTTCGGCCCGGTCTATCGGCCCGGCGCTGATGGCAGGAAAGAACACCGCGTAGGTCAGGAACTCATCCAGGTGCAGGTGGGGCAGGCGGCCGGTCAGGCGGTCGCGCAGGGTGTGGATCAGCCGGAAGGCCAGATACGAAAAGCCCAGCCAGCGGATGTCGTACGCCGTGGCCAGGCTGGCATCCTGCCCGCCCAGGCTCCGTAATCCGGCCGCCGCCAGCGTGGTAAGCGGTTCATATTTCAGGACCACAAACAGGCCAATCAGCAATCCCACGCGGGCCGTCAGCGCCCACGGCTGGCCGGCGAAGCCGCGCCCTGTCAGCCACACTACCCCGGCAATCACCGCCAGCACGAGCGACACCGGCAGGACTTCCGGCGGGCGGCTGGCGGTCAGGCAGCAGGCATCTGGCACATAACGCAGCAGAGCCACCCCCAGCGCCAGGCCCAGCGTAACCAGCCCGGCGGTGGCATCTCGGCGGGTGAGCGGAGTACCCGCTGGCAGCGTCAGCCCCCAGATGACCGCGCTCAACCCCAGCGAAGCCAGTGGCAGCCAGAAGTCCAGGTTGCGAATGGGTGTGGCCGGTTGCAGCCAGAAAACCGCCAGCACACTCAAGGCCAGCAGCAGCCAGCGGCGCGGCAGGCGCGCCCCCAGCGCCCCGCCCAGCAGGCCGAGAGCCGCAAATAGGCCAATCTGGTTCAGCGTCATTGATTAAAAGCCCTGGTAAATCCAGGTCGGGGCGCTATCGGCGGTGACAATCAGCAACAGAATCACCAGCAGGCAGAGCAGCACCGCCGTCAGATTCTCTCGACTAAATAGTTTTTTCATAAAATCAAAACACCCAGAGCCACTCTTGCTACCCGGCCAGTTTCCTTTTACCCTTGTTTACCTTTATCCCTGTATCCCTACTTATACCCGCACATGCGCCATTCGCCGCCTTCCTGCACCGCCAGATAGGCGCGCGCCGAAAGGTCCAGCGGGCGGTCCTCGCCCTGATAACTGGCGATGATATTGCCGCTGCAATTCACCAGCGTGGCTTCGCCATCCGGCCCACCTTCAGCGCAACTCACGTTTTCCAGCCGGGCGCTCACGCCGTCAAAGGCATGCACTTCGGTCAGGGCGTCGGCCTCCCACGCTGCGCAGGAGAGGCTGGCGGCGGCGGTGGCATCCTGCGCCACAATCGCCTCAATATAGGCCTGTATGGCATCCGGGGCTGTGCCGCTTCCGCCGCCCGTGCCGCAGGCCGCCAGCAGGCCGGCGCTCAATACCAGCAAAAGAATCCATCGCAGAGGTCGGTTCATATCATTTCCTTAGTCGTGGCTGGGCGTTATTTTACTATGCCCGTCGTCAGGCCGACTTGTACCCCAGCAGCCGCAGGCCATTCAGTACCACAATCACCGTGCTGCCTTCGTGGCCTACCACGCCCAGCGGCAGCGGCAGGTCAATGGCGAAAGTCGTAATCATCAGCACCAGAATGACCGCCATCGAAAAAGCCAGATTCTGCCAGACCACCTGCTGCGCCCGTTTCGCCAGTCCCAGGGTGTGATTCAGGTGCATCAGGTTATCCGCCATCAGCACCACATCCGCCGTTTCGAGGGCCACGTCGGTGCCCGCCCCGCCCATGGCAATCCCCACATCCGCCGCTGCCAGCGCCGGGGCATCGTTTACGCCGTCACCCACCATCGCGATTGGGCCGTATTTCTTGCGCAAGTCTTCCAGCAGGCGCACTTTGTCTTCGGGCATCAGGTCGGCATGGAATTCATCCACCCCGGCCAGTCTCGCCATGTGCCCCGCCACCCGTTCGTTGTCGCCGGTCAGCATCACCAGCTTAATCCCGCGCCGGTGCAGCGCTTCTACCGTCGCTACCGCTTCCGGGCGCAGGGTGTCTTCCACCGCCAGCAGGCCCAGCCAGTTATCGCCGCCGTACACCAGCATCACCGTCCGGCCTTCGGCCTGCAGGGTTTCCAGCGTTGCCTGCATCTCGGGCGGCGGGGTCAGGCCGCGCTCGCGGAACAAACGGGGGTTGCCAATCAACAGAGCGCGCCCTTCTACGCGCGCCGCCACCCCCAGCCCCGGCAGGGCCTCAAAGTCCTCCGCTTCGGGGATTTTCAAGCCATCCGCTTCGGCGCGCTCTACCACCGCCCTGGCCAGGTGGTGTTCGCTGCGCCGCTCGGCCGCCGCCGCCAGCCGCAGCAGCTCGGCTTCGCTCAACTCACAGCAGGTCTGCACATGCGTCAGCCCTGGTTGGCCGGTCGTCAGGGTGCCGGTCTTGTCAAACGCAATCACTTTGATGGTCGCCACCGCTTCCAGGTGCGCCCCGCCCTTGAACAGCACCCCGCGCCGCGCCCCATTCGCAATCGCCGAGAGGATGCTGGCGGGCGTGGAAATCACCAGCGCGCAGGGCGAGGCGACCACCATCCAGGTCATCGCCCGGTAAAAAGTGGGGTGAAATTCATGGCCTAAAATCAGCGTCGGGATGGCCACCAGCAAGACCGTCGCCCCAATGATGAAGGCCGAGTAATACTGCTCAAATACATCCAGCCGCCGCTGGGTTTTCGCCTTGCGCCCCTGGGCTTCTTCCACCATTTTTACAATCCGCGCCAGGGTCGTGTCCTGCGCCAGGTGCGTTACTTCCACTTCCAGGCTGCCGTTGCCATTGACCGTCCCGGCAAACACATTGTCACCGGTCGTCCGGTACACCGGTAGCGACTCGCCGGTGATGGCCGCCTGGTCCACATGGCTCTCGCCGTTGAGGATGCGCCCATCAATTGGGAAACGTTCGCCCGGCCGCACCTGCACCCGGTCGGCGAGGCGCAGTTCTTCCACGGCCACATCCAGCCACTCCGCGCCGCGCCGGACGCGGGCCGTGGGCGGCCGCAAATCCAGCAACTTGCTGATCGCCTTGCGGCTGCGGTCCATGGCGTAGCCTTCCAGCGCCCCGGAAAGCGAAAACAGGAACAGCAGCGTCACGCCTTCGGCCGGGCGGCCAATCGCCGCCGCCCCCAGCGCCGCCAGAATCATCAGCAGGTCAATATCCACCTGGCGTTTGGCCAGCGTTTTCAGGCCATCCAGCAGGCCAAACGCCCCGCCCGCCAGGTAGGCCAGCCCGTACAGGCCGGCGAGCAGGGCGGCCGGCGCGCCATTACGCTCCAGAAAAAAGGCGGTCAGCCCGGCCAGCAGGGTCAGAATCGGCAATACTGGTTCAATCTGGTTGCGTTCAATGCCCAGGAGGCTATCTCGGGGTGGGGCGGCAGTGGTTTCCATCAGGCGGTTTCCGTTTCTTTCTGGCAGGCCGGGCACAGGCCGTAATACAGCACCCGCCCGCCTTTAATCGCGTATCCGGTTTGTTGGATTTCTTCTTCCAAATGGCGTACGTGGTGGCTGGGCAGGTCAATCACTTGCTGGCAGCGCGTGCAGGCCAGGTTGACATGCGGGCCGGTGTCGGCATCGTAGCGCACGCCTTCCGGCCCGATGCTGCCCAGCGCGTTCACCAGCCCCATCCCGGCCAGCGTTTCAAGCGTGTTATAGACTGTCGCCAGACTCAGGGAGGGGTACTCCGGCAGCAGGTCGTGGTGAATCATCTGCGCGCTGGGGTGGTCGTGGCTTTCCGCCAGCCGGGCGCAGATGGCGCTGCGCTGGGGGGTCAGCCGCAGGCCGGCCAGTTTGAGCGCCTGAATCAGGCGGGTGGGGGAATGTGCGTTTTCAGACATTATGAAGTAGTCCACGAAAGAGATTTAGACAAGGCTGCCCTCACAATCCAGTCAGTTCGCCCCTGGAGATGCCCAAGGACTACTTATAGAGTTGACCGTTGGGGTGCGCTGTGAATTTCAGACCCAACCGGTCAACTAATTGTACTCATTCTCTATTTAGAATAATTATAAATAAAAAGGGGTCATTCGTCAAGGTTATCCATCCGTTGATAAATCCCACCGAATGAAGCATAATTCCAGACGGGGCTTGCCCTGCTCACTACTCACGCCGCGAGGAATCATCATGACCCAAACCGCAAAGATATTGGATGGCAACAAAATCGCCGATGAAGTCCGCGCCGAAGTCGGCGCCAAAGTCGCCGCCCGCATGGCGGCGGGCAAACCCCAACCCGGCTTGGCCACCGTGCTGGTGGGCGATGACCCCGCCTCGCACGTTTATGTCAAGATGAAGCGCAAAGCCTGCGAACAGGCCGGCATCCAGTCTTTTCACCATGAACTGCCCGCCAGCACTCCCCAGGCCGAGTTGGAAGCGCTGGTGGCCAAACTCAACGCCGACCCGGCCGTGCATGGCATCCTCGTCCAGTTGCCGCTGCCCAAAGGGCTGGACGAAGAACGCGTCCTGCAGGCGATTGACATCCGCAAGGATGTGGATGGCTTCCACCCTCTCAACATCGGCCGCCTGGCCCAGAAGGGCCGCGAACCGCTGTTCCTGCCCGCCACCCCGGCCGGGGTGATGGTGCTGCTGGAGCGCAGCGGCGTGAAACTGGAAGGCGCCAATGCGGTGGTACTCGGCCGCTCCAACATCGTTGGGATGCCGGTTGCTCTGTTGCTGATTGAAGCCAACGCCACCGTAACCGTTTGCCACTCGCGCACCAAAGACCTGGCCCAAGTGTGTGCCAATGCCGATGTCCTCGTGGCCGCTGTCGGCCGCCCGGAAATGGTGCGCCGCGACTGGATTAAGCCCGGCGCGGTGGTCATCGATGTCGGCGTCAATCGCATTGACGACCATGCCACCGAGAAAGGCAGCCGACTGGTGGGCGATGTCGCCTACGCCGAAGCCCTCGAAGTCGCCGGGGCCATCACCCCTGTGCCCGGCGGCGTCGGCCCGATGACGATTGCCATGCTGCTCGCCAACACCCTTAAGGCCGCTGAACTCGCTGACGGCTAACTCCCCGATTTCTGGCGACCAGAATAGCTCATCAATACGTTCTGTGAGCAAATCTTAATCGGCGACTTCGATTGCGAAACCTGAACGTAATTGACGCGTAGGGGCGACAAATTGGTCGCCCCTACCAGATTTAGAGGCTATTTCAAAGATTTCATACACAGTTTTTCAGACAGCGGGTGGAGTTGGATTGCAACACCACCCGCTTTTTTCGCAACTCACCGCTCCTGCTTTTTTAGGAGAAAAACACTCACCAAACGGTTAGCCCGGATTTCGCGGGGCAGGGGTATAGTGGCAGGGTAGATATCCTGCTAATCTAAAGGACGAACCGCCATGAAAGCCACTATCTTAATAGTTTGCCTATCACTCCTCTTAACCGCCTGTGGCGCCACACCGGCGACCCCCACGCCCATCGTCATCCCGGTCACCATCCCGGTCGAATCGCCCACTGCCACCCCTGAACCGGCCGCCCCGGCGCCCACCACGGTCACCCTCATTGCCGACCTGACCGAAAGCCGCACCTACGCCAACGACCTGCTCGGCTTCCAGTTCGATTACCCCGTTGCCTGGGGCATCTCCGCCCTGCCGGAAATGGCCTACGCCGCCATCACCATCTACAGCTGGGACCCCAATGCCCGCCCGCCCAAACAGCAGGAGGGCATCCCCGAGGGCGGCGAAAAGATGGATGTCATCCCGATGGAAGGCGTCACCTTTGAGCAGGCCATTGAGCAACTGCGCGCCTCGGCCGCCGAGCCGCTCTCTCGCCCCATCGCCTCTGAAGAAGCCGTCACCCTGCCCAGCGGCGCGCCGGGCCTGCTTATCCGCTATGAATCGGTCCCTGATGATGTCGAAGCCATCGCCCTGCTGACCGAAGTCAACGGCGAGGTCATCGCCCTTTATGGCGTCGGCTGGCAGTTGGACTATTTCCTCGCCATCGCCTACACCCTGCGCCCCGCCGGGGAATAAATCAATCCACACTCCCGCCCCCCGGCGGGAGTTTTTATATCGGGATGTGATATTCTCTACCCATCAACTCTATTGGTGGAGGCGTTATGAAACTCGTTTTGAACATCCTCGGCATCCTGCTCATACTCGGCGGCGGCATCTGGTTTCTGCAGGGCATTAACCTCCTGCCCGGCAGCTTCATGACCGGCCAGATTGAATGGGCCATCTATGGCTTGCTGCTGGCCGCCCTCGGCCTCGGCCTCATTGCCCGGGCGCGGCGATAGTAAAATCCGTTGGACAATGTTCACGATTTATGTATAATCGCCAATTAATTAGCCCGCTACTATCCGCATGACAGACACTTCTACCGCTCCCACCCAGCGCACCACCGCCACCAATCTGGCTGGCCCCTGGCTTTGGCTGGGGCGCGGCCTGTGGTTGCTGATGTTCGCCGTGTGCATTACCCTGCTGATTAACGGGGTCAGCATCATCCAGCCAGTTCAAAGCCATATCCAGCAGAACAACCCGCCCGGTTTCATCACCTTCCTTGCCAGCATTCCGCTGTACCGCCGCTTCCTGCTGGTGGTGGTTTTTTATAGCGTCAGCGTCTTCCTCTTCTGGCAGAGGGCGGAAGACCGCGCCGCGCTGTTGGTGGCTTGCATGTTCCTCGGTTTTGGCTCCATCCCGCTTGCCTCGGGCATCTTTTCCCTGACAGTCGGCGTCATGACCTTATCTCCATTGCTGAACTACTTGAGCGTGGCGGTCTACGCCATGACTATCGTGGTGGGCTATTTGGTGATCCTGATGTTCCCGGATGGCCGCTTTGTGCCCCGCTGGGCCATCTGGCTTACGTTGCCGTCCATCCTCGTCGCACTGGCTTACGCCGTCGTTTTTTCGCGTGAGCGCAATGTCCCGTTGCCGCTGTTCGGGGCCATTAGTGGTCTGGTGCTGTTGGGGGCCGTGTTGCAGGTACTGCGCTATCGCCAGGTAGCCACCATTTCCCAACGCCAGCAAATTAAGTGGTTTGTTTTGGGCGTGGTGGGCTTCATCCTTTTGCAGGCGATTGGAATCACCACGCAAACCGGCCTCCGGCCGGTGACCACCCTGCAGGACCATCTGGTCTTCACCCTGGCCGACCTGCTGCTCCTGGCGTCTTACCTGGCCCCACTCATTGCCATTATGCTGGCCGTCATCCGCCTGCGTCTCTTTGACATCAACTATGTTATCAACCGCTCCATCGTGTATGCTGCCGTCTCGGCCCTGCTGGCGCTGGTTTTCGCCGCGGCTTTCTTTGGCGTGCAGGCCATCATTGAGGGCATCACCGGCGGCGACCAATCCACCCTCTCGGCTGGCGTAGCCGGGGTGCTGGTGGCGATGCTCTTCCACCCCACCCGGGTGCGCGTCCGCCGCTGGGTGGACCGGCACCTGTACGGTATTGAAGTGGATTACACCCTCGCCGCCCGCCAGCAGGCCCAGTTGGTCTCCCGGCCTGCCACCCACCCGGCCGATAGCACCTTCGGCGACTATGGTCGCCTCGACCTCATCGCCCGCGGCGGCATGGGCGAGGTCTACCGCGCTCAGCACCCGCATCTCGGCCGCCCGGTGGCCATCAAATTGCTGCGCGACGGCTCCAGTTCAGACCCGGCCGCCCGCAAACGTTTCATCCGTGAAGCCCGCACCATTGCCCGCATGGAACATCCCAACATCGTCACCCTGCATGAAGTCGGTGAAATGGGCGAAACCCTCTACATGGTCATGGAATACCTCGAAGGCGAAACCCTCTCCGGCCTGTTACGCACCAATGGCGCCCTCACCCTGGAGCAGGCTCGCCCGCTGCTGGTTGACCTTGCCGCCGCCCTGGACTACGCCCATGCGGCCGGTATCATCCACCGCGACATCAAACCCTCGAATGTCATCATCGAAAACGCCCCCAACCGCCGCGCCGTGCTGATGGATTTCGGGATCGCCAAAATCTCCGACCTCTCGCAAATTACCCAGACCGGCATGATGGGCACCCTGGACTACATCGCCCCCGAGCAAATTCAGGGCGCCGCTGGCGTAGACTCGCGCGCCGATGTGTACTCGCTGGGCGTGATGACCTACCAGATGCTCACCGGCGAAACCCCCTTCAAGCACGGCAACGCCGGCGCGCTGGTGCTGGCGCACCTGATGCAGCCCCCCCCGGATGCCCGCGAGAAAGCCCCAGACCTGCCCCGTGCTGCCGCTGCCGCGCTCCAGCAAGCCATGAGCAAAAAGCCGGAAGAGCGCTACGCCACCGCTGGTGACTTCGTGCGCGCGCTCGGCTAGCCGCACTCTCAATGGCCAAACTCAAACTCGACCTGCACGACATCTACAACAAGGGTGGCACGATAGAAAAAGAACTCAACCGTGTCATGCAGGAAGCCATCGAGAAGAAAATCAGCCTTGTGGAAATCATCCCCGGCAAGGGCAGCGGCCAGCTCAAAAAAAAGGTCATCCGCTTTCTGGAGCAAAAGCACATCCGCGCCCTGTACCACCGCCTTGAAAAAGACGACAAGAACTTCGGGCGTATTTTTGTGCATTTCAGGCATTAATCCCTGACTGGGTGAGTGGTATAATCTCTATTGTCAGACAACTAGACAAGTAGAGTAATCCGATGGCCACTCTCCTCATTAAACACATCAGCATCCTCGCCACCATGGACGGCCAACGTCGCGAAATCCCGGATGGCGCCCTCTTCATCCGCGACGGCTTCATCGAGCAGGTCGGCCCGACCACCGAACTCCCTGCTACCGCCGATGAAGTCCTCAACCTTTCCGGCCACCTCGTCCTGCCCGGCCTCGTCAACACCCATCACCACTTCTACCAGACCCTCACCCGCGCCGTCCCGGCTGCCCAGGATGCCAACCTTTTCAATTGGCTCAAAACCCTGTACCCTATCTGGGCTGGCCTGACCCCTGAAGACATTTACACCTCCACCCAGACCGCCCTCGCCGAGCTGGCCCTCTCCGGCGGCACCACCGCCAGCGACCATCTCTACATCTACCCCAACGGCGCCCGGCTGGATGATGAAATCGCCGCTGCCCGCGAACTCGGCCTGCGCCTGCACGCTTCGCGCGGCAGCATGAGCCTCGGCGAGAGCCAGGGCGGCCTCCCGCCGGACCGTGTCACCGAAGCCGAGGACTTCATCCTCAAAGAGAGCCAGCGGCTGATAGAGGAATACCACGACCCCAACCCCGGCGCGCTCACCCGGGTTGTCCTCGCTCCCTGTTCGCCCTTCTCCGTCACCCCGGACCTGATGCGCCAAACTGCGATCCTCGCCCGCCAGTACGGTGTCCAGCTCCACACCCATCTCGCTGAAAC
The DNA here is from genome assembly GCA_024710875.1 of Anaerolineales bacterium. GTDB lineage: Bacteria > Chloroflexota > Anaerolineae > Anaerolineales > UBA11579 > SCUK01. The sequence continues at coordinate 5,834 of JANJTX010000178.1, read as the reverse complement.
CGAAGACGAAGAGCAATTCTGCCTCGACCAGTTCGGCCACCGACCGGTAGCCTTCATGGAATCGCTCGGCTGGGTCGGGCCGGATGTCTGGTTCGCTCACTCGGTCCACGTCAACGAAGCCGAAATCGGCGTGTACGCCCACACCGGCTGCGGCGTGGCTCACTGCCCCAGCAGCAACATGCGCCTTGCTTCGGGAATCGCCCCCATTCTCAAAATGACCGCCGCCGGCGTCAATGTCGGCCTTGGCGTGGATGGCTCGGCCAGCAACGATGGCAGCCACCTGCTGGCCGAAGCCCGCCAGGCGATGCTACTGGCGCGCCTGGGCGCGGGTGTTTCGGGCGCCTCGCTCTCCGGGGCCGATGCCCCGCCGCTCATGACCGCCCGCCAGGCCCTCGAAATCGCCACCCGCGGCGGCGCGGCCGTCCTCGGCCGCACAGACATCGGCGCGCTTGAACCCGGCACATGCGCCGACTTCTTCGCCCTCGACCTCAATGCCCTCGAGTTTGCGGGCGGCCTGCATGACCCGCTGGCGGCGGCCGTCTTCTGCCAGCCGGTCAAAGCCGCCTATACCGTCGTCGGCGGGCGTTTCATCGTCAAGCACGGCCAGCTCACCACCGTTGACCTCCCGACCCTCATTGAAAAGCACAACGCCGCCGCCCACCGCCTGGTCGCCGACCTCTAAGACCCGATGAGCGCGCCGCGTTCGGCCTCCATTGTCATCTGTGGCGCCGGCATTGCCGGGGTTAGCGCCGCCTATTTCCTCGCTGTGCGGCATGGCCTCAAAGACATCCTGCTGGTGGATGACCGCCCGCCCCTGACCCTCACCAGCGACAAATCCACCGAGTGCTACCGCAATTGGTGGCCCGGCCCGGGCGATGCCATGGTGCGCCTGATGAACCGCAGCATTGACCTGCTGGATGAATTCGCCGCCACCTGCGGCAACCTTTTTCACCTCAACCAGCGCGGCTATCTCTATGTCACCACCGACCCGGCCAGCGTGGCCGGTCTGCGCGCCGCCGCTGAAGAGGCCGCCACCCTCGGCGCCGGGCCGCTGCGTCAACACGGCCCGGGTTCGTCTGCCTACACTCCCCACACCCCGGAGGGCTACGCCACCGGGCTCACCGGCGCTGACCTGCTCACCGACCCGGCTCTGATTCGCGTCCACTTCCCCTACCTCGCCCCCGAAGTTGCCGCGGCCCTGCATGTGCGCCGCGCCGGCTGGTTGAGCGCCCAGCAGTATGGCATGTGGCTGCTGGACGAAGCCCGCCGCGCCGGCGTCGAACTCCTCACCGGCCGCGTGGATGCCATCGAATCCAGCGCCGGGCGGGTGAGTGGCGTGCGCCTCGCCGATGGCACAAGCATTGCCACGCCCACCTTCATCAACGCCGCTGGCCCGCGCCTCGAAGAGGTTGGCCGTCTGATGGGGCTGGAAATCCCGGTCTACAACGAACTGCACCTCAAGGCCGCCTTCAATGACACCGCCGCCGCCCTTGGGCGGGAGGCGCCGCTGGTCATCTGCGCCGATGAACAGATGCTGGATTGGTCCGAAGAGGAACGTCAGATGCTGGCCGAAGACCCAGCCACCTCCTGGCTGACCGAAACACTACCGTCTGGCGCGCACACCCGCCCCGAAGGTGACCCGGCCGCCCAGAGCGTCCTCGTGCTGTGGGATATCCATAACGAGCCGGTCGAAGCCGTCTTCCCGCCTGCTCTTGACCCGCAAACCGCCGAACTGGCGGTACGCGGCCTCGCCCGCATCCTGCCCGGCATGCGCGCCTATCAGCACAAAATGCCCCGCCCGGTCGTCGATGGCGGCTACTACACCAAAACCGAAGAGAACCGCCCGTTGGCCGGGCCGCTGCCGTTGGAGGGCGCCTACCTCATCGGCGCGCTGTCCGGCTATGGCATCATGGCCGCCGCCGGCCTGGCCGAACTGCTGGCCGGGTACATCGCCGGCGCGCCCCTGCCAGACTATGCCCCCCAGTTTGCCCTCACCCGCTACGCCGACCCCGCCTACCAAACCCTGCTGGAAAACTGGGGCGAAAGCTGGCAATTATGAGGCCTGCTCAAAGGAGTACCCCCCTATGCTGAATGCCCCCCGCCCGCTTTCGCTGGCCGCCCGCCTGCATGAAGACCTGCGCGCCCTGATTGCCCGCACTCCACCCGGCGAGCGTTTGCCCTCCGAGCCGCAACTGGCCAAAACCCTCGCCGTGTCACGCGCCACCCTGCGTGAGGCCATGCGCACCTTTGAAACCGAAGGCCTCATTCACCGCCGTCAGGGCGTTGGCACCTTTGTCGCCCAGCCGCCCACCGTCATGACCTCCGGCCTGGAAGTGCTGGAAAGCATCCACACCCTCGCCGCCCGCATGGGCATGACCATGCGCCTGGGCGAATACGAGATTGACACCCGCCCGCCCACGCCGGCCGAGGCCGCCCGCCTGGATATGGGCTCCAGCCGCAACGTGGTGCAAGTGTCGTGGGTCATGCAGGCCGATGACCGCCCGGTCGCTTACCTCGTGGACACCCTGCCGGAAGATGTCCTTGACCCGCAACGCCTGCAACGCGACTTCACCGGCTCGGTGCTCGACCTGATGGTGCAGTCCGGTCAGGTGGCCCTCACCACCAGCGATACCACCATCAATGCCGTCGCCGCCACCCCCCAGATTGCCAAAGCCCTAGGCATCCAGCGCCGCGATGTCCTGCTCTATTTCGAGGCCCTGCTCTACACCCGCGAGGGCCGCGCGGTGGATTATTCCTACTCTTATTACTTGCCCGGCTACTTCAATTTCCATGTTGTCCGCCGGGTTGGCAAAGCCACCCCGTAACAGGCAAACCCGCCCGTTACTAATTTTCGGAGCCAAGCATGAACGAGCAAACTGTAAAAGCAGTACAGGCCAAAGTGGCCGAACAGCAGGACCGCATCATCCAGTTTTTGCGTGAAATCGTCGCCATCCCCAGCATGGATTCTCAAATTGGGCCGGTTGGGGAGCGTATCGCCCAGGAGATGGTTGGCCTGAATTATGACGAAATCCGCTTTGATCAGATGGGCAACATCATCGGCCGCATCGGCAACGGCGAGAAAATCATCGTGATGGATTCGCACATTGATACCGTCGGCATCGGCAACCCCGAAGAATGGGGCTGGGACCCCTTCATGGGCAAAGTCGAAGACGGCATCCTCTACGCCCGCGGCGCCTGCGATGAAAAAGGCAGCACCCCTGGCATGGTCTATGGCCCCGCCATTGCCCGTGACCTCGGCCTGCTGGAAGGCTGGACCGCCTACTATTTCGGCAACATGGAAGAATGGTGCGACGGCATCGCCCCCAATACCTTTGTGGAGGTTGACCCCAAAATCCGGCCGGATTTTGTCGTCATCGGCGAGCCCACCCGCATGCAGGTCTATCGCGGCCACAAGGGCCGGGTGGAGATGGAAGTCGTCAGCCGCGGCCGCAGCGCCCACGCCGCCAGCAACCACCTTGGCGATAACGCCCTCTACAAGCTCATCCCGCTGCTGGAAGGCATCCGCGACCTGGAACCCAAACTGGGCGACCATCCCTTCCTCGGTCACGGCAAAATCACCGCCAGCGACCTGCACGTCCATACCCCCAGCATTAACGCCGTGCCGGATGAAGCCACCCTTTTCGTTGACCGCCGCCTGACCTTCGGCGAAGACAAGGAAAAAGCCATCCAACAGGTGCGCGACCTTATCCCGACCGAATTCAGCGACACGGTCTCGGTCAAAGAGATGTTCTACGACACGCCCTCCTACACCGGCTTCGTCTTCCCGGTCGATAAATACTTCCCCGCCTGGGCATTGGAAGATGAGCATCCGTTGGTACAGGCGGGCCAGCGCGCCCGCACCCTCATCGGCCTACCGACTGCCGACAGCGGCAAGTGGAACTTCAGCACCAACGGCATCTACTGGGCTGGCAAGGCCGGCATCCCCAGCATCGGCTTTGGCCCCGGCGATGAAGTCACCGCCCACACCACCAACGACTCGGTCGCGCTGGATGAAGTGGTGAAAGCCACCGAGTTCTACGCCATTCTGCCCGCGTTACTCACCGGCGAATGAGGAGGAAACCGTCTCGGCTTGCGAATTGCCAATACCTAATTCCCATTTACCACCCACCCCACTATCTCACCAACGAGGTGTACCATGCAAACCGATTTAAGAGGCCGTGACCTGATTGGCGACCTGGATTTCAGCAAGGAAGAAGTCGAAACCGTTCTGGATGTGGCCTGGGACCTCAAGCGCAAGCGCGCCCTCGGCGAGCCGCATGCCCTGCTGCGCGATAAAGTCCTCGCCATGCTGTTCTTCTACTCCAGCACCCGCACCCGCGGCTCGTTTGAGGCCGGCATGGCCCAGCTTGGCGGCCACGGCGCCTTTATCGAATCCCGCACCACCCAGATTTCACACGGCGACACCGAGCGCGAACTCGGCAACATCTACGGCCGCTACTTTGACGGCATCGCCATCCGCCACGTCGAGTACGGCGTCGGCAACCGCTACCTCAACCTGGTGGCCGAAGCCTCACGCGCCCCCATCCTCAATATGCAGTGCGAGGTCTATCACCCCTTCCAGTGCCTCGCCGACCTCATGACCATCATGGAGAAGTTCAGCACCCGCAACCTGCGCGGCAAGCGCGTCGTCGTTTCGTGGGCCTATGCCGCCTCCTACCTTAAGCCCATCTCCGTGCCCCAGTCGCTCATCCTGCAACTGCCGCGCTTCGGCGCGGATGTCGTCCTCTCCTACCCCAAGGGCTTTGAACTCATGCCCGATATCGTTGACCAGGCCCAGGGCGAAGCCAAAAAGCACAAAGTCGGCTTTGATGTCGTCCATGACATGAAAAAAGGCTTTAAAGATGGCGATGTCATTTACGCCAAGTCCTGGGGCCCCCTGCTCACCACCACCGACCCCGAAAAGGGCAAGGAAATGCAGGACATGCACAAGGACTGGATTACGGATGCCGACAAGATGAGCGTCGCCCATGACGATGCCATCTACATGCACCCCCTGCCTGCTGACCGCGACATCGAAGTGACCAACGAAGTGCTGGATGGCCCGCAATCGGCGGTGATTGACCAGGCCGAGAACCGCCTGCACGCTCAGAAGGCCGTCATGGCCCTCACGATGCGCTAGGAGAACCCGTATGCCAAACAGAGTCGCCGTCGTCGCCGTGGGCGGCAACGCCCTCATCAAAGACAACAATCGCAAGACCATCCCCGACCAGTACGAGGCCGCCCGTGAAACCATGGGTCACATCACCAGCATGATTCAGGACGGCTGGGATGTCGTCATCTCGCACGGCAACGGTCCGCAGATCGGCTTCATCCTGCGCCGTTCCGAACTCTCGCTGGGTGAACTGCACCCTGTTCCGCTGGACTACTGCGGCGCAGACACCCAGGGCGCGATTGGCTACATGTTCCAGCGCGCCCTCCACAACGAGTTCAAGCAGCGCGGCTTGAAAAAGACCGCTGCCACCGTCGTCACCCAGGTGCGCGTGGATGCCAAAGACCCGGCCTTTGAGAAGCCCAGCAAACCGATTGGCTCGTTTCTGGATGAAGCCACCGCCCGCGAACACATGAAAGAAGGCAAGACCTTCGTGGAAGACTCTGGCCGCGGCTGGCGCCAGGTTGTGCCTTCGCCCAAGCCGGTTGAAATCATGGAGCTTGAAGCCATCCACCATCTGGTGGCCAATGGCTTTACTGTCATCGCCGGTGGCGGCGGCGGCATCCCGGTCGTGCAGGACGAACAGGGCAACCTCATCGGCATCGAGGCCGTGATTGACAAAGACCACGCTTCGGCCCTGCTCGCCGCCAGCCTCAAAGCCGAC
>JANJTX010000141.1 GCA_024710875.1 Anaerolineales bacterium | reverse complement strand
TGGCAGAAAGCAGCAGCACTGCCAGAGTCAGCGAGATTACGACCCAGCGGTAGCGGCGGAAACGCAGGAAGGGGGCGGGGAGTGAGTTCATCGAGAGTCTCATGGGTCAGGGTGTGGTGCGGCCGCCCCAGGTGAGCGGGTCGCCGGGGTAACCGAGGGAGAGCCAGTCTATCCGCCCGTTGGGGCTGTGGCAGGCTTCGCATTGCAGGGTGTTTTCCTTGGGCTGGACCATGTGCGCCAGCGGCCAGAACATTTCAGTCTCGGTGAAGCCGACTTCGCCGCTCCATGGCAGTCCGACAGTTTCCATTCCTTTTTCGAAGGCAGCGTACCAGTCAAAATTGACCCAGTATTCGCCCACTGTCTGGGGCTGGACGAGCCAGTTGTAGACCGGGTCGTAGGGCTGGTTGGCAGTATGAACCTTGAAGGGCCAGATCAGGGCGTTGGGGTCGTTGATATCGCCGAGCGGTATATTGATAGAGGTCACACCGTCTTTGTTGACTGGGTCGCCGAGCAAATAGCGGTCGCCGGTGCCGTTCCACCACAGGTAGGTGGGGATGAAATTGGCTTCATAGACGAAAGTGCCCTTGATTTTGAGATAGAGGTGGGTGTCTTCAGGGATGTCCTGCCCGGCGGTAGACCAGTCCCAGTTCATCTTGGTGGCGTCGCGGACGGCGCCCTGGGGTACATGGCAGGTGGTGCAGGCGACTGAGTCAAGGTGGGTGTTGATGCGCTGGTCAGCATGGGGGGCTTCAATGTGACAGTCGGTGCAGTAGACCTGGTTGGCGTTATCCACGCTGACGGAGAGTGCGCGGCCGGCAATCTGGTGGTCGGTAGTGCGGTGGCAGTCAATGCATTGAAAATCGTATTTCCCCATGTGCACGTCAATGGCGGCGGTGGGAAAATACAGGGTCTGGTCAAGGTCTCCATGTTTTACGGCGTTGCCGCCGCCGCCATTGAAATGGCAGGCGCCGCAGTTTTCACGGGTGGGCAGGCCCACGCTGCGGGCGGCGACGAGCAGGTCCACGCCCTCCACCGGCAGACCGGCATTGCCTTTGACGTACTGGCCGCTGGTGTCGTGGCAGGCGAGGCAGTCAATGTTTTCTACATTGGTGAAGTCGAAATCGGCGTTATCAAAGCCATAGCCGGCGTGGCATGAGGTGCAGCCGCCCCAGTTGGATTGAATACCAATACAGTAGTTGTTTATCTGGTTGCGCTTGCCGATGGTCACCGGCTCGTCGCGCCCGGGCAGGAGGACCGGCTCGCCTTCCCACTTGTAGTGAACCGAGTGCAGCATTTCTTCGCCGGCTTCAGCGTGGCAGGTCAGGCAGGCGCGGGTGACATCCGGCCCGGTTTCAAACTCACCCTGAATGATGGCGCTATGGTCGGTGTGGGTGGGGTGGATGGGCATATTGGCCCAGGGATCATCCTGGGGTGCAACGTCTTTTGGCCAGAACAAAATAACGGGGGCAATAATCAGAGCGATAGTGCCGATTAAGCCAATGGCCCAGACATATTTGAATTCTTTCATGCCTTACCGCCTTCAATCAATAGATTCGGTCACAGTTTCATTGTAGGTGGATGCAGCCCGACTGCACACGGACAAATGTCCCCACCCGGCGGGGGCATGTATCCTTATTCGGATAAGCGAATAGGTTGCTGAATATGGATACATTGGGATTGGATATAATGCCCCCAGATAGTCCCACGCGAGGAGAGCCACAATGTCCGTTGAGCGATTGAAAAATTACCTGGGCGGGGAATGGAAAGCCGCCGAAGCGAGAGAAGCGCTGGCGGTGTTCAACCCAGCCACACTGGAATCCCTGGCAGAGACGCCACTGGGAGGCGCCGCAGATGTGGAACGCGCCGCCGAAGCGGCCCAAAAGGCTTTCCCGGCCTGGCGGGCAACGCCAGCCACCGAGCGGATTCAATACCTATTTCGGCTGAAGATGCTGCTGGAAGAACATTTCGAGGAATTGGCGCGCACCATTACGATGGAATGCGGCAAGACATTGGATGAGGCGCGGGGCGAGATGCGCCGGGCGGTGGAAAATGTGGAAGTGGCCTGCGGGATACCCCTGATGATGCAGGGCCAGATTTCTGAAGACATCGCGCCGGGGATTGATGAGCTGATGATCCGGCAGCCGGTGGGTGTGTGCGCCATCATTGCGCCGTTTAATTTTCCGGGCATGATCCCGTTCTGGTTCCTGCCGTATGCACTGGCGTGTGGCAATACGGTCATCGTCAAGCCATCGGAACGGGTGCCACTGACGATGATGAAAGTGTTTGAGTTACTGGACAGTCTGGGCCTGCCGGCCGGGGTGGTGAATCTGGTGCATGGCGGCAAGGAGGTAGTGGATGCGATTCTCGAACATCCGACCATCCGCGCCATCAGTTTTGTGGGGTCTTCGGCGGTGGCGCGGCATGTATATTCCAAAGGCGCGGCGCATGGCAAACGGGTGCAGGCGCAGGGTGGGGCCAAGAATCCGATTATCGTGCTGCCGGATGCAGATATGGAGATGACCACGCGTATCACGGCCGATAGCGCCTTTGGCTGCGCCGGGCAGCGCTGCCTGGCGGCCTCGCTGGCGATAACGGTAGGCCCGGCGCGCGACCCGTTTACGGAAGCGATCGCGGATATGGCCGCCTCCCGTAAGGTCGGCTATGGGTTGGAAGCCGGCGTTCAGATGGGGCCGGTCATCAGCGCCGTCAGCCAGACGCGGGTGGAAGGCCTGATTGGACGCGGGCTGGCAGAGGGCGCCGAGGCGCTGGTGGACGGACGGGGTGCTGCTATCCCGGGGTATGAGCGCGGTAGTTTTGTGCGGCCAACCGTGTTGCGGGGAGTGCAACCCGGCAGCGTGCTGGCCCAGACCGAGGTGGTGCTGCATACCCTGGCCGTGAACGAGACGGCGCCTCGCGGGTTGCCGCTGCGCGCGGCGGCCGCCCTGACCGGACGCGGCCAGTGCGCCGACCTCGTCGCCGAGGTGGAGATCGTGCCGCCGTCGGGGCCGGGGGTGTCGGTGCCGTTGGTGGCGGATGAGCAGGGG
>JANJTX010000138.1 GCA_024710875.1 Anaerolineales bacterium | reverse complement strand
TTGAGATCGCAGCATGAATCCCGCCATTGAACTGGAAATTTTCAAACTGCTTTTCGCTGCCATCCCGGAAGAAATGGGCGCACTCCTAAAACGCAGCGCCTACTCTCCCAACATCAAAGAACGCCGCGATTATTCCTGCGCCATCTTCAACACCGCTGGCGAAATGATTGCTCAGGCCGCCCATATCCCCGTCCATCTCGGTGCCATGCCACTCTCGGTTCAGCTGGCCCTTGCCGAAGTCAGCTTTGAACCCGACGATATCGTCATCCTGAATGACCCCTATCGCGGCGGCACCCACCTGCCGGACATTACCCTGATTTCGCCGGTCTTCGTCAATCAAGCCTGCATTGGCTTTGTCGCCAACCGCGCCCACCATGCCGACATCGGAGGCATGGCGCCAGGCTCCATGCCAATTGCTCGCGAGCTCATTCAGGAGGGCCTGATCCTGCCCCCAGTAAAACTGGTTGCCGGCGGTCAGCTCCAGCGCGGTGTGTGGGAAATCTTGCTTGCCAACGTTCGCACCCCTGAAGAGCGCGCTGGCGATCTGCGCGCCCAACTGGCAGCTAACCAGCGCGGCGTAACCCGCTTGCAGGAACTCGTCAGCCGCTATGGCATTCCCAAAGTTCAGGAGCAGGCGGCTGGCCTGCTGGATTATTCCGAGCGGCTGGTACGCGCCCTCCTGCACCACCTGCCAGACGGGCGTTATGCATTTGCCGACCAGCTTGATGGGGATGGCATCTCCGAATCGCCCCTGCCGCTGCAAGTTGTGATTACCATTCAGGGCGAACAGGCCACCGTCGATTTCACCGGTACAGCCCCCCAGGCTGCAGGCAGCGTCAACGCTGTCTATGCCATCACTCTTTCGGCCGTACATTACGTTTTCCATTGCCTGTTGGCCCCAAACGCTCCCAACAATTCGGGCAGTCTGCGGCCCATCCGGGTAATTGCTCCAGAGGGCACATTGGTAAACGCCCGTCGGCCCGCTCCGGTGGCGGGCGGCAATGTGGAAACCAGCCAGCGCATTACAGATATTCTGCTGGGCGCTCTGGCCCAGGCCGCCCCGGACCGCATCCCTGCCGCCTCACAGGGCACGATGAACAACGTCCTCATCGGCGGATGGAATCCCTTCCAAAACACAGCCTTTACTTATTACGAAACGCTGGCCGGCGGCATGGGGGGGCGACCAGGTCTACCCGGCGAATCAGCCATCCACACCCACATGACCAACACGCTGAACACCCCGGCAGAAGCCCTCGAATTTTCTTATCCCATCCAGGTTGTTCGTTATGCAATCCGACCCAATACCGGAGGTCAGGGCCGCTATCCCGGTGGCAATGGCCTGCAACGCGATATGCGCTTGCTGGCCCCCGCCACTATCAGTCTGCTTACCGAACGACGGACGAGCCAACCCTACGGCATGGCCGGTGGGAAACCTGGCGCCGTGGGCGAAAACATCCTCGTCCGTTCCGGCCAGGAATCTCCCCTGCCAGCCAAGGGCAGCATTGAGCTCCAAACGAATGATATCCTCTCGATCCGCACTCCGGGTGGCGGCGGCTGGGGCCAAACCGAAGACTAATCCCAAGTTCATTTTCGTGTTAAAATAGAACACTTGCGCTAAGCAGGAGGTCGCGATGTGTGGTCGCTTTACATTGACAGTTGATGCGGATACTATTCACGCCGCCTTTCCCTGGCTGGTAGTCCCCCACACTCTGCAACCGCGCTACAACATCGCCCCCACCCAGCCTCTGGCTGTCGTTCCTAACAATGGCAAGAATTACATGGATGCATTCATCTGGGGCCTCATCCCCTCCTGGGCCAAAAACCCTTCCATCGGCAACAAAATGATTAACGCCCGCGCCGAGACCCTCGCCGAAAAGCCATCCTTCCGGAATGCCTACAATCGCCGCCGCTGCCTGATACTCGCTGATGGCTTCTACGAATGGGTTAAGCAACCCGGCGGCGGCAAAACACCCCACTACATTCAACTCGAATCGAAGGAACCATTTGCCTTTGCCGGCCTGTGGGAAATCTGGCATGCGCCCGATGGTTCCGAAGTCTACTCCACCACCATCATCACCACCGAACCCAATGAAATGATGTCCCGCCTGCACAACCGAATGCCCGTCATCCTGCCGCCCTCGGCCCATCAGCCCTGGCTCGACCCCGCTGAACAATCACCTGACGCGCTCCAGCCCCTTCTGCGGCCTTATCCAGCCAGCGAGATGATGCACTATCCCGTCAGCACACTGGTCAACAGTCCCTTCAACGAAAAACCAGAAGTCATACTGCCCGCCTGATATTGCCAGCCAGTCTGCTACGCGGGCCTTAGCCCCTTGCCCCTCCCCCGCCCATAGACTAAAATAACCTTCGTGCATCCACCTGGAGGAGAGTGGCTCGCGTGACCCGCCTGCTATATCAAACTGATTCCTACTTGAAAGAGTTCAAAAGCCTGGTTACGGCTGTCAATCCGGATTTGCGCGCCGTTGCTTTGGAACAAACCGCCTTTTATCCCGGCGGCGGCGGCCAGCCTGCCGATGAAGGCACACTCTTTGCTTCCGAATCCACCTATGCGATTTCCGGCTTCAAGAAACAGGATGGCCAACTCTGGCATCTGCTAGACGGCGAACTTCCGCTCCCCGAGTCTGGGACTCCCATTCGCGCCACCCTGAACTGGGAACGTCGCTACCAGCTCATGCGCACTCACACTGCGATGCACATCCTGTGTGGCGCTGTCTTTCGCGATTACGACGCATCCGTAACCGGCGGAAACATGGAACCCTTACAGGGCCGCATGGACTTTGAATTCGAGTCCATGCGCGCCGAGCTTGTTTCAGAAATTGAAGCCGCTATAAACCTTGAAGTCAGGGCCAATCGCCCCATTCATGTCCGCATTCTGCCCCGCGCCGAAGCCTTCGCCATCCCCGATCTCATCCGCACCAAAATCAACCTCCTGCCAGAAGGCATCCCGGAAGTGCGCGTCGTCGAAATTGAAGGGCTGGACCTGCAGGCCGATGGTGGTACGCATGTCGCCAGCACCGCAGAAGTAGGCCCTATTCGCGTGTCTGATTACAAGAGCAAAGGCGCAATCAACAAGCGCATCTATGTTGAAATCGAGGATGCCTGATGGCAAAGTCAGCCAAAGAATCCAACTCCCCTGTTGACTGGTCCACCGTCGCCCGGTTACTGCTCACCTCCCGCACCATCGACGAGATCGAAGAGACCGAGCTTGTCCCGGCTGGAAAGGTCACCTACCAGTTCTCGGCCAAGGGCCATGAACTCTCCCAAATCCTGCTTGGCCTCCAGCTAACCCAGGGCCATGATGCCGCCACCGTCTACTACCGCTCGCGGCCGTTTATGTTGGCCGCTGGCCTTACCCCGCAGGAAGCCTTCGCTGCCGACATGGCGCGCACCGGCTCGCCTTCAGAAGGCCGCGATGTCGGCGTCGTCTATTCCATGCCGCCCCGCCATGGCGTTACGGTGCTGCCCTCGTCAGGAGATGTCGGCGCTCAATACACCCCCGCCGCCGGTTGGGCGCAAGCTATCACCTACTATCGTGATGAACTGCAAGACAAAGAGTGGCAGGGCGCGCTGGCGGTTGCCCTCGGCGGGGACGGCTCTGTGGCAGCCAACGGTTTTTGGGCCGCCCTCACCATCGCCACTACCCTCCAGCTGCCCATACTTTTCTTCATCGAAGATAATGGCTATGGCATCTCGGTTCCCCGCCACTTCCAGACCCCCGGCGGCAATATCGCCGAAAATCTTGCCGCCTTCAAAAACCTCAAAATCCTCCAAGGCTCTGGCACCCAGCCTGAAGAAACCGCCAGTTTGATTTCTCAAGCCGTACAATCCGTCCGTAGCGGCCAGGGGCCCTGCCTGCTGCGCCTCGAAGTTGTGCGCTTACATGGCCACACTTTTGGCGAAGACCAGACTGCCTACAAAAGCGCAAAGCAAATCAAAGCCGAGCAGGCCCGCGACCCGCTCACCACCCTGCGCGCCCACCTCGGCCCAAAATTTGACTGGGAGGGCTTGAAATCCGAAGTGGAGCAGGAAGTTCGTGCCGCGCTGGTCGCCGCCGAAGCCGCCCCAGATCCGGAGGCCGATTCTGCCCAGCGGCACACCTTCTCTGGGGATGGCCAGCCCCTGGTCCCCCCGCCCGCTGCCCAACTCCCCCCCAAATTCAACGCCCCCCAACCAGAGGGACCCCGTATCAACTTCAGCGAAGCCGTTCGCCGCACTCTGGAAACCGAACTCGCTGCCAACTCCCGCGTGATGGTTTTTGGGGAAGATGTCGGCCCACGCGGCGGTGTCCACCGCGTCACCACCGACCTGCAAAACAAGTACGGAGAACGCCGCGTCTTTGACACCTCGCTTTCCGAAGAGGGCATAATCGGTCGCGCTGCCGGCCTGGCCATGGCCGGCCTTCGCCCGGTACCAGAAATCCAATTCCGCAAGTACGCTGACCCCGCCCATGAGCAAATTCACGACACCGGCTGGGTACGCTGGCGCACTGCCGGCAAATTTGCTGCCCCGGTGGTCATCCGCATCCCGGTCGGATACAGCAAGAAAACCGGCGATCCCTGGCATTCGGTCAGTGGCGAAGCCATCTACGCCCACATGGTCGGCTGGCGTATCGCCCTGCCATCCAATGCCGAAGATGCCGCCGGACTCCTCCGCACTGCCCTGCGCGAGCAGGACCCCACCATCTTCCTTGAGCACCGCGCCCTGTACGATACCCCCATCGGCCGCAAACCATGGCCCGGAGACGAGTACTGCCTTCCCTTTGGGCGCGCAGCCATCCTCCAGCCCGGCAGCGACCTCACCGTAGTCTCCTGGGGAGAAACCCTCCACCGCTGCCTGGAAGCCGCCCAACCGTATCCCGGCGCAATAGAAATCATTGACCTGCGCACCATCTCCCCCTGGGATAAGGAAACCGTACTTGCCTCGGTTCGCAAAACCGGCAAGCTGCTGGTTGCGCATGAAGACACCCATACCGGCGGTTTTGGCGCCGAGATTCTAGCAACCGTCTCACAGGAGGCTTTCACCACCCTGGATGCCCCCTTGCGCCGGGTTACCGTACCAGACGTCCCAATTCCCTTCAACATTCCACTGATGAACGCCGCTGTCCTTCCCGGCACTGACCGCATCCGCACCGAAATTCAATCCCTTCTCGAATGGTGACCCCAATGCATCCACGCACTATGCTCTTCCTGCTCCTGTTCTCCCTGTTGCTCGTCGCCTGTGGCGGATCGGCCACTCCATCAACCGCCATTGCCACTCTAGACCCAGTATTAACCCAGGGTCAGGAAGTCTTTCGCATCCACTGCGCAGCCTGCCATGCCACCCAGGCCGACATGACTCTGGTTGGCCCCTCTTTGGCTGGGATTGCCAGCCAGGCCGCCCTCCGCGTAGAAGGCCAGGATGCCCAAACCTATCTGAGCAATGCCATCCTGCGTCCGTCAGAATACATAGTTACCGGCTACCAGAATCTCATGCCAAATACATTTGGCAAGACTCTGAGTGGCGAAGACTTCGATGCCCTCATCCTCTATCTACTCACCCTTGAATAACGCCCATATCCTTTGGCCGGAGGAACAATGAAGACCTGGATCACTCGAATTGCTGTTGGCTTATTGGTTGCATTGCTGGCGGTCCTTGCTTTGGCTGCACTCAGCCCTATCCCGGTGGATCAGCACCCCGGGCCGGAAGCCTACGGCGCCGGTTCCAGCAGTGTCCAACCCAGCACCACCGGCCTGCAACGCGCCTTCCCGGCCGTAGATGACATGGGCAACACCGGCACCCCCGAACGGGTAGAACTGGGGCGATTACTCTTCTTTGACCCCGTGCTTTCAGCCGAAAATGACATCGCCTGCGCCTCCTGCCACCACCCCGACTATGGCTTTGCCGACGGCCTGCCCCAGGCGGTTGGCGCCGGCGGAGCCGGGGTCGGACCCGAACGCAGCGGCGGCATTGGCCTCACTCGCAACACTCCCACGCTCTGGAATGTCGCCTTCACCAGTGCTTTGTTTTGGGATGGCCGGGTCGAATCGCTTGAGTATCAGGCCCTGGTGCCGCTCAATCACAGCGATGAAATGGCTGTCGAGAACAACGAAGCCCTGGCCGCTGAACTGCGCGCCATCCCCGAATACGTCCGGCTTTTTGATGCCGCCTTCGGGGGCGGCGAAGACTCCGTTACGGTCGACAACGTCGTGCGCGCCCTGGCTGCCTTCCAGCGCACCCTGCTCTCCCAGGATAGCCCCTTCGACAAATATGCTGCCGGTGAACTGGATGCCCTGACTTCCTCCCAGCGTCGCGGCCTCACCTTGTTCCGGTCGGCCGCCCTGCGTTGTTTTGAGTGCCACACGGCTCCCACCTTCAGTGGCGACACGTTTCGCACCATCGGCGTACCCGCCTACCCCGGCTTACCCGACGACCCAGGGCGAGCTGCTGTGGTCGCCGATGGCGTGAATGGCGCCTTCAAAATCCCGACCCTGCGCAACATCGCCCTCACCGCCCCCTATATGCACAATGGCATCTTTGCCACGCTGGAAGAGGTCGTTGATTTCTACGCCCAGGGCGGGGGGCGCGCCCGCGGCCGGACAGACATTGACCCGTTTGTTCAGGGCTTTGAACTTACCGAACTGGAAACCCAGGACCTGATCGCCTTCCTGTATGCCCTGACCGATGAGAGTCTCTTGCCGGAAACACCCGCAACCGTACCTTCTGGTCTGCCGGTCGCCCATCGCATTCCCAATTTTGCCCGCGACCTCGCCGCTGACCTTAATGCCGCTGCAGGTGGCGGCAATGTTATTACCGGCCCCGGCCTCACCCTGACCGTTCGCACCGGCCAATCGATCCAATCCGTCATCGACCAGGCTCGCCCCGGCGACACAATCCAGATTCCGTTTGGCGTTTACCATGAGCGCCTGGTTATCGACCTCAATGACATCACCCTGCTCGGCGTACCAAATGCGCTGGGCGAACTACCGATTCTTGATGGCCGCGACGCGCTCTCGGAAGCCGTCATCTCATCCGGCAACAACTTTGAAATCGGCTATCTGCATGTGCGCAACTACACCGACAATGGAGTAATCGTGGAAGGCGTAACCGGTGTCTACATGCACCACATGGTGGCAGAGAACACCGGCACGTACGGCTTGTACCCCGTCCAAAGCACCGACGTACTGATTGAGCACTCCGTTGTCAGCGGCGCAGACGATGCCGGCATCTATGCTGGCCAGAGTATGAATGTCGTGGTGCGCGACAACGAAGTGTTTGGCAACGTCCTTGGCATCGAGCTTGAAAACGTTGTCAATGGTGAGGTCTACCGCAATCATGCCCATGGCAACACCAACGGCATCTTGATTGTGCTCCTGCCGCAACTCACCAGCAAGGTGTCCAAGCACACCGTGCTGTATGACAATCTTGTGGAAAACAACAATCATGAGAATTTCGCCAAGCCCAACACCGCCGCCAGCAAAATGCCCGCCGGGTCCGGAATCGCACTAATCGCTGCCGATGAAGTTGAGGTCTACAACAACATCATTCGCGGCAACAAGACCGCTGGGTTGGGCATTTTCAACCTCATGATTGCTTTTGACGCCAACGAAATTGACATCGGCCCCACTCCGGAAAACATCCACATCTATGGCAATACCTTCGAAAACAATGGCTACGACGCGGATGCCTTCCTTGCCTCGATGGGCATCCCTGGTGCCGATATCCTCTGGGATGTCAGCGGGGCAGGCATCCGGGTTGACGAACCCCAAGCCACCACCTTCCCGCCCGTCCTGCCCGCCAGCAATTGGCCCGCACCGCTTTACAATATCTTCTGGAACATCATGAATTGGCTGATAGGATTGCTCTAAACGCCGCCCAATGCCATGCAAAAGGCCGCCTTCTACCGGGCGGCCTTTTGTTTTCATAAAACTACGGCGAAAATTTCATTCCGACCAATTCATTGACCGCCATCCGCGCCCATGATATACTCCAGCGGCTCGGCTGCCAGGCCGGGCAAAATCCACACGCTTTCAGACAGGCGCGTGCGTGCCCTGCACAGCAGGGCGGCGCGGCTGGGAGAAGAAAGCGGCAGACAAAACGCAAAGGAGTAATCCCATGGCAAAAATCAGCATGAAGGCGCTGCTCGAAAGTGGCGTCCACTTCGGCCACCGCACCCACCGGTGGAACCCCCACATGAAGCCGTACATCTTCACCGAACGGAACGGCATTCACATCATCGACCTGCAGCAAACCGTTGGCTCGCTCGATAAAGCCTACAACATGGTGCGCGATGCCGTATCCCGTGGCGGAACCGTGCTTTTTGTTGGCACCAAGCGCCAGGCCGTTGAAACCATCGAGATGGAAGCCCAGCGCTGTGGCATGCCCTACGTCACCGTTCGCTGGCTGGGCGGCATGCTCACCAACTGGACCACCATGCGCGCTCGCGTCCTCGAATTGGAAAAACTCGAGCGCGCCAAGGCCAAAGGCGACTTTGAACGCCTCACCAAGAAAGAAGGCCTTCTGCTCGACCGCAAAATCGAGCGCCTCGAAGCCCGCTTCGGCGGTATCCGCAAACTGCACCGCCTGCCGGACATGCTCTTTATCGTGGATGTGCGCCGCGAAGAAACCGCCGTCAAGGAAGCCAATACCCTCAACATCCCGATTGTCGCCCTGGTAGACACCAACTGCGACCCGCGCGACATTGATTACGTCATCCCCTCCAATGATGATGCCATCCGCGCCATCAAACTCATGGTCGCCTACATCGCCGATGCCGCCATTGAGGGCCGCAACATGCGCAAGGATGAAGAAGAAGACACCCTTGCCCCGATCAGCGCGCCCCAAATCGATGATGAAGAACTCACCGATGCTGACCTGCTCGGAGAAGCCACTCTCGCCAAGATGGAAGCTGCTGCTGAGGACGACCTGGAAGACAGCTTCGTAGAGTTGGAAGAAGAAGCGGATGCCGACGTCAAACTCGCCAGCCCTGAGCCGGACGAAAAAGAAGACGAAGAAGATGTGGTTGCAGATTCTGCCGACGAAGAAACGGCCGAATAGCATTAGCAGCCCATCGAACAATTAGAAAAAGAAAACGGAAATAACAATGGAAATCACCACCCAAATGATTAAAGAACTCCGGGAAGCCACCGGAGTAGGCATCCTTGACTGCCGCGAAGCCCTCACCCAGGCCGGCGGCGACTTTGACAAAGCGGTAGATTTTCTGCGCGAAAAAGGACTCGCCCGCGCCGCCAAGCGCGCCAACCGCGAAGCCTCGGACGGTGTCCTCGAATTGTATTCCCACGGCGATGGCCGCGTGGGTGTGATGGTGGAAGTCAACTGCGAAACAGACTTTGTTGCCCGCTCCGAAGGCTTCCGCAACCTTGCCCACGAAATCGCCCTTCAAATCGCCGCCGGCGCCCCGGAATTTGTCAATGCCGAAGACATTCCGGAAGCCCATCTGGAGCGCGAGCGTCAGGTGGCCCGCAACCGTGCCAAAGAAGAAGGCAAGCCCGAGAACATCTGGGACAAAATCGTTGAGGGTCGAGTTGAAAAATACCGCGACGAAGTTTGCCTTTTGCGCCAGCCTTACATCCGCGACGAGTCCAAGACCATTCAGGACCTCATCGGTGAACAGGTGGCCGCCCTTGGCGAAAACATCCTCGTCCGGCGCTTTGTTCGCTGGGAGCGCGGTGAACACGCCGAAGACATGGAAGCAACCGAATAAGCAAAAAGGCCAACCCTCCGGTTGGCCTTTTTTATGCCCCGCCCATTTACCCCCAGGAGAGTGACCCATGCCCGAGCAACCCAGATATAAGCGCATTCTGCTCAAGCTAAGCGGTGAAGCCCTATCCGGCGAAGATGGCCATAGCATAGATCCGCTGCGCGCCGAAGATATCGCCCAGCGCGTTCGTGAAATTGTGGAGACCGGTATTGAACTGGCCATCGTGATTGGCGCCGGCAATCTCTGGCGCGGCGCCCAGGGCCTTGACCGCGGCATGGACCGCGCCACCGCCGACTACATGGGCATGCTTGGAACCGTCATGAATGCGCTGGCCCTGATGGACGCTATCGAGCGCGCCGGCATCCTCACTCGCGTTCAAACCGCCATTGAAATGCGCTCCGTCGCGGAACCCTACATTCGCCGCCGCGCCATTCGCCATCTTGAAAAGGGGCGCGTCGTGATTTTTGCTGGCGGCACCGGCAATCCCTTCTTCTCCACCGACACCGCCGCCGCCTTGCGCGCCATGGAAATCGGCGCTGAAGTCGTCATCAAAGCCACTAAAGTCGATGGCGTATACGATTCCGACCCCAAGAAGAACCCAAATGCGGTCAAATTCGATGAACTCACCTATATCGAAACCCTCAACCGCCGACTCCAGGTCATGGACAGTACTGCCATCTCGCTCTGTATGGAAAACAAGTTGCCAATCCTTGTCCTCAATTTCTGGGATCCAAACGCCCTGCGCCGCGCCCTGCTGGGCGAGAAAATAGGCACACTGGTAACTGGTGGTTCAACCGAATAACCATGCGTTTTCCTTCCCCCTGGCTGCTCATCGCATTGCTGGCCACAGCAGCCGCAGTCACCCTGCTTGCCCCGGAAGAACGCACTCTGGCTGCTGGCATCCGGCCAGTTTATGTCCACGTCGCCCTGACCTGGACCGGCATGCTCCTTCTTGTCTTCGCCGCCCTGCTTGGCCTGCTGGCCCAATTTAACTCGGGGTGGCGCGGGACTGGCCGTCAAGCGGATGTATTTCTCCTTGGATTGGCTTTCTTCGGGCTCGGTTTTTGCATCAGCCTGCTGGCAGGTTGGGTGAACTGGGGCGGCATTCCTCTGCGCGAGCCGCGCTTCATCCTTTCAGTTAACGTCCTCGTACTCGGTCTGCTCGCCTTCGCGCTTGGGAAAGTCCTCGCTCATCCCCGCCTCTCACCCTTGTTGCTGGCGGTTCCCGTCATCCTCCTCCTGGCATCTACCCGCCTGCAATCCTTTGGACTGCACCCCCAAGGACCGGTAGCCAGTGCCCCACTCCCCATCCGGGGCACCTTCTATCTGCTTTTCTTGGTGTTCCTCGGCTGCGCTGGCTGGTTGCTTTGCTGGCTGACGGCACGCCGCTCCTCAGTGCAATAATTCCCCGCTATGATAAAATCAGGTGCGCGTCACATGCGTAGCAGGGTGTCATTATCTCAATCGCACAGCAGGAGGATCCCGTGATTAAGGAAGCGATTCACGAAGCCGAAATCGCCATGAAAGCCTCAATAGCCGCACTGGAAGATGACCTGTCAGCCATCCGAACTGGTCGGGCCACTCCCGGCCTCGTAGAAAAACTCCCCGTGGAGTATTACGGCACGCCAACGCCACTGCTTCAACTGGCCAGCATTTCAGTGCCGGAAGCCCGCCAATTGCTGATTAAGCCTTTTGACCCTTCAACCATCAAGGACATTGAAAAAGCCATCTTGAGTTCCGAATTGGGCCTCACCCCCACCAATGACGGCAAGCAAGTGCGCCTCAATTTGCCGCCCCTCACTGAAGAACGCCGCCACGACCTCGTGAAGACAGTTCACCACCGGCTCGAAGAAGCCCGCATCTCGGTCCGAAACACCCGTCGCGACACCATCAAAGACTTGCGCGAATTCGAGCAGGAAAAGATGATTTCCGAAGACGAACTCAGCCGCGCGGAAGACGACACTCAGAAGCTCACCGACCAATACATTGAAAAGATTAATTCCATTGGCGAGCGCAAGGAAAAAGAAATCCTTGAAGTTTGATTTCAAGCCCGGACATGAACTCTACTTCTGAAAACATCACCTTCGCGGCCATTCCGCAGCACATTGCTATCATCATGGATGGCAACGGGCGATGGGCCCAGGCGCGCGGCTTGCCGCGTTTGGCCGGACATCGGGCCGGCACGGAGAACCTGCGCCGCATCATTGAGGCCTGCGTCGAGTTTGGCGTCAAAGTGCTGACCATTTACGCCTTCTCCACCGAAAATTGGGGGCGACCCCAGGATGAAGTCAGTGGCCTGATGAACCTCTTTGACGATGTCTTTGAGCGCGAACTGGCCGAACTTAACCGCCAGGGTGCCCGCCTCATCCACATTGGACGAACCGAAGGAATCCGGCCCGGCATGCTTAAAAAGATACATAACGGCGAGCAGACAACCCGCGACAATCAGCGTCTCACCCTTTGTGTCGCTTTCAACTATGGCGGGCGCGATGAAATCGTCCATGCCATCCAACGCATCGCCCAGGACAAAATCCCCTCCGAAGAAATCACCGACGAGCTTGTCAGCCGCTATATGTACACTGCCGGACTGCCCGACCCGGATCTCGTCATTCGCACCTCCGGCGAACTTCGTACCAGCAACTTCCTTATCTGGCAGGCTGCCTACGCCGAGTGGGTCTTCCCCGAAACCTTCTGGCCCGACTTCGGCCGCGAGCACCTGATGGAAGCCATCCATGAATACGGGCGCCGCGAGCGCCGCTTTGGCCTCATTACCACTCAACCGTGACCAAGCCTCAGATGCTCAAACAACGCACCCTCGTCACCTTCTCCGCCCTTCCGGTGGCCGTCTTTGCTATTTTCGTGCATCCGGCCGTTATCGGCCTGGTGTTTCTGGTTGTCTTTGGGCTGGCCGCCCATGAATACGTGAGCCTGCTCAAAGCCGGTGGACAGCGTCCCTCCGGCTTTTTTGTGGTCGGGGGTGTGGTCGCCATCTTTCTCGCCCGCTATCTCACTGGCTTTGCCGCCGATGCCTGGTTGCTCCCCTTGCTCGCCATGCTCACCCTCACCCGCCACCTGTGGGCCTACGAACGCGGGCGCGACGAGGCCGGCACAGACTTTCTCGCCTCCCTGGGTGGTATTTTCTACATTGGCTTGCTTGGCTCTTTCTTCATCCTGCTGCGCGCCCTGCCCAACGGGCCCTGGTGGCTGATGACCGCCCTGTTCGGCATCTGGTTGGGAGACTCGGGCGCCTATCTGATTGGCAGTGCCTGGGGCAAACGTCCGCTTACGCCGCGACTCAGCCCACGCAAAACCTGGGAAGGCTACCTGGGCGGCATTCTAACCGGCACAATTTTTCTGCCACTCTTTGCCCTGCTGTTCTATCAGTTTGGCCTGGACCCTGCCGCCAGCGGCCTCACCCTCGGCCGGGCCGCCATCCTTGGCGCACTGACCGGTATCTTTCCCACTCTCGGCGATCTGGGTGAAAGCATGCTCAAACGCCAAATCGGTGTAAAAGACTCAGGCCATGTCCTTCCCGGCCATGGCGGCATGTTTGACCGGGTCGACTCCTGGCTGTGGGGCGCGCCAATTGCCTATTTCACCATTATCTGGTTTTTCCTCTAGCCAGTCCGAAGAACTCACAGGAGATTAGTGCCATGTCCTCTGCCTCTGCCCCCTCCCGCAACCTGGCCCTCGAGCTCGTCCGCGTAACCGAAGCCGCCGCCCTCTCTGCCGCCCCCTTCATGGGGCGCAACGACAAAATTGCCGCTGACCAGGCCGCCGTAGACGGCATGCGCCTGATGCTCAATTCCATTAACATGACGGCCACCGTTGTCATTGGCGAAGGCGAAAAAGATGAAGCTCCCATGCTCTTTAATGGCGAAGTCCTGGGGGCAGGTGATGGCCCCGAAATAGACCTTGCCGTTGACCCCATTGACGGCACTCGCCCGCTCGCCCAGGGGCGCCCCAACTCCATTGCCATCGTCGCCGCCGCCCCGCGCGGCACCATGTACGACCCCGGTCCCTTCGTCTACATGAACAAAATTGCTGTCGGCCCGAACGCCGCAGGCGTTATCAATATCGAAAAGTCCATCGGAGAAAACCTGGCCGCCATTGCCACTGCCCTGGACAAACGCTCTACCGATGTCACCGTCGTCATCCTCGACCGTCCGCGCCATGAGGAGATGGTCAAGGAAATCCGCGCCGCGGGCGCGCGTATTCGATTTATTGATGATGGCGATGTCGCCGGCGCCCTCATGACCGCCTGGCCCGGCTCCGGCATCGATGTCCTGCTCGGGATCGGCGGCACGCCTGAAGGCGTCATCACCGCCTGCGCGATGCGCGCCATGGGTGGCGAAATTCAGGGCAAGTTGTACGCCCGTAACGAAGATGAACTGCGTCGCGGGCGTGAAATGGGGTACGACTTTGACAAAGTCCTCACCATGCATGACCTCGTCGCATCCGATGATGTGTTCTTTGCCGGCACTGGCATCACCGATGGGGAATTAATGGACGGGGTACGCTATATTGCTAACGGCG
>JANJTX010000131.1 GCA_024710875.1 Anaerolineales bacterium | reverse complement strand
AGAAGTAATTGGTAATTGGTAATTGGCAAATGATTGTTTTCCAGTGAGCCGGTCTGTAAAAGGGGCCGGAACACGACCCCTCGCTGGCCTAGCGCTGCTTCGCAACGTCGGCTGGCTCGGGGTGACAAGATAGGGCGCGGTGAGGCGTAGATGACGGAAGAGCGTGTGAAGGGTACCTCGAGTAAGAAACCGAGGAGTGGCAGCCGGGCGGGGTGTATTGTGCCGGTGATGCTTTTCTTTCTGGTGGTGGCGCTGCTGTTTGTGAGCGGCGTGGCGGCGGTGTTGTTCCAGGTGTTCTCCGAGTATTCCGGCTCGCGCAATGTCTGGCTGTTGTTCTGCGGCGCGCCGGTGGCGCTGGTGCTGTTTGTGTTTGTCTTTGCCTTCACCATGTACACCCGCTACGGCGAGCCGCTGCAGCACCTGTTCAAGGCGATTGACGCGCTGGCGAGCGGCGACCTGGCGGCGCGGGTGCCGAAAGATGACTCGCCCCAGTTTGGCGAACTGATTAAGCGCTTCAATAAGATGGCGGGCGAACTGGAGCGGGCCGACCAGCAGCGCCGCAACCTGACGGCGGATATCGCCCATGAGTTGCGCACGCCGCTGCACATCATCCAGGGCAATTTGGAGGGTATTCAGGATGGCGTGTATCAGGCCACGCCGGAACACATCGAGAATACGCTGGAGGAGACACGGCTGCTGGCGCGGCTGGTGGAGGATTTGCAAACGCTCTCGCTGGCAGAGTCGGGGGCGTTGCCGCTGCACCCCAGCCGCTTTGGCGTGGAGGAGTTATACGCCGATGTGGTGGCGAGTTTTTCGGCGCAGGCGGCCGGGCTGGGAATTGACCTGACCGCCGCCGGGGCGGGGCTGGAATTGACCGCCGACTATACGCGCCTGAATCAGGTGCTTTCCAACCTGGTATCGAACGCACTGCGGTTCACGCCGCGCGGCGGGCACATCATGCTGGCGGCCGAGGCGGGCGAAGGCGAGCAGGTGATCCTGCGGGTGCAGGACAGCGGGGTGGGCATCGCCCCCGAGGATTTACCGTTTATCTTTGACCGCTTCTGGCGCGGGGATAAAGCGCGGACACGCGAAGGGCAGGTGAGCAGCGGGCTGGGGTTGGCGATTGCGCAGCAACTGGTGCGGGCGCACGGCGGGA
The DNA here is from genome assembly GCA_024710875.1 of Anaerolineales bacterium. Classification (GTDB taxonomy): domain Bacteria; phylum Chloroflexota; class Anaerolineae; order Anaerolineales; family UBA11579; genus SCUK01. The sequence goes on along the minus strand of JANJTX010000131.1, from coordinate 8,222 downwards.
CGATTGAGGCCGAGAGCGTGCTGGGGACGGGGACGGTGTTTGAAATTGAGTTGCCGGGGGAAGGAGGATAACAGTAATTGGTAATTAGAAAATAGAAAAGGGAAGTCAAGCAATCTTCTATATTAAATTACAGATTGCTTCGGCCCTTTTGGCCTCCCAATGACAAACTGATAATTTGAAATTCGGGATTTACTCTTATTTACGAACTTGGAATTTGAAAATCTTGTGGCTCGTAGTTCCAGAGGCTGGCAATAAAATACACAGGCATTGCAATGAAAGGCATGAAAAACGTGCCGAGTGTATACAAAACCTTGGGCGTGTCTCCCAGGATGCGGTTTTTAACAATGTGAACGATGTAGAAAATTTGTAAACCGAACTGCACGATGGTAAAACACATCATGAGGGGATAGATCAGCAACATTATGGGAATCATTGCGTCCATTTCGTTGGGATTTGGAACGGATTGTGGTTCTAGAAATGGAAAGCCAGTAGTGACCATAAATAGCATGAAGAAAATCGGCATGACTAAGAACGGAAATAACACTCCGAAAGCGGTAAGCGCACCAATTAATATTTTTACAGGTTTGCTCAGAGTCATGTTGAATTTCCCGTCTAATGTGATTGTGAACTAGCGTACTGCCCGAATATATTATACAGCCTGTGGGGGAATGAGGCACAATTGAAAAAAGCAGAGAGGGCAGGGGTCTTTACCAGGGGTCTATAAAGCGGGGAGAGCCGGTAGGATTGCCAATGTACTGAACTTGACCACTTACAAACCGTTGTCGTTCACGCTTGCCGGGCAGATTGACATAAGGACAATCGTTGGCCGGGCTGGTCTGTACAGTGTAGGTCTCATCAAAGGGATTAATCCAATATATCTGACCGCGTGCGAGGTAGGGTTCCAGGTCATAGTCATAAGCGTCATTTCTGATAGCCCATGAGTAAATTTCGGGTCCGCGAGTGCTGTAAGAACTTCGACACCAATCCTGACTGGCTTCAACCCAGGGTGGGCGCGGTTCGGCGAAGTAGGTCAGAATGTAGGCGGTGTGGCGACCTTCGGCGATTGGCAGGCTCGAGATGACGAGCCGCATTTGCGGAAACTGCATCAGTCGCGGCAGCACGAAGGGTACTTCCGGCCCGGGCTGTACTATCTGGTATAAAGAAATTTTGGGGATAATGTATGGCTGGGCGTGCCCATTAAGGTGCAAAGCGCCCTGAAGCACAAAAATGTGTGGGCAATCAATATTGACTGGAACAGGCCCAATGTGCCAGGCCGTGCCGGATGTATCAAAAGGATCAAACTGTTTCTGAATCAATGTGCTGCAAAAGGGGCAGCGGGAAAAGGTGAGATATGGCAGGCGTTTGGAATATTCGATATCATAGATCATGTCGAAAAGGCCTTCTTCGCGGTTAAGCGACCGCCACTCTTCACTATTGGGAGAGGAGGTCTTCCTTAGATCGCGAAACCTCTGATCGTAGTCGTCTTTAAAACGATCGACTTTTCGGAGGTAGGCCTGGTACGTGGCGAGTGTGAATGGTGGGCCGTATTCTAAAACCTCAAACTGTTCGTATGGGGAAGGGGGTTGCTTGTAGTATGTGTAATACTCTCGTTTAATATCCTGAACAGTAGCCCAAATGAATGGGGATAGCATTAAATTTGCAATCGTGATGACTAGAAATAAGACGGCTGGATAGGCTAATTGCCAAAGGACATGCGAAATATATTCCCAAATAAGCTCCACGCCACTTTTATACTATGTTTTTATCTAGGACGGTCTCACTTAAATCCGAGTGGTGTTATCAAATGAAGTGCAATTTGGATGTCTTGCACGATTGTGTGAGAAACTACTCTAGTACTCACGCGTAGAAGGTTAGAAAGGAAATCATGAACATAGTACCTGTAAACGGAATTGATCTTGCCTATGCCCAGCACGGAACGGGGGTGCCAGTAGTGTTGATTCACGGCTTCCCGCTGGATCATTCGATTTGGAGACAGACGATTGAAGTTCTTAAGGATAGCTATCGGCTGATCGTTGTGGACTTGCGTGGCTTTGGCGGTTCATCCGCGCCCGATAGCGCATACTCACTTGAAGATATGGCGGCCGACATCGCCGGGTTGCTGGACCACCTGGAATTGGAAAAGGCCACACTGGTGGGGCATTCCATGGGCGGTTACATTGCGCTGGCGTTCGCGCGGCTGTACCCGCAGCGGGTGAGCGGGCTGGCGCTGGTGGCTTCACAGCCGCTGGCGGATACACCCGAGCAGAAGCAGGGTCGCTATGACACGGCGGGGAAAGTTGTCGAAGGCGGCGTGGGGATCGTGCGGGATGCCATGCTGCCCAAGCTTTCTGCGGATGCGAAGATTCAAGAGGCGATCAGCAAAATCATCACCCGTCAGACCTCTGCGGGCGTGGCTGGCGCGCTGAAGGCGATGGCAGAGCGGGCGGATTCTTCGTCGATTCTTTCGGAGGCACAGTTCCCAATCCTGATCGTTCATGGGGATGCCGACCTGCTGATTCCGATTGAGCGCGCCGAGCAAATGAAAGCGCTCAATAGCGCGGCAGAACTCGTTGTGCTGAATGGAATCGGGCACATGCCGATGATGGAAGCCCCCGGCGATGTGGCGAAGGAAATCGCGAAATTTGCACTTCCGGAGTGAAATAGGGGGGAATCAACAGGCCAACCGGAGAACTGGTTGGCCTGTGCTGGTGGAGATGGCGGGAATCGAACCCGCGTCCGAAAGATTAAGTCAGCGAACGTCTACGAGCGTAGTTTCTGGATTAGTTTAGCCGGGGGATTCGCCCAGAAACGTACAACATCCCACGGCGAACCGCTATGCCTTGCGGCGCTTAGGCCGGGTTAGCGGTGTGACCGGCAGCACTCTGGCATTGTGTCGCTCCGACCCGCCCCCACCAGAGCGAGGGAACGGGGGAACGTGACCCGATTAGGGGTCATGCTGTTCGTCCTAGCCGGGTTTAGGCGGCGAGGGGGAGAGCAGCGTAGTCAGTGCTGTTGGCACTTAAGTTGTGTGCTGATTTTACGAGGTCGGCACCTCTCGGCTCGCAGTCCGTGACCAGCTTCTCCCGTCGAAGCCTGTCATCCCCGCGTAGGGATAGTATAGCAGGGAAGTGTTAGAGGAGGATTAGAGAGGGAGGAGAAAAGAAGTAATTGGTAACTGGAAAGTGGTAATGCTTTTGGCGCGGGAGAGAGGTGTGCGTTAATTCGCTGCGTTAGATTACTCGGAATGACAGGTTTCGTTGGGGGCTGCGCGTTTGAAATTACCAGTTACAGTTCTTGCCTCTCACTTATCAAAAATACCCGAGCCGCGGATTTCGTCGGGGAGGTGGTCGGCGAAGATGCCTTCAAAGATGAGGCGGTTATCGACCGTGGAAAAGAATTTCATAATCGAGCCATTGGGTACGGCCACGCCGCCGCAAAAGGTAAGGAAATGCAACATGCGGTTGCGGGGCAGCAGCAGGCGGCTCCAGGAGTACTTGGCGAGGATGCTGCCGGGCGGGCTGTGGTCCAGCCGGACTTTCTTGGACCAGCCGAGGCGTTTGTAGCCGCTAAGGTGCACGCGGTTGAGCATCTGCCAGACGAGGGCGCGGTTGAACCAGCCGTGACCGCAGATGACCACGAAGTTATGCTGGGACTGGCGCATGCGCTCGAGGGTCGCATCCACGCGGGCAAGGAAGTCATTGAAGGATTCAGCGCCGGGGCCATCGTGGTGGTCCGGCCGGCTGCGGACCCAGTACTTGACGTACTCGGGGCCGAGGCCCTTCATGGCGCTGTTAACGTATTTTTCGAGAGCGAGGAAGGTAAATTCGTGAATCGGCCAGGTTTCGTAAGGCACGTCGGGGAACCGCTGGCGCAGCATTTCGGCGGATTGGGCGGCGCGGACGTACTCGGAACTGACGATGAGGTCCGGGCGCTGGGGGATGTGGGCGACCATGGCCTGAATTTGCTGGCGGCCGAGCTCGGTGAGGGGCGAGGAGGCCGGGTTATCGGCATGGGCGCCAGCGTTCATTTCGCTTTGGCCGTGGCGGATGAGCCAGAATTGTGTCATGGGGGAGGCAGTCCTGGGTGGGGGGTGGGTTACTGGGGGAGGGCCTGGGCGGCTTCGTCGAGCGTGGTGACCTGCTCCGGGGTGAGCCGCCAGCCGAGGGCGCCAAGATTGGCGATGGTCTGGCTGGCGTTCTTGACGCCCGGAATGGGGATGGCTTCCTTGCAGATGACCCAGTTGAGGGCGACCTGGGCGGGGGTTTTGCCGCCGCGGGCCTCGCCGATGATTTGCACGGTACGGGTGAAATCCGGCAGGGCGGCCAGCCGGGCAGCGGAGACGCTGCGGCCGCGCAGGCCGGGGGGCGGGTTCTCCGGGGTGTATTTGCCGGTGAGCAGGCCCTGGGCCAGTGGGCTGTAGGCGATGGTGCGCACGCCGAGTTCTTCGCAGAGTTTGAGCAGGCCTTCGCGCTCGGCCTTGCGGTTGAGCAGATGGTACTCGACCTGATTGGAGAGCAGAGGCAGGCCGAGAGCGGCCAAACGGGCATGCACCCGGCGCGTGTCGGCTTCGGAATAGTTCGAGATGCCGATGCCGCGAATCAGGCCCTGCTGGTGGGCTTCGGCCAGGGCTTCCAGCCAGCGATCATCGCCAAAGGCTGGGGGCGGGAAGTGAATCTGGTAGAGGTCGAGGCAGTCGAGTTGCAGGCGCTCGAGGCTGGCTTTGAGGGCAGAAAACAGGGCGGTCTTGCGCAGGCGGGTGGGCAGGGGCGAGAACTTGGAAGCGATGACCACCGGGGGCGTGGGGCGGGCGGCGCGGAACTGGCCGAGCAGGGTTTCCGAGCGGCCTTCGCCGTACACTTCGGCGGTGTCAAAGAAATTTACGCCGGCATCCAGAGCGGCATCAAAGGCGGCGTGCAGGTCTTCGTCGCTGAAGAGGCCTTTGCCGTAATCCCAGATGGTGCGGTCGCCCCATTGCCAGGCGCCAATGCCAAAGGGCGGAATTAACGGCGCGCCGGGGACGAGCGGAATGGAGGCGGGTTCGATGGGGTTGGTCATGAGTAGTTCGTGGCGCGTGGTGCGCGGGGAGGATTATAACAAGGGAGAGAAGAGATTGTCGTGAATAGAGAGCAGAGATTGGAGGGCCGTAAAAAGTAACTGGTTACTGAGTCAGAAAATTGGCGAAGAGGAGGAGGGAGAAGAGTAGCAGAATGGCGAGGCTGGCCCATTGCAGGGCGCGGATGACCGCCGGGCCAAAGCGGTGGGCCTGGTGGAAGACGGCCGCCAGCGCCAGCATGCCGCCAATGAAGATGCCGTAGAACGAAAGCAGAAAGGCGATGGCGTGGGCCGGGGAGGCGCGCCAGGCTTCGAGCAGCATGGGGCCGCTGATCAGACTCCAGAAGAGGTAGGGGCCGGGGCTCAAGAAGTTCATCAGCAGGGCGGTGCGGATGCTGCGGCCGGAGGACGGGGCGGGCTGCCCGGCGGCGGGTTGGCGCAGGCTGCGCCACAGCCCGAGGGCGAGGTAGAACAGCAGGGCCGCACCTGCGAGGCGGACGAATTGCAGGAAGGCGGGTGGAATCTGACCCAGGGCGAGCAGGATGATGGGGGCGAGGATGGCATCCGTAACCAGCGGGGCGAAGGCAATCGGGGCGGCGCGGCGCCAGCCGTTGGCAAGAGTGTGGCTGATAAGGTAGGCCTGGAGCGGGCCGGGGGTGCCAGCGGCGCTCAAGCCGATGGCGGCGCCCTGGAGGATGAAGGCGAGCACCGGCGCTATTCTTTCAGGTCAATCAGGCCGTGCTGGGCGGCGAAGGCCACCGCCTCGGTGCGGTTGCCGGCTTCCAGTTTTTGCAGGATGGCGCTGACGTGGAACTTGACGGTGCGCTCGCTGATGAACAGAACCCGGGCGATTTCCTTGTTCTGCTTGCCCTGGGCCAGCAGGCGCAACACATCCATCTCGCGGTCGGTGAGGGGTTCGCGGGTGGGCGCTTGCTGGCGGTGGCTCATGTGGGCCATGAGTTTGCTGGCGATGACCGGCTGGAGCAGCGAGCCGCCCGCATACACGACGCGGATAGCGTTGAAGAGTTCCTCGCGCGGCGCGCCTTTGAGTAGGTAGCCCTTGGCGCCAGCGCGCACGGCGCTGACGATGCGCTCGTCTGAATCGTAGGCGGTGAAGACGATGACCTTGCAGGCCGGGGCGCGCGGCGGTAGCTGTTCGAGCGTCTGGACGCCGTCTTTCTCCGGCATTTCAAGGTCGAGCAGCAGGATGTCCGGTTGGTGGGCTTCGGCCAGTTCCAGGGCGCGGCGGCCATCGGCGGCTTCGGCGATGACTTCAAAGTCGGGCTGGGTGGCAAGGATGGCGACGAGGCCCTCGCGCACAATCGGGTGGTCGTCGGCGACGAGAATGCGGATGGGGTTCATAGGGCGTTTTCCAGCGGGATGGTGACTTCCAGGCGGGTGCCGGCGCCGGGCTCGGTTTGCAGGTGGAGTTCGCCGCCGAGCAGATGGACGCGCTCGTTGAGGCCGACGAGGCCAAAGCGGCCTTCGGGCAGGGCGGCGCTGTCAAAACCGATGCCGTCATCCTGCAGGGCGAGGGTGGCGGCGCGCGGGGTGAGCTCGAGGGTGAGGTCAATGCGGTTGGCGCGGGCGTGCTGGATGGCGTTGGCGAGTGCTTCCTGGGCGATACGGTACAGGCCGGTCTGGATGCGGACGGGCAGGGGCTGGCTGGCGCCGTTGAGCTGGAGGTGGAGTTCGGGGCGGCGCGTGCCGGCCAGCGAGTTGACCAGGGCTTGCAGGGCTTCGGGGAGGGTGCGGCCTTCGAGGGGGGCGGCGCGCAGGTCCATCACCGAGCGGCGGGCTTCTTCCAGATTCTGGCGGGCGAGGGCCAGCGCCTGGTGGACTTTGGCGCGCACGGTGTCCGGGTTGAGGCCGGCTTCCAGCAGGGCTTCAGCGGTTTCAAGCTGGAGGGTGATGGCGGTCAGCCCCTGGGCGAGGGTGTCGTGGATTTCACGAGCGAGGCGGTTGCGCTCCTGGGCGGCGCCAAATTCCGCCGACTGGGTGAAGAGGCGGGCGCGTTCAATGGCGATGGCGAGCAGGTCGCCGATGGTGTGCAGCAGGCGCAGGTCATCGGCGGAGATTTCGCGCCAGTCGCGGCTGGCGACATTGAAAACGCCCATCGGATTGCCGTGGGCGTAGAGCGGAATGCTGGAATGGAAACGCAGGCCGTCGGTGCCATCCACCAGGTTTTGCAGGCGCGAGCATTCGATGACATTGACGTTTTCCGCGCCGGCCAGTTCGCCGGCATGAAAGGCGCCCAGGCAGTGGCACGAGCCTTCCATGATGCCGGGGGAATTGGCCAGGGCGGGCGGCAGGTTGCGGGCGGCGGCGAGGTAGGACTGGCCGGTGTGTTCGTGGAGGAGCCAGACCCAGCCGGTGCGCAGGTCAAAGAGTTCAAGCACCTGGGCGAGGGCCTGTTCGAGGGCGCGGCGCAGGTCAACTTCGCGGTTGAGGGCTTCGGCGATGGCGTTGAGGATGCGGAGTTCGCGGTTGCGGCGTTCGAGGGTGGAGGCAGGGGTCATGCGGGTTGGGCCAATCAGGTTTGAGGCGGCGGGTCGTCCGTGGGCGTTTTGTCGTAGACCTTCATCGGATTCTTGAGATAGTCGCGCAGCGCGCCGGGGGTGGTAAGGGTGCGCAGGGCGTTGGGCAGGGTGGCGATGACCATGATGCCGACACCGCCCCACAGCACCTGCGCCGCGGTGGCCGGGCGGCCGAACAGCGGCAGCAGGGCGATGGCGGTGAAGAAAGCGGCCGCGGCAGTGAAGACGATGTTGCGGGTGAGTTTGAGCACCAGCAGACCGAACAGGAAGCCGATGAGCATTTCCGGGAAGGCGACGTGGGCGCCGAGGCCCATGGCGACGGCGATGCCTTTGCCGCCGCGAAAACGCAGCCAGATGGGCCAGTTGTGCCCGGCGACGGCGGCCAGCCCGGCCCACAGGTGCCAGGGCTCGGGTGCGCCGAGGGCCTGTGTGAGCAGAATGGCGGCCAGCCCTTTGGCGACATCCAGCGTGCCGGCCAGCAGGCCCCAGAACAGCCCGACATTCTGGATGGTGTTCATGCCGCCGACATTGCCGCTACCGACGGTGCGCAGGTCGAGCCCTTTGCGCCAGCGGGCGACGAGTTGGGTGAAGGGAATTGAGCCGAGCAGGTAACCGAGCAGGAGGGCGAGGAGG
>JANJTX010000098.1 GCA_024710875.1 Anaerolineales bacterium | reverse complement strand
TCTGGTAATGGCGTAGAAGCCGTAGGGAATCATATTCAGGGCGTTGGAAATCGCCTTTTCAGGCGTAACTTCATTGGTTTCATTTTCACTCATCTTGGCACCTCCAATATCTTTTGATGTTCAATCAATTTTATTCTGCCTCTGGTTATTTTTGCACTGTACCTTGTGCCAGCCTTTGGGCAGGCACAAAAATGAGCCGCGGCTAAGAAATTAGTACCAGTGGCGCACCTTCGCGAACCTTTTTGGCGACCAGAGCGTTAATAGAGTTGACGGGAGGCAGCGCGAAAGGAGTCGTTATGATTCGCCCTTACGCCCTCATCATAGAGCATCGTCCGGAACTGGCTCGCCGCCTGGCGCACCAGTTGGATGCGCTCGGCTACCAGACCCAGGTAGTGGCTACCGGCCACGAAGCCCAGGCGCGCCTGAACTTCACCAACCCGGATCTGGTCTTGCTGGATGCCAGTCTGCCCACCTTGCCCGCTCCCGTCGTACTGCGCCAGATTAACGGCCAGCCCCGCCTGGCCCACACCCGGGTTGTCCTGCTGGTGGAAGACCCGGCCCTGCGGATGGATGGGGTAGAGTATCTTCCGCTGACCGCCCTTGAAACTGACCTGCCCGCCCGTTTACACGAGTTGCATCTGGCGGACAGCGCCAACTGACCCTGAAACCAAAGACCGGCCAGAAGCCGGTCTTTTTATTCTAGAGATTAACCTTGCGGGTGTGCACCCCGGTGGCGCCGCTGGGCCGCGCCGACCCGAGGTCGGTGACTTGCATGGAGCCATCCGTCTCATACGAACGTACTTTGAAGATGTGTTCTCCGGCGGCGTACGGCCAGTCGTAGCGCCATTGCACCCAGGCCAGCGGGCTGAGCGGCGGGTTAATCAGAGTCGCTTCGGCCCACTCGGCGTCATCCACCTGCACTTCCACCTTACTGATGCCGCGTTCGCCGGCCCAGGCTATCCCGCCGACCTGTACGGTGGCGGGGGTGGTGGTGCTGTCCACATAAATCGTGTCAATCACCGAGGTGGCTTTGGCATACGCTTCTTCATCCCAGCCGCGCACCACCCAGTAACCGGCTTTGGTATCGGCATCCACCGCTTCCATACGAGTAATCCACTTGGGCTGCTTCATGCCGTAGCGGTTCGGGATGTACACCCGCAGGGGAAAGCCGTGTTCGGTCGGCAGCGGTTCCCCGTTCATCAGGTATACCAGCAGGGTGCGGTCGTCTTCGATATCCGCCAGGCTGACATACTCAAAAAAGCCATCGGCGGCTTCCACTTTGAGGGTGCGCGCCCGGGTCTCCAGCCCGCCTGCCAGCGCCAGCACATCTTTCAGGCGCGGCCCGCTCCAGCGGGTGGTACCGGTCAGGTCACCGCCCACCGGGTTAGAGACGCACTGCATCGTCAGGATCTGGGTCGTGGCGGGCAGGGCGGCGAGGTCCTGCAGGCTCAATTCCAGCGGCGTGTTCACCAGCCCGCTGATTTGCAACCGCCAACTGTCGCCGTTAATCCGGGCGGGCAGGGTGTTGATGTCAATCCGGTAAAAATCGTCAATGTGAGTCAGTTCGTCGCGGGTGCCAATGGCTTTGGCCGGGCGTGCCGCCAGTGCTTCCGGGCTGGGCGAGGCTGCCGGGCCGTTGGTCAGGGCGGCGCCATAGGGGTCATCGTTGCCCGGCAGGGCCGCGGCGGGCGTATCCGTTGGTAGGCTGGTGGTAGTTGGGCCGCCGCCAAACAGCCGCCCTAGTCCCAGCGCGGCTACGCCAGTGACCAGGCTCCCGCCCCAGGCGAGGTTAAGAAATTGGCGGCGGTTCAGCGCGGCGTGCGCATCCCCCGCCAGGGCCGGGCCGGCCAGTTGCAGCCACACGCCCAGCAGCCAGCCCCACAATAGAAAGACCAGCGCCAGCCATAGCACGGCCGCCATCGGGTTGGAATCCTCAAAGCCGAGGGAGCTTTTTATGGCGAGGGTGGCGGCCAGCAAGACCAGGCCGCCCATCAGGCCATACAATGGCAGCGCACCGCGGTTGCGGCGGCCAGCGGCCGCCAGCACGGCTCCAAAAACCGCGCCGCCCGCCACCAGTTGCAGGATGGCGATGAGTTGTTCAATGGTCTTGGCGACGCTGGAGGTTTCGCCCAGATTCAGGAAACCAATCAGCGCCACCATGGTTTGAATCACAAATGAAATCAGGCCGCCGGGCAGAACGCGTGCCATCCAATCAAAAATATCAAAGGGAACGAACGGCAGGCCGGCCAGCGCGCTGCCCGCATACAGCACGGCAATCACGGCCACGCTGGTCAGCGCCCCCAGCCACAGGCCGGTGCGCAGGGAGGTTGAGGTTTGGTAGGTTGTCTCGGTTTGCATGAAGCAGCCCTTTCCGGGCAGTAGGGTTTGGGATTAGTCCATCCCGGGCCGATAGTGTTACAGGCTATTTGGGTTAAACCGCGGCATTAATGAATTTTGGCAGGTAGAAGCACATCCAGTCCAGCGGCCGCGTTCCGGCGGAAAACGTCAGTTCGCCCGCCTGCGGGTCGGCCAGCAGCACATCGTACTGCCCCAACGCCGGATTACTTCCGGCAGACGCGGCCTGGCCTTCGCCATCGGTAATATACAGGAACAGGTCCTCGCCCGCTTCCGGCGGCGCGATGGTTGTGGTGCCACCCGCCGGCAGATGGCTGGCCGTCAGTCGGCCGTGCATGTGCTGCTGCATCGGGCTGCCGCCGCCAATCAGGCTCCATACGGTGGCATCGCCCACCTGCGTGGCGGGGAGTTCGCCCGGCCCGGCCTGTTGGTAGTGGGCTTCCAGGCCGCGGTGGGCTGGGTCGGCGGCATACCAGATTTGAATCACCCGCACCGGCTCGTCGGTCAGGTTCAGTTCCTGATGTTCAATCCAATCGCCGGAGAACATGCGCTGCAATTCGCCCGGCCCGATTTCGCCCTTGCCGCCGGTGGTGTCCTGATGAAAGAGCGTGCCTTCCAGTACCCAGGTGTAGATTTCCAGGCCGCGGTGCGGGTGCCAGGTGAAGCCATTGCGCGGCGCAATGCGGGTCATGTGGGCGGTGAGCATCCCGCTTAAGCGTTGCAACGGACTCCAGCCGCCGACCGCAAAATGCGAGTGCAACCAGTGAATCGGGTTCATCCACGGGAAGACGCTGGCCGGAAAATGCTGAATGGGTTCGGGTTTTAGAAAGTCGGGCGCGATGGCGCTGCCGTATACGTCTGTCGCGAGCATGTAGTTTTTCCTCTACCAAGCGAAACCGATAATAGAGTTAAGTCTATCCGAAGCCCCGGAACCTTACCTCGCTTATCCGGGGTGTAACTCTTCGGGGGCAAAGGTTACTTCTTCCTGCCCGGTCAGTTTTTCTTCGATCTTGCGCGCCACGAGCTCCAGATGGCCGGGTACATCCACGAAATTAATGTCATCCGATGGAATGGTGAGTACCGGGCACAGGCTGAAGTTGGCGATCCAGTCTTCATACAGGGCGTTCAAGCGCGAGAGGTAATCATCCGGGATGCGGCTTTCAAAGTCGCGCCCGCGTTGGGCAATCCGGTGTTGCAGGGTGGGCACCGAGGCTCGCAGGTACACCACCAGGTCGGGCGGGTCGAGCATCTCCACCAGCAGGTGATACAGGTTGCGGTAGGTCTGGTAGTCGCGCTCGCCGATGTTGCCCTGCAGGAACAGGTTGCGGGCGAAAATTTCGGCATCCTCGTACACGGTGCGGTCCTGCACCACCGAGGTTGGGTGCGCCAGCAGTTCCTTGTGCGAGCGCAGGCGGTGGGTGATGAAGAAGACCTGCGAATGAAAGGCCCACAAGTTCATCTCGCGGTAGAAATCTTCGAGGTAGGGATTCTCGGCCACCGGCTCATAGTACGGCTCCCAGCCCATTCGCTCACACACCAGCCGCACCAGGGTGGATTTGCCGGCTCCGATGTTGCCTGCCACTGCCACAAACTTTTTCATGCCGTCTCCTCCATTGCCGGGGCGGGCTCGGGGGTGGTCAGGTAGGCCACCGCCCGGCCTTCTTCGCCGTCCATTGCCAGGTCCAGCCGCCGCCCGGCTTTGTAATCGCGCACGTCAATCAGGCGCAGGCAGTT
>JANJTX010000042.1 GCA_024710875.1 Anaerolineales bacterium | reverse complement strand
AATTGGGAATCGGTTGGTTCAGCATTTTGGTAGGGTTGGTGTATTTAGGATTGGGACTCTGGTCGCGCCGACCTTCATTAACTGCCTTGATTTTGGCTACCATTATCTATGGTATCGATAGTGTGTTTGCGATACTGTCGCCATTCCTGGTAGAGGGCGGCAGACCCTTTGCCAGCGGTTGGTTATTCCGTGTATTGGTTCTTTATTTTCTTATCACTGCAATTCAAGCCCTTCGAAAGAAGAATCAGAATTCAACAATGGAGCCTGCATGACCGAACTCTGCGACCTTTCGGCGGCTGACCTCGCGGCCCGCATTCGCGCTGGCGACGTGAGCGCCGTCGAGGCCCTTGACTCAGCCCTCGCCCGCATCGCGGCTGTGGATGGCCGCCCCGGCGCGCTCGACTCCGGCGACCTCACCGCCGAGGACGCTGCCAAAGTGCATGCTTTCATCACTCTTACCGAAGACCGGGCGCGTGCCCAGGCCGAAGCCATTGACAAAAAACTGGCCGCCGGAGAAATCCCCGGCCCGCTGGCTGGCGTACCCTTCACCGTCAAGGACATTTTCGTGGTTGAGGGCACGCCCAGCACCGCCGCCTCGCGCATGCTGGCGAACTTCACCGCGCCGTATACCGCCACGCCGGTGGCGCGCCTGGAAGCCGCTGGCGGCGTGATGCTCGGCAAAGTCAACCTGGATGAATTCACCTACGGCTCGTCCAACGAGTCCTCGGCTTTCCAGCCCCACCCGCGCAACCCCTGGGACCCCAGCCGCGTGGTCGGCGGCTCCTCCGGTGGCAGCGCCGCCGCCGTTGCGGCGGGCGAGGGCGCTCTTTCGCTGGGCACAGACACCGCCGGTTCCATCCGCCAGCCGGCCGCTTTCTGCGGCGTGGTCGGCGTCAAGCCCACCTACGGCCGCGTCTCGCGCTATGGGCTGATTGCCTTCGGCTCCTCGCTGGACTGCCCTGGCCCCATCGCCCGCGACATCACCGATGCCGCCCTGATGCTCAACGCCATCGCCGGGCCGGATGCCCGCGACGCCACCGCCGCCACCCTGCCCGTGCCAGACTACACCGCTGGGCTGGAAGACGGCGTGAAAGGCCTGCGCATCGGCCTCTCGCCCGACTTCTTCAAAATCACCTATTACAACCACGACACGGGCGAGATGGAAGAACGCCCGCTGCCGGATGACATTACCGCCGCCGTCATGCAGGCCGCCGACAAACTCTCGGATGCCGGGGCGCGCATCATTGAAAACGTGCCGATGCCTCACACCCGCTATGGCATCCCGGCCTACTTCGTCATCTCACGCGTCGAGGCCGCCAGTAACCTGCACCGTTTTGACGGCGTGAAGTACGGCCACCGCACCGCCGAGAAGGCCGCCGACCTGCGCAGCATGTACCGCAAAACCCGCGCCGAGGCCTTCGGGCCGCAGCCCAAACTGCGCATCCTGATGGGCATGTACGTCAGCGCCGCCCAGTACAGCGAGCAGTATTACCAGCGCGCCCTCAAAGTCCGCTCGCTCATTCGGCGCGACTTCGACCTCGCCTATGACCCTAACGGAACGCACAAGCTGGATGCCCTGCTGACCCCCACCACGCCCACCACCGCCTTCCCGATTGGCGATGTCTACGGTGACTCGGTGCTGATGCAGTACGCCGACCAGCTCACCGTCACCGCCGACCATGCCGGCATCCCCGGCATCAGCCTGCCGGGCGGGCTGGACGCCGCGGGCCTGCCGATTGGCATTCAGTTGCTCGGCCCGGACTTCTCCGAAGCGACCCTCTTCCGCATTGGCCGCACCTACGAAAAAGAAACTGCCGCCGCCGCCTGGCGCGCCGCCCGCCCGAAAGTGCTGGGGTAACCCCATGACCCAATACGAAGCCATCATCGGGCTGGAAACCCACATCCAGCTCAACACCCAAACCAAAATCTTCTGTGGTTGCAAAGCCGACTCCTGGGATGACGCCCCCAACACCAACATCTGCCCGGTGTGCAGCGGCCTGCCCGGCAGCCTGCCCGTCCCCAACGCCGCCGTGGTTGCCAAAGCCGTGCGCCTCGCCAAAGCCATGCAGGCCGACATTCAGGCCGAGTCCTACTTTGACCGCAAGAACTACTTCTACCCCGACCTGCCCAAAGGCTACCAGATTACCCAGTACGACAAATCCATCGCCACCGGCGGCCATATGGATGTGCCGATGCCGGACGGTTCCACCCGCCGGGTCGGGATTCACAAACTGCACATGGAAGAAGATGCCGGCAAAACCCGCAATGAAAAGGGTCGCCGCCTGATTGACTTCAACCGCTGTGGCGTGCCACTGATTGAAATGGTCACTGGGCCAGACCTGCGCAGCGCCGACGAAGCCGCCGAGTACCTCATCCGCCTGCGCCAGTTGCTGCGCTGGCTGGACATCTCCGAAGCCGACATGGAAAAAGCCCACCTGCGGACGGATGCCAACGTCTCCATCCGCGTGCGCGGCGAAACCCACCTGAACACCAAGACCGAAATCAAGAACGTCAACTCCATCGAAAGCCTGCGCGCCGCGGTCGAGAAAGAAATCGCCCGCCAGATACAGGCCTACGAGGCCGGCGAGCGCATCGAAGCCTGGACGCTCGACTGGGACGAGAACGCCCAGACTCTGCGCAAAATGCGATCCAAGGAAACCGAGGCCGACTACCGCTACTTCAAAGACCCGGATCTGCTGGCGGTGCGCCTCGAACCGGCCTGGCTGGAAGGCGTGCTGGCCGACTTCCCCGAACTGCCGCTCGCCCGCCGGGCGCGCTTCATTGAGCAGTACGGCCTGCCGGAATACGATGCCAACATCCTCACCAGCGAGCGCAGCCTGTCAGACTATTTTGAAGCCGCCGCCGCCGCCTACGCCGGGGATGTCAAGCGCGTCAGCAATTGGATGATGAACGACGTCCTAAAACTGCTCAATGAGCGCGGTCTGGAAGCCGGGCAACTCAAACTCCGGCCGGAACAACTCGCCGAAATCATCCAACTCGTGGATGCCAACACCATCAACACCCCCACCGGCAAGAGCCTGCTGGAAAAAGTGCAGGACAGCGGCCACAGTCCGCAGGAAATCGTCGCTGCCGAGGGCCTTTCTCAGGTCAGCGATAGCGGCGCGCTGCGCGAACTGGCCGAGAAAATCATCGCCTCCAGCCCGGACAATGTCGAGAAGTACCGCGCCGGCAAGGACTCTCTCATCGGCTGGTTTGTCGGCCAGCTGATGCGCGAATCGCAGGGCAAGGCCGACCCCAACGCCGCTCGCGCCATCCTCGAAGAACTGCTGAAAGGCTGACCCGAATGGGAAACCGCATTTCCAGCATGCTGCAATTCGCGGCCCTCGGCGCTCTCGGCGGGTTGGCGGGCGTCATCCTGCGTCGCATCTTTGGCCTCGAACTTATCCCGGCTTTTTTGCCGGCCAGCCTGAACCTGCTGGCCGCCCCCCTTGCCGGCGGGCTGATTGGGGCCGGCATGGGCTACTTCAGCCGCATAATGATTGAAAAAAACGAGGAACGGCTGGCGCGCCTCACTCTGCCGCTGGTCTTCTCGGTCTTTATTGACGGCCTGCTGCTGGGCCTGCTGCTCGCCTGAACACCATGCACCGCTACACCCTGCGCCCGGCGCGGGCCGTCGATTCCCCCGCCATTCACGCCCTCATCAAAGAAGCCGATATCAACCCCACCGGGCTGGACTGGCAGCGTTTTCTGCTGGCGGTGGATGAGCAGGATACGCCCATCGGCTGCGGCCAGATTAAGCCGCACCGTGATGGCTCGCAGGAGCTGGCTTCGATTGCCGTGACCGCAGGCTGGCAGCGGCGCGGCGTGGCGCGGGCCCTCATCGAACACCTGATGGCGCAGCATACCGGCCCGCTGTACTTGATGTGCGATAACGAACTGCCGCCCTTTTATGAACGTTTCGGCTTTCGTATTCTGGGCATGGATGAAATGCCGCGTTACTTTCGCCGCATGATGAAACTCATGACCCCCTCCTTCCGCCTGCTCGGCTTTGAAGTGGTGGTGATGGGCAAGGATTTGCCCGTCTGATACTTGTCACTCCGGAACCCCAGCCTTCTTGTCTATATAGCCAACTCACTGGCAAATAAGCACCCACGCAGTTGTAGGGGCGTAGCATGCTACGCCCTGCTCGTGCGCCGACAGGGCACGCCGCCTCACAAATCTTTCATGCCATTCGCGTAGGGGCGGGTTTCAAACCCGCCCCTACATTGTGTATTCAGCTGGTAATTCGAAGCCAGCCGTCGCCTTGAAGCTGCGCTCGACTATGGGAAGAATCCCAGCCATCTTAAATATCACGACACCTCACTGGCAAAAGACTCGCCCCAATCACCCCGCCCCGCTTTCAGGGTATACTGCGCGCATGCCGCCCGAACCGCCCCTCGTGCTTTTTGACGGCGTGTGCAATCTCTGCAACGCCTCGGTCTACTTCCTGATTCGCCGCGACCGCACCGGCGCGCTGCGCTACGCCAGCCTGCAATCCGACCTCGGCCGGGCGCGCCTCGCCGCCCTTGGCCTGCCGCCGGAATATACGGACTCCATTGTTTTCATCGAAAACGGCCGGGCCTTCACCCGCTCGGCCGCCGCCCTGCGCCTGCTGCCCTACCTGCGCTGGCCGTGGCCGCTGCTCGGCGTCCTGCGTCTGGTGCCCACCGCCCTGCGGGATGCCGCCTACGATTTCATCGCCCGCTACCGCTACCGCTGGTTCGGCCGCCAGGACGAATGCCCCCTGCCGCGCCCCGAGTGGCGTGCCCGCTTCCTGGACTGACCACCATGCTCAAACGCCTCCCGTTCTGGGCGCGCCTCTACGCCCTCGCCCTTGTCCTGCGCCTCGTGCCTGTGCTGTTTTCCTATAACCTCGGCATCGGGCTCGACGATATGTTCCAGTACGACATGCTCGCCCGCAGTCTGGTGGCGGGCGAGGGTTTCCGCTGGTACGCCCAACCCGACCTGGACCTCATCCAGCAGTTCTTGCCGGTGGATTTCATCACCGCCGCCGATTATGACCCGCGCGGCATCCTGACCTCCTTCCGCGCCCCCGGCTACCCCGGCTTCCTGGCTCTGATTTATGCCGTGGTCGGCACCGGCCCCACTCGCTTCTTCTGGGCGCGGCTGGTGCAGGCCTTCCTCGGCGCGGCCCTCGCTCCGCTGACCTATGCCCTCGCCCGCCGCCTGTTCCCGGAAGATGCCAAAGCTCCGCGCTGGGCCGGGCTGGCGCTGGCGGTTTACCCCATGCTGCTACTTTACCCGCTCGGCCTCGGCACCGAAAATCTCTTCATCCCGCTGCTGCTCGGTGGGTTGGTGGCTCTGCTGGCCGCCGCCGATACCGGCGACCCGCGCCGGGTCGCCCTCGCTGGTCTGCTGTTTGGCCTGGCCCTGCTCACCCGCTCGGTGGTCGCCTTGGCGTTGCCGCTGGCAGGGCTGTGGCTGTGGCGGCGCGCCGGCTTCCGGGCCGCCGTGTTGTTGACCGTCGTAACCACGCTCGTGGTCGCGCCCTGGGTGGTGCGCAACAGCCAGCTGTACGGCAAGTTCACCTTCATCGAAACCTCGATGGGCTACAACCTCCACATGGGCTACCACCCCGAAACCACCGGTACGTTCAAGTTCGGCCCCTCGCTGGAGTTGCTGCCCTATCTGGATGACGCCGCCCGCGACACCGAGGGCCGCCGCCTGGCCGCTGAATTCATCGCCGCCCAGCCGGAGCGTTTCTGGCCGCTGGCTGCCCTGCGCCTCGGCCATTTCTTCGGCCTGGAAAAGCGCATCCTGCTGTATTTCTATTCCAACAATTTCTTTGGCCCGCTGCCGTTGCCCGCCCTGATAGGCCTGTTTTTGCTTTTCACCCTGCCCTTTGTCATTCTTTCTCTTTCAGCCGTGGCGGCCCTCGCCCGGCCGCGCCCCGGGCCGCAGGCTGCCCTGGTGGCCGCAATCGGACTCGCTTACCTGCTGCCGCACGTCTTCATCCTCGCCGAGCCGCGCTTCCACCTTGCGATTGTGCCACTGCTGGCGGTCTTTGCCGCCCGCGCCTGGTCGGGTGGTTGGGCGGCCCTGCGCGCCGCCGCCCCGCTGCGGCTGGCGCTGTGCGCCGTGCTGGCGGCCCTCTTGCTCTTCAACTGGGGCTACGAACTGAACCGTGACCGGGCGCGCCTGGCGGCCGTCTTTGGCCCGTCTGGCAACACCGCCTACCTGGATTATTAAATCCCCTTCGAGGATTCCCTATGCTGCGTGAGATGTTCCGCTTTGACCTAAAATTTGACCGTAACCTGCTGGTGCTGACCGTCGCCAGCACTTTGCTGATGCTGGCCGATTACTATCACGTCTACACCGGCAGCAAGCCGCTCGACCGGGTGATTCTCTACCTCATCGCCCCCATCCTCATCACCCTGCTGGTCTTTCGCCAGCCGCTGCGCGACTACGGCTTTCAATGGGGCGAGTGGAAACTCGGCCTCGCCTATACTGCCCTCGGCGTGGTCATCGCCACGCCCATCATCTGGTGGGCGGCCCAGGACCCGGCCATGCAGAAGTACTATCTCCCGCTGTTCTCGCCGGCGTTGCCCATCCTGACCTTTATGGACTTAATCGGTTGGGAGTTCATCTTTCGCGGCTGGCTGCTCTTCGGCTACCAGCGCGCCTTCGGTTCACATGCGCTCTGGTTACAGGCCGTCCCGTTTGCCCTCATGCATCTCGGCAAGCCGGAACTGGAGACCATGAGCACTATCTTTGGCGGCTTCGTTTTCGGCCTGATTGCGTGGAAAACCCGCTCGTTCGTTTACCCCTTTCTGATTCACTGGTACATCTTCACGCTGGTGGTGGTGCTGGCGGGACTCGCCGCCGGGTAGCGCCTGCCTGAAGAGGCCGCGCCTTACTTATCAAACAAGCGGCTGTATTCCAGCAGGTCTTCAAAACTCACATTCCCCCCGCATAACACCAGACACACCTCACTCTCGGGCGTGAACTCGCCTTTCAATTTCTGGGCCGCGGCCCAGGTGCAGGCCGCCGAGAGTTCGGTCAGTTGTTTCAGCCGCTCCAGGATAAAGCGCTGGGCGCGGTAGGCTTCTTCATCCGTCACCACCAGTAAGCGTTCCAGATGTGCCTGACACAGTTCCAGCGCCGCCGCCGAGACAAACGGCGCCCCCAGCGTGCGCGCCAGCGAGGTCGGCGCGTAGGGTACGACCTCCCCGGCTTTCAGGGCTTCGGTCATGGCGGTCGCGCCTTCGGTTTCCACGCCCCACACCCGCACCTCGGGATTCACCGCCTGCACCGCTGAAATCACGCCCGATACCAGCCCGCCGCCGCCGATGCTGACGATGATGTCGGTCACTTCCGGCAGGTCTTCCAGTATCTCCATGCCCAGCATGCCGCTGCCGGCCACCATTTGCGGATCGTCAAACGGATGCACTTTCACCCGCCCTTCTGCTGCCAGTTCTTCCATGCGCGCCACCACCGCCGGCATATCCGCCGCCAGCTCCACCTGCGCCCCGTAGCCGCGGGTCGCATCCAGGTAGTTCTGCGGGGTGTAGCCGGGCATCACAATCACGGCGTCCATTTCCAGCACATGCGCGGCATAGGCCACCCCCTGGGCGAAGTTGCCGCCGCTGAAGGCCACCACGCCCTTTTCGCGCGCCTGCTCTTCCTTCGCCAGCAATTGCGCAAAGGCCCCGCGCGGCTTGAACGAGCCGGTCTTCTGGAAAAGCTCCATCTTGATATGCACATTCGTGCCGAGCGC
>JANJTX010000037.1 GCA_024710875.1 Anaerolineales bacterium | reverse complement strand
TATTGGGCGATGCTAATCAGGTTACTGGCTACAAAGTATAACGCCAGACCGGCCGAATACTGGTATGAAATCCAGGCCATCAACAGCGGCATGTAGATGGTCATCATCTTGTTCATCTGGGCCGCCTGCTCGTTCATGTTGGCATTCGGCGGAGTCATGAGTTTGGTCTGGAAGTAAGAAGAAACCGCCACCAGTATCGCCAGGACGGGGAGGCCCTGGCCGATGATGGGTAATGTGCTGGGGATGAACGCCAACGGCAGACGTTCCGGCTGGCTTAAATCCATCCACAGGAAGTGGTTGTTGATGGGGATGAGACTGGCGGCGTTGGGCAGGTTGAGGTCGCGCAGCAGGTTGAGAAGCTGGGTGGGGGAAACCGCCAGCACACGCGTGACCGACCAGTACAGACCAATGATGATGGGGAATTGCAGCAGGGTGGGCAGGCAGGAGCCGAGCGGGTTGATGCCCATTTCCTGGTAGAGCTTCATCTGCTCCTGCTGCATTTTCTGCGGGTCATTCTTGTATTTTTTCTGCAGGTCGGTGAATTGCTTGCTGCTTTGCATTTCCTGCATCTTTTTGGTGCTGTCCATCTGTTGCTTGGTGAAGGGGTGAGTGGCAAGGCGTACCAGCAAGGTGAAGACAATGATGGCCAACCCGAAGTTGTTGCCCAACAGGCCGTAGATAAACACCAGGGCGTTGATAAAGGGGACGACGATAATATCCATAAGGGTTCTCGCTTAATCCGGGCTACTTATCCGGGGTGAATTGCCACTGCACAGTGCCGTTGTGGTCGTAGGCAATCAGGATGCTGTCATTTTCGAGCAGGCTGACGAGGATGAGGTCGCCAAGGGCGAGGGGTGTGCCCATGAGCTTGCTCTCCGGGGTTTGGCGCGCCCAGCGGATGGTGCCATTGGGGTCAATGGCGTACAGGTAGCCGGCAGCGCTGGTGAGGTAGATGGTGTCTTCCTTCACCAGTGGAGCGCCGACCAGTTGGCCCTCCAGTTGGAGTTGCCAGAGCGGGGTCTGAGAGCCGCCGGCTTCAAAGGCGTAGAACGTGCCACCCAGATCACCAACATAAAGCAGCCCTTCGGACAGAGCCGGCGGGCCCCAGACCATTTCGTTGAGGGTGGCGCGCCATTCAACCACACCAGTGCGCTGGTTGAGGCCGAGGACTTCACTGTTGAAGTTGCCGATATACAGCAGGCCATCATCGCTGAGGACGGGCGCAGTGACAATGGCGGCACCGGTATCGGTCTGCCAGTTAACGGCCAGGGTACGGGGAGCCAGACTGTACACGATACCATCCATGCCGGAAATAAAGATTGCCTTGCCATCCGTCACAGGGGTGGACCACAGGCCCTTCTCGGATTCAAAAGTGGCGAGAAGGGTGCCGTTGAGGCTCAGGGCGTAGAGCTTGCCATCCGAGTTGGGGGCATAGATGACATCGTTCAGCAACAGCGGGCTATCAATGTAGCGGCCGCGCGCCTGGGTGAAGCGCCACAGTTCAGCGCCGCTGGCGAGGTTGTAGCTGTACAGGCGGTTGTTGTAAGCGCCGGCCAGTAGTTGCCCATCCGAGGTGATGACCGGGGCGGCAAAATAGGTGGCGCCGCGGTCGGCCTCGGCGGGGTAGCCCAGTTGGAGGATGCCGCTGGCCGGGTCAAGGGCGTAGATGCCCTGGTTGTGGGCGACATATAATCGGCTGCCGTCTTCGCTGGGGGTAAGGCCAGCCCAGGAGGAGGGGATGAATTCATCACCGCCACAGGCGCTCAGCAGGAACGAAAAGGCGACAAAAAGCAGGAGGAGCTGGAGGTTTCGTTTTTTCTTCATGGTTTCCTTTACGAGCCGGGAGCGAGAAAGTTGCCGGGCGGCCCGGGTGGGGTTCAGGGGATTGGGTCGTAGCCCCCACTGCTAAACGGATTACAGCGTAATACCCGCGTGAATGCCAGCCAGCCACCTTTGAGTACTCCGTACTTGTATATGGCCTGGTAGCCATAGTGCGAGCAGGTGGGGTAAAAGCGGCAGGTATCTGGCGGGAGGGTGCGCGAAAAAGTGAGCTGGTACAAGCGAATGAGGGCCAGCAACGGCCAGCGGGCCAGCGTGGTGAAATTCAGCGGCAGGGCGCGCAGTTCGGGCGAGCGGTGTTCGTGAATTTCAGGGTGGATGTGCGGGGCAGGTTGGGCTGTCATTCGTTGTCCATCAATCCGGCGCGGCGCAGGCAATATTCCAGGGCGGTTTGCACAGCGGGGGTTTTTTCAGCCAGCAAAGGCTGGCGGGCCACCAGCACCAGGTCGTAACCGGAGGGCAATTGGGCCAGCAGGGGCTGAATGGCGGCCCGCAACAGGCGTTTGGCCCGGTTGCGCTGCACTGCCCCACCCAGTGCCCGGCTGGCGGTTATGCCAACCCGGGTGTGAGCTTCGCCATTGGCGTGTACGGCCAATACAAGCAGCGGGTGGGCTGTGGATTTGCCAGCGCGCCGCACCCGCTCGAAGTCAGCCGCCCGGGTCAGTCGGAAAGTACGTTTCACCGCGGCTGGGGCTGGCGCAGGGCGCGCCGGCTGGGTCAGGCCTTCCAGTTAATTTTCTTAACGTGGTTATTCATGCTGACCGTGAGCTGGTGACGGCCACGGGCGCGGCGGCGGCGGAGCACCGCCCGGCCATCGGCGGTAGCCATCCGGGAGCGAAAACCGTGCACGCGCATACGGCGGCGAATCTTTGGTTGGTACGTTCGTTTCGTCATGACACTTCCTCTGATTACTTGATGATGACCGGCAGATTATACCGCGCCGCCGGGGTTTGGTCAAACGGAATTCCTTAGAAGCGCATCAGAATTCACAGTTGGGCAGATTGGTTTCCGCGCTTCTCTTGTCCACTTTGTCACAAATTGCTATAATAGCAGCTTAGAGATTATGGAACACGCAGAGGAGCCAGGTTCATGATGAGCGAAATGCAAGCCGAGAAACAGACTGAAACTTACAATTTTGGCGATTCGTTTGTAAGCCTGCTGGGCAGCCTGATTGTGGGCATCTTTGTGGCCGGGGGCGGGATGGCGCTGGTTGCGGCCATCCGGTTTTTTGCCGCGCCCGGTATGAGCATCAAGGAATTGTTTGAGCGGTTTGAGCTGCTGCCGCCGCCGGTGCCGCCGTTTATTGATTTGAGCGCCATCCGGATTTCGATTGGAACGCCGGCCAACCCGACCCTCGCCTGGTGGTTTGAACTGGTGTTGTTGAACCTGCCGTGGGTGATTGGCGTACTGGCGGCCGGGTTCGCCTACGGGCGTATCCTGCGGATGTCGGCCGAGAATTAGGCTGTAATAGATCTGTGCCATATGTCAGGGGCGGCCAGCAGGTCGCCCCTACGTTTTTGATTGATACGAATTACCAGACAGCCGCAAATGCGGCTGTTTTTGTTTGAGGTTATTCCTCGTCTGGGGCGATGAGGCCAGGCTGGATGACTTCCAGCAGGTCGCCCTGACGGTTGATGCGGATTTTGAGGCCGGTCATGCCCAGGTAGGCGCGGGCTTCTTCCGGGATGCCGGCTTGCAGGACGCGCTCCATTTGCTCGCTGATGTTCTTGAACTGGTTTTCGAGCAGGGCACGGCTGAAGATGTCATCTGCGCCGACCATTTTGGCAGCCTGCTCGGTGAGCACATCTTCATGGCCTTCGACCTGGGCGGCCAGCCAGGCCAGCACGGCCCGATCTACCGGCGCGGCAGGTACATGACGGCGAAAGCCAGCATCGTTTACCACATACATGGCTTCATCGCCGACCTGGGCGGTTTCGACCGGCTGGTCATATTCATCCGTCACCAGCCCGGCAAAAAGAGGCAAATTGGGGGGCATGGAATTATGTTACCCGTTTTTGGGCGGGATGCCGTAAGAAGATTATTAAAACGCGGCGGTAGTTTCAGGCGCGGATATCAACCCAGGTGCCGTAGGTTTCGTATTTGTGCTGGTTGGTGAGCGGCACTTCGGGCTGAGTCCAGCGGAAAAGCCAGCGGGCCTCGTCCGGGCGCAGGTTGATGCAGCCATGGCTGCGGGGCTGGCCGTAGGCGTTGTGCCAGTAAGCGCCGTGGAAGGCGTGGCCCTGCTCGGTGATGTAGCACACCCAGGGGACGCCGGGCAAGTCGTAGCCATCGGCGGCCAGGTCACCGCCGGCCATGTGGCGCGAGGCGCGCTTGTAGTAGGTCTGGAAGCTGCCCAGCGGCGTACGCCAGCGCGGGTCGCTGGCTTCATCGCCGGTGGAAATCTGGGTAATCAATACTGGCCGGTCGTACTCATAGGCAATCAGCAATTGCTCGCCGACCCGTACTTCCAGGCGTTTGTCGCGCAGCGGCACTTCGGGGCTGATCGGTTCCAGTTCGCGGGGCGGCAGCAGACGCAGATGCTGAGCGAGAGCATAGTAGAACTGGCCCTCGACCCGGTCATCCCGGATGCGATACCAGCCCTGCGGAGCGGCATCAAAACGCAGTTGGTCAACCCAGTGGACGCTTTGGAAGTAGTAGCGGTAAGCGGGCTTGCCGCGCGCCTGAGGGGCGGTATAGACATCGGTGTAAGGTACGCTGACCTCGGCCAGCCGGCCCCAACTGGGCAGGCCATCGACCGGTTCATTGAGGGTGAAGTCTACCGGTTGGAGGGCGGCGCTATGGATGTAGCCGCCGGTTTGCAGTTCAAACCAGGCCGGGTTCCAGGCCGGCTGGTCAGCGACAATGGTATCCGCCAGCGGCAGGATGTCATCCAGTGCGAAACGCTGAATCACCGGGCTGGCAAAATCCGGCTGGCGGTGGGCGGCGAGGTCATCGGCCAGCGCCCGGCCAAACGCGGCACCCGGCGCGGCGCGCCCCGGGCGGGGCGCCAGGGCCAGGCCCAAACCCGCCAGACCCGAGAATTGCAGGAACTGGCGGCGGGTGAGGCTAGGGGGCGCCGGACGGGGAGGCATCTTCATTGTTGATGAAGCACAATACGCCGTTGGCAATGCCCTCGGCCACCTGGTCCTGACCCTGGGTGAGTATCTGGCGGTCCAGGTTCATGAAGCCGGTTTCAATGATAACGGCGGTGGTCTCGTGGTGGATTTCTTCGAAGGTGTGATAGTTGGTCATGTCGCGGGTCACCGAGCCGGCATGGAAGCGCAGGCCGGTGGCGGCCTCGTAGCGGGCGCGCAGGCAGGCGGTGAGGCGATTGGCTTTTTCCTGGATGAGGAGCGGCGTACCCAGCGCTTGGGCTACCTTGTAGCCAGAGGCTTCGTTGTTAATGAAGGCACAGGTATCGGCATGTATGGAGACGAGCGCCAGCCCCTGGTAAAAATTCAGGCGGTCATCGTACTCGGCCAACAGGTCTACATCAAAGCCGGCAGCGGTGAGGCGGTCACGGACGCGGGTGGCGATTTCCAGGTTGATATCGACCTCCTGCAGACCGTCCGGGCAGACGGCGCCGGAGTCGTTCTGCCAGTGGCCGGCGACAATGCCAATACGCGGCCGCGGGCGCGGGGTGGCGGTGGGGAAGGCCGCCAGGCCGGAGTCATCCAGCGGGGCGAACATCTCGGTGAAGCGGTCCGTCAGGCCGTAGGGCATCAGGCCGAGCGGGGTCCAGGTGGTAAAGAGCGTGGCGAGCAACGCACCGGTGAGGGCGACATTCCAGAAAACGCGCAGACTGTTGATGCGGGGAGCCGGGCGCGGGCGGGGTTTGGGGTCAAGGTCGTTCATAGTCATTAATGTACCATTTTCCGGGGCGGGCGGGGCGGTGGAAAGGGGGCGAATTCGGAGGGCAGAGGGACTGTTCCAATGTACAGGCTCAAAAGATGCTTTATTCCTTGCAAGGCGTGTGCCCGCTGGGCTACAATGAACGCATGATGACCACGCCCCCTGAAAAAATTACGCTGTCTACCGAAGCCCTGCGCGACACGCTGCGTTTCTGGGCTACCGGCGTTTCGATTGTTTCCGCCCGCCACAACGGCATCCAACATGGGATGACGGTCAGTTCGTTTACTTCGTTGAGTCTGGAGCCGCCGCTGGTGATGGTTTCGCTGGAGAAAATCACGCGCACTCACGGCCTGGTGGATGCTTCCGGTGCGTTTGGGGTGACCTTTCTGGCGCAGGAGCAGCAGGCGATTTCGGACCGTTTTGCGGGGATGGCCACTGAGTTGCAGAACCGCTATGCGGGCTTAAAAACCTTCAGCCTGCACAGTGGCAGCCCGCTGCTGGAAGGTGGGCTGGCGTGGGTGGATTGCCGGGTGACGGAACGGCACGCGGCCGGAACCCATACAGTGTTCTTTGCGGAAGTGCTGGAAGTGCGGGCGGCGGGCGATGACGGCCAGCCGTTGCTGTATTTCAACC
>JANJTX010000139.1 GCA_024710875.1 Anaerolineales bacterium | reverse complement strand
GCCCACCCAACTGTTCGGGTTCTAACACAAACTGGACACAGCGATCAATGCTCTGTGACGGTCTTCCAGACCTAGGCACGAACGATCTGCTGTGTCCTGTGTTTTTTATCATACTAGGCACAGAGACACAGAGAAAAAAATGAGAGCAGGGGCGTTAGATTGGCGGCCAGGGGTAGGAGTAACGCTCGCTGGTGGGGCGGGGGAAGACGCGGCGGGCGATGAGCGAATCGATGCGGGCGGCGAGGGCGCCCAATTCGGCCAGGTTGAGATAGGGCGCGAGGGCGGCGCGCAGCGGGGCGGCTTCGCCCTGCAACGCCACCCGCAGGTGCATCAGGCGGTCGCATTCTTCTTCGGGGATGGGCTGGCCGGCAAAATCCCAAATCACGGTGCGCAACTTAGGCTGGACATGAAAGCAGATACCGTGGTCAATCAGCCAGAAGCGGCCGTCCGGGTCAATCAGGATGTGGCCGCCTTTGCGGTCGGTGTTGTTGGCGATGGCATCAAACAGGGCGGTGGTGTGCAGGCCGGCGCGCTGTTCGGGCGTGAATTTGAAGTAATGCATTTCGGGGTCGTGCTCGATGTAGAGTTGCAGGGAGCCCGGCCCAGCCGGCCCCTCCGGACGATAAACGGTGGGTGGCACGAGGCCCCAGCCAGCGGCCTGGCTGACGAGAAAGGCGGCAACTTCGCGCCCGGCGAGGGTTTCACTGGGGAAGTCCCAAAGCGGGCGTTCGCCCTGAGTGGGTTTGTAGACGGCTTTGAAGGTCTGCCCGGCGTGGGTGACATTTGCCAGAAAGGTGTAATTCGAGCCCCACATGAACTGGCCTTCGATGGCGTACTCGCCTTCGGTCAGGGTAGTGAGGAGGTCTGGTTGGAGGAGGGGATGGTCAGACTGCATGCCGCCGCCCGAGGTCAGCGCCGATGGCCGTTCTTGCGGGCGCAGAAATGGCCGGCGGGGTCCATTGGTACGCCGCACTGCTCGCACAACGGGCGGCCGCGCTGGGCCAGTTCCATGCCCCAATGCACGAGGGCGCGCAACTGGTGGCGGGTGGCCCAGTAGCGCACCACCCCGCCCTCGGGTTCGACGGCCTCCGGGTCGGCTTCATCGGGCAGGCCGGGGGCTTCGCGGGCGATGAGGGCAATCAGGTCTTCTTCGGGGTCGTAGGCGAGGCCAAATTCGGCGACGCGAAAGAGCGGGTCGACCGGCGGGTGAATCCGCATGCGTTCTTCGTCGTAGTCGTTACTGGCGGCTGGCAGCATCGGCAGGCGCTGACTCAATTCGGCCAGAAACTGCTCTACGCCAACGGCAAGCTGTTGGAGCTGGAATTTTTCGATGATAAGGGTCACGGCCCGGTCGCCCTTGAGGCCCTGCAGGTAAAAGACGCGCTGACCGGGCGGGCCGATGGCATCCGCGGTGAGGTGCGAAACGGGTTTGAGGGTGATTTCTACCGGTTCATCCATTGGACAGGTAGTATACCATTCAGGGCTGGGGGGCTTTGAGATAGCGCTGTGGGCGGCAGTGGGCTGAAGCCCACTGTCTTAATCATTTGCTCAAGCAGCCGGGGCTTTGGGGGGCAGGACGTTCACGCCGGCGACCATGGCGCCGCCGGCCGGGCCGAGGTGGACGGTGCTGACCGAGCCGGGTGAAACGGCAATGCGCTGGAAGAGGTCCAGCGGCTGGCCGAGGAAGTGCGAGAGGGCGAGCTTGATGGGGTCGCTGTGAAAGACACAGATGAAGGAGGCCTGTGGTTTTTTGTGCAGGGCGGCCAGCGTTTCCAGTTCAGCGGCGATGCGGGCCTGGGCTTCGGGGAAGGACTCGCCATTGGGGAAGCGGAAACGCGAGGGGCTGTGCTGGACGATGCGCCAGTCTTTGCGCAGGGCGAGGCGTTTGAGGCTTTTGCCGGCCCAGGCGCCGATTTCCATTTCCAGCAGGCCGGGGCGCGGGATGACCGGCAGGCCGAGCGCTTCGGCAATCGGGGCGGCGGTTTCCAGCGTGCGTTCCAGCGGGCTGGCGTACACGGCTTTGATGGGCTGGTCTTTAAACCAGGCGGCGAGGGCGGCGGCCTGGGCGCGGCCTTTGTCGTTGAGGTGTACGCCGGGCAGGCGGCCGGCGAGTTTGCCCTGCTTGACGTAGTCGTTTTCGCCGTGACGGACGAGATGAATGGTGGTCATGAAAACCTTATGCGGCGTTAGGAGTGAGGAGAGAACAGGATTGTACCAGCGGGGTGAACACTGGATGAAAGGGCGGGTCTATTCTGACCGACGCGCCACAATGAGAATCTGGGTGCCGAAGGGGTCGGTGATGCTGGCGTAGCGCAGCGGCTCGTACATGAACTGGTCGCTGGGGGGCGGGCCGCTGGCGCCGGCGGCAATGAAGGCGGCGTGCAGGGCTTCCGCGGCGGCGGGCGAGTCCATCATCAGGGTGAAGTCCACGTTGGCCGGGGCGCCCGCTTTAGCGGGAAAGACCGTCAGCCAGTCTTTTCCGATGCGCCAGCCGTGGGTGTTCTCGCCTTCTTTATACGCAGGCGGGCCGAGGACGGCGGTGTAGAAACGGATGGCGGCGGAGTAGTCTGGGATGTAGATGGCAATGCCCGCCAGCCCTTCAAAGGCGAAGCGCGGCACGGGTTGGGGGTCCACGAAGTACAGGCGTTTGTATTCTTCAAAGTCCATTGGTTTTCTTTGCGTTCTTTGCGTGAGAAAGGTTTAACCGC
>JANJTX010000169.1 GCA_024710875.1 Anaerolineales bacterium | reverse complement strand
CGGGATGTACAGCGGCCTGACCCTTGGCAAGTACCAGATTCAGGGCCTGCTGGGCAAAGGCGGCATGGGCGAGGTCTATCTGGGGTCGGATGGCAGCCGCACCGCCGCCATCAAGGCTCTGCCCGGCGCCATCGCCGGCGAACATTACGCCCGCTTCAGCCGTGAAGCCCGCTTGACCTTGAGCCTCGACCATCCCAACATTGTTAAGATGCATGAATATGGCGAAGAGCACGGCACCGCCTATATGGTGATGGAATACATCCAGGGTGAAGATTTGAGCAAACTAATCAAGACGCGCGGTTGCCTGCCGCTGGAAACTGCCCGGCCTTACTTGCAGCAGGTCGCCGCCGCCCTGGATTACGCTCACGCCGCCGGCTTCATCCACCGCGACATCAAGCCCAGCAACATTATGCTGCGGCCCGCGCCAGATGGTAGCCAGCAGGCGGTTCTGATGGATTTTGGCGTGGCCAAGATGACCGATTCGCAAAGCCTGCTCACCGGCAGCGGGGTGGTGGGGACGATTGATTACATGGCCCCTGAACAAATTAAAGAGGCTGGCACAGTGGACCGGCGCGCCGATATCTACGCACTTGGCCTGGTGACTTATGAACTGCTCACCGGCACACGGCCCTTCAAGGGCAATGTTGCCCAGGTGATGTTCATGCATCTCCAACAGCCGGTCCCCGACCCGCGCGACCACCAGCCAGACCTCTCTGGCCAGACCGCAGATGCCATCCTGCGCGCTCTGGAAAAAGACCCCGCCGTCCGCTACGCCACCGCCGGAGAATTTGTCGCCGCGCTGGGGTAGGGCGATGGAAGGAAATTCAAGGCGCGCCATCATCGGCGCGCTTTTTGTTTTGCTACTTGACAAAACTATATCTAAATATATAATTAGTTTACCCTAAATTCAAGAGGTGTACAATATTGGACTTCAACAAAATTCTGTTGGACGGCGGCCTGCTGGCGGCCTTGTTCATCCTGATGCTGCTGGCTTTGGGGCGCGCCAACCCGCGTTACTTTCTCTCCAAAAAGAACATCCCACCGGATATTTACGCCGCTGTCCCGCCCCGCACCCGGGAAGAGGCCCGCAAGGGTGGGCTGTTGATTCTGCCGGTATTGCTGCTTATGCTGGGCGTCCCGGCCTGGTCCGGCTACACTTTTGCCGCTGCCAGCGGTGCGGGCTTTGGTTGGTTGCTGGCGCACATCTATCTCGTGCTTTTGTTCCCTTTCTTCGGTGACCTGCTGATTGTGGACTGGCTGGTGATGAACACCCTCACCCCGAAATGGGTGGTGTACCCCGGCACCGAAGGCTTTGCTGGTTACAAAGACTACATGTTCCACCTGCGCGCCCACATCCGCGGCCTGTTCGTGATTGCCATCCTCGCTCTGCTGCTGGCGGGTGGCGTCTGGCTGGCGTTTTAAAACAAACCGGGGCAGGTGAACATTGTCCACCTGCCCCGGAGTAGCAGTCTCTCTATTTTCGTTTCGGCCACATCCGGATGCTCATTTCCCGGGCCGAAAGCCCCTTATGCGGGAATATCAGCACAATCGTAAGCACGGCCAGCAAGGTCAGAAAAACCCAGCCAATCCCCAACGGCAGGCTGTATTGCCAGGAGTTGGCAGCCGGTACCACCTCATCATAGACCGCCTGCCGCCCGACACCTAATGCTACCGCCCAGCCGGCTACGGCGCTGTACAGCCAGGTGCGTTGCTCGGCTTTCTCTTC
Organism: Anaerolineales bacterium; assembly: GCA_024710875.1. Lineage (GTDB taxonomy): Bacteria > Chloroflexota > Anaerolineae > Anaerolineales > UBA11579 > SCUK01. The sequence goes on along the minus strand of JANJTX010000169.1, from coordinate 16,763 downwards.
CAGCGCCAGCCCCTGTACATAGCCCATCACTGCCCCGCCCAATAAGCCGCCCAGCAGGCCCGCGGCCGTGCTCTGGGTTGGGCCAGCCAGCAGGTCATAACCCAGCAGGGCCAGCGGCCAGGCCAGCGCGCTAAAGAGCACAAACCGCCCGGCCGGGCCGCGGAAGCGTACCAGGAATGCCCATTGAATTAAGCCCAGCAAAGCCCCACCGACCAGCCTTGCCAGTGGCAAGCTGACCACCGCTGGCAGGCTCGCCAGCACGGTTTCCACGGCCGTGACTGCCAGCATCAGGCCGGCCGTCCAGGCGATGCCGGTGACCGTCAGCCACACCAGCCAGTCTTCCAACCGTAACTGTGCCAGTGCCCAGCCCGTGGGGGGCGGTAGAACCGGGTTTTCAGGGGTTTCGTTTTTGCTCATAGGCGGATTAAACCACAACCATTATTCTTTGGGAAGCAGCAACCAGGCGCCCAGCCCCAGCGCCGCCAGTCCCAGCAGGCGGCCGGGCGTAATCGGGATCAGTTCGCCCGTCCAGCCCAGCGCATCCACTATCACCGAGGTCACCATCTGCCCCAGTAACATCGCTCCCATCGCGGCTCCCACGCCGATGCGCACCCCGGCAAAAGCAATGCCGGTCAGAATCGTCACGCCCATCGCGCCCGCGGCGGCCAGCGCCCAGAACTGGGCCGGGGTAGGGGTGGTTGGCCGGTCCGGCCGCAGATAAATCACCGCCAGAATCGCCCCGCCAATCACGCCCCCCAGCAGGTAAGTAAACAGGCCAGTACGGGTGGCCCCCAGCGCCCCGCCGCTGCGCGCCAGCAGCGCCGCCTGAGCCGTGATCACAATCCCGGTAACCAGCGCCGCCATTGCGCCTATCAAAATCGGTGATTTCATAACGCTCCTTAACCAATAGGAATTGCGCTATTCTATCCTGATTGCCATTCGTTTCCGCGGACAGTTCATTTTCTTGACACCCTCTGTGCATTCAGGTACAATTCTTCCCTGACCAAGACCCGGGCCTGTAGCGCAGTTGGGAGCGCGCTTCAATCGCACTGAAGAGGTCGCGGGTTCGACTCCCGCCAGGTCCACTATGCCAGGCGGTGCTTAACAAATCACTTTCCAAATTCCCGGGCCCATAGCGCAGTTGGGAGCTCGTCTCAATGGCATTGAGTAGGTCGAGGGTTCGAATCCCTCTGGGTCCACTGGTCAAGCCGCCCTGTGGCGGCCTGACTTGGGAGTTGGCTGTGCCAACTCCAACACATTCTGAATAGCAACAAGTCGGCTGGAGTAGTAAGCCATCTGCCAGAGAGCCGGGAGGAATGGTGCAAGCCCGGCAGGCGTCCGCAGAACGCAGGAAGAACCGAGTTCCTCACAGGCCCAACTCGCCCGCCCGCCCCGGTAAGGGGCACGACCCTGCTCGCGAAACAACAGTAGTGAGCAGCGGGTTCGCCCGATAGCGCGTATCTGAGTGGGCCGGTCTGTGTACCGGCAACCAGGGTGGTACCGCGGAAGCGCCCCTTTCGTCCCTGACTTCGTCCGGGGCGTTTTGTTTTAAGCGCACGTCAACCAGTCACCGAGAAAGGCGTACCGGGGCTGGCCGGATAGGCGACGCGAAGGAGAATGCCATGAAGATGACCCGCATAACTCAATCATGTTCAAGTTGTTTGTTCCTCCTTCACTCGTTGCCCCGGTAACCCGTTGACCCCAAATTGCCCTTTTTCAGGAGAGAGAACTCATGTCTGACGATAATCGCTACTATCCCACGGAAATCGAACCTCGCTGGCAGGCCAAATGGGAAGCCGATGGCCTCTACCATGCCGATGTGGACGAAAGCCGCCCCAAGCACTACGCCCTGACCATGCTGCCCTACCCCAGCGGCGACCTCCACATGGGCCACTGGTTCGCCATGACCCCCTCGGATGCGCGCGCCCGCTTCAAACGCATGCAGGGCTACAATGTCCTCTTCCCGATGGGCTTTGATGCCTTTGGCCTGCCGGCTGAAAACGCCGCCATCAAGCGCAACATCCACCCCAAGCAATGGACCTACAAGAACATCGAGCGCATGCGCGGCCAGCTCAAGAGCATGGGCGCCAGTTTCGACTGGCGGCGCGAAGCCATCTCGGCCGATGAAGAGTATTACAAGTGGACACAGTGGTTCTTCCTCCAGCTCTACAAGAATGGGCTGGCTTATCGCAAGCTGGCCGCCGTGGATTTCTGCCCCACCGATAACACCACCCTGGCGCGCGAGCAGGTGGTAGGCGAAAACCGCGTCTGTGAGCGCTGCGGCACGCCGGTCATCAAGAAAGAACTGGAGCAGTGGTTTTTCAAGATCACCGACTATGCCGATGAACTGCTGAACTTCGTTGGCATAGACTGGCCGGAACGCGTCCAGACCCTGCAAACCAATTGGATTGGCCGCTCCGAAGGGGCGCGGGTTTTCTTTCCCACCGAAGCTGGCGAAAACATCGAGGTCTTCACCACCCGGCCGGACACCCTCTGGGGCGCGACCTTCATGGTGCTGGCCCCCGAACACCCGCTGGTCGAAAAACTGACCGCCCCCGAACAACAGGCAGCCGTCGCGGCCTATAAAGAAGCCGCAGGCCGTCAGACCGACATCGAGCGCGAGGCCACCGACAAGGAAAAGACCGGCGTCTTTACTGGCGGCTATGCCATCAACCCGGTCAACCAGGCGCGCATCCCGGTCTGGATTGCAGACTATGTCCTGCTCTCCTACGGCACGGGGGCGATTATGGCTGTCCCCGCCCATGATGCCCGCGACTTTGAATTCGCCCGCAAGCACGGCCTGGATATCCGCGTGGTCATCCGCCCGGCAGGTGAGACCTGGGAAGGCGCCGACCTGGAAGCCGCCTGGTCGCACGAAGGCGTGATGGTCAACAGCGGCCCGTTTGATGGCACGCCCGCCACCGAAGACAAAGGGCGCGCCAACCCCGCCATCAAAGCTGTCACCGACTGGCTGGAAAAACAGCAGTTCGGCGCCGCAGCCGTCAATTACCGCCTGCGCGACTGGCTCATCTCCCGCCAGCGTTATTGGGGCGCGCCCATCCCGATGATTCACTGCAAAACCTGTGGCATCCAGCCCGTGCCGCAGGACCAGTTGCCGATTGTGCTGCCGGACGATATCGAATGGCTGCCGACTGGCGAAAGCCCGCTCAAGCTGCACCCCACCTGGAAAAACGTCCCCTGCCCGAACTGCAACGAGCCGGCAGAACGCGATACCGATACGATGGATACCTTCATGTGTTCCTCGTGGTACCACCTGCGCTACTTGAGTCCGGACTTTGCCGGCGGCCCGTTTGATGACCGCGAGTACAACTACTGGATGCCGGTAGATACCTACACCGGCGGCATCGAGCACGCCACCATGCACCTGATTTACACCCGCTTTTTTCACAAGGCCCTGCGTGATATGGGCATTGTGGAGGGCGCCGAGCCGATGCTGCAATTGCGCAATCAGGGCAGCGTGCTGGGCGCAGACAGCGCCAAGATGTCCAAGTCCAAGGGCAATGTCGTCGCCCCGGATGAACTGGTGGCCGAGTACGGCGCCGACGCCATGCGCGCCTACCTGATGTTCTTCACCCGCTGGAATGTCGGCGGCCCCTGGAACAGCCAGGGCATAGAAGGCCCCAACCGCTGGCTGCGCCGGGTGTGGACGCTGTTCACCGAGCCGGGCGGCCCCGGCAATACGGTGCAGATGGCGATGCTCAAAGACCTGCGCCGGGCGGTACACCAGACCCTCAAGCGTGTCACTCATGATTACGAGAATTTTGAGTTCAACACCATCATCAGCAGTCTGATGGAGCTGACCAACGAACTGTACCGCTTCAGGGAACAGGGCGCCTATGGCACGACCCAGTGGCGTGAAGCCCAGGAAGTCTTCCTGCAGATGATGGCCCCCGTCACTCCGCACATCGCCGAGGAGTTGTGGGCGCGCCTCGGCAAACCCTACTCCATCCACACGTCCAAATGGCCGGCGGTGGACGAAGCCGCCGCCAAAGCCGACGAAATCGAACTGGTGGTGCAGGTCAACGGCAAACTGCGTGACAAGATTGTCGTCCCGGCCGGCACCAGCGAAGCCGATATGCAGGCCGCCGCCCTCGCCAGCGAAACCGTGCAGAAATTCCTGGAAGGCAAAACCCCGAAGAAAGTCATCGTGGCGGGCGGCAAACTGGTCAACATCGTTCTCTAAGTGGCAACCCCCTGCTGTCTGTCCAGCGCCCCGGAAGTCTATGGCTTCCGGGGCGCTGCTTTCTGGTAAAATTCCGCCTCTTTTCTCACGGGAGGTCTTTATATGCTGGTCTTTCCCACCCGCCCCGAAATTGGCACCCGCATCAACGTCACCGGCGCGTCCGGTTCCGGCAAATCCACTTTTGCCGCCGCCCTTGCCCAGCGGCTGGGCTTCCCCTGCATTGAGCAGGATGCCCTGTTCTGGGGGCCAAACTGGACCGAAAGCCCGGACGCGGTCTTTCTGCCGCGTCTGGCCGAAGCTACCGCGGGTGATGTCTGGGTGGTAGACGGCAACTACACTCGCGCCCGCCCGGTGTACTGGCCGCGCCTGCACACGGTTATTTTTCTGGACTATCCGCGGCGGTTGGTCATGTGGCGGGTAGTCACCCGCACCCTGCGCCGCAGCCTGCGCCGTGAGGAACTCTGGCATGGCAACCGCGAAAGCATGCTCAATGCACTTTTCAGTCGCGACTCCATCATCCGCTGGTCATGGAATGCCCATCCCCGCCGCCGGCTGAAATTCGAGCAAGACCTGACCGACCCGGCCTACACCCACATCCGTTTTGTGCGCTTCACCGCCCCTCGCCAGGCCCAGCGCTGGCTGGAATCGCTCTAATCCCCGTTGCCCATACCAGATTTGACAACCGCGCCCCTCCCTTGACACGCTTTTAACGCCTGTGGTACTCTTTGCCGCGCTTGACCCAGCCACGCCTAATCCCCGATAATCGTTCAGGATAGTATTAGAAACAGTTCTGGGGCAATATTATGGCCGCTGGAACTGTCTTTCAAAGGAGATGCCCGTGCAGGAAGCCGCTGCGCCTCAGCAAGACCGCCTGTACTGGGTCGCGCTGAACCGCGTCAAAGGCGTGGGCGCGGTGCGTTTTCGGGCGTTGCTGGCGCACTTCGGCACGGCCCAGGCTGCCTGGGAGGCCGCCCCGGCCGCCCTGCGCTCGGCTGGCCTGCCAGAGCAGGCGACCCAGAACCTGCTCAAACTGCGCGCCGATGTAGACCCCCATAGTCTGTGGACCGAACTGGAGCGTCACAATGTTCGCCTGCTCACCTGGGATGACCCGGACTACCCGCGCCGCCTCAAGGAAATCGACCAGCCGCCGCCGGTACTCTATCTGCGTGGCACGCTTTCCACCCGCGACGACTGGGCGGTGGCCATCGTCGGTACGCGCCGCATCACTTCTTACGGTCGTCAGGTTACCGAAGAATTAGCCGCCTTTCTGGCCCACAATGGCGTAACGGTCGTAAGCGGGTTGGCGCGCGGCGTAGATTCGGTGGCGCATGCCGCCGCTCTCAAAGCCGGTGGCCGTACTCTGGCAGTACTCGGCAGCGGCGTAGACCAGATTTACCCGCCGGAAAACCGCCATTTGGCCGATGAAATTGCCACGAATGGTGGTATCCTCAGCGATTACGCTTTGGGAACCCCGCCGGATGCGGTAAACTTCCCGCCCCGCAACCGCATCATTGCTGGCCTTTCGCTGGCGGTGGTAGTGGTAGAAGCCGGCCTGAAAAGCGGCGCGCTGATTACCGCCCAGTTCGCCATTGAGCAGGGTTGCGAGGTGTTCGCCGTGCCGGGCAATATCTATGGTCCGCAAAGCGTGGGCGCCAACGCCCTTTTGCGCCAGGGCGCCCAGGCGCTCCCCCAGCCGGAAGACCTGCTGGATGCGCTAGACCTCGCCCAGGTGACCGAACGCCAGAGCGCCCGCCAGATACTCCCGGTGGATGCCACCGAAGCCAGCCTGTTCGCCCTGCTGGGGGCTGAACCCCAGCACGTGGATGAACTCGGCCTGCAGGCCGGCTTGCCGATTGAGAAAGTATCCGCGACCCTGGCGCTGATGGAATTGAAAGGCCTGGTGCGTCAGGTCGGTGGAATGCAGTATGTGGCCGTGCGTGAAGCCCGGGCACACTATCTTATAGATGAGGACTGAACAAAAGTCTATGACCGGGAACTACTACGCTGTGATACTGGCCGGGGGCGGCGGTACGCGTCTGTGGCCGCTTTCGCGCCGCAACCGCCCCAAGCAAATGCTGGCGCTGGTGGGTGAACGCACCTTGTTCCAGGAGACCGTGGACCGCCTCGCCGGGGAATTCCCACCTGAGCGTATTCTGGTGGTAACCGGGCGCGACCAGGTGGCTGAACTTCAGCGTCAATCTCCCCAGATTCCTGACGAAAACTACCTGCTGGAGCCCTACGGCCGCAACAGCCTCCCGGCGGTTGGGCTGGCCGCCATTGCCGTCCAACAACGCGACCCCCAGGCCGTGATGGCCGTGCTGCCCGCCGACCATTACATCGAGAATGTCAGCCATTTTCTCACGCTCCTGCAGGCCGCCGCCGCCGTCGCTCGCCAGGGGCATCTCGTCACACTGGGCATCGCTCCTACCTACCCGGCTACCGGTTTTGGCTATATTGAGCAGGGCCCCTCTCTGGGTGAATTCGCCGGTTGCCCCGTCTTTGAAGCCCTTTCATTTAAAGAGAAGCCTGACCTCGCCACCGCCCAGAAATTCCTCGCCGACCGAGACCACGCCTGGAACTCCGGCATGTTCATCTGGCAGGTGGGGCAGGTACTGGCTGAATTTGAACGCCAGCGACCGCAGTTGTACAACCAACTCCAGGCCATCACCGCTGGCTGGGGCCAGCCGGCAACACTGGCAAGCGTGTGGGATGCAATCAGCTCGGAAGACTCCACCTCGGTGGATTTCGGCATCATGGAAGGCGCCCGGCAGGTTGCCGTCCTGCCTGCCGGTGGCCTCGGCTGGAATGACATTGGCTCCTGGAATGCCCTGTTTGAAGTCATTCCTCCTGATGATCATGGTAATATCAGCCACTCACCCGGCCATATTGCGGTAAACTCACATAATTCGCTGGTATTCAGCAATGGCGTTTCCGGGCGCACCGTGGTAACGCTGGGGGTGCAGGACCTGGTCATAGTGGATACTGGCGATGTTTTACTGGTGTGCCACAAAGACCACGCCCAGGACGTCCGCAAAGTTGTAGACCAGTTAAAACAGGCAAAACGCGAAGACTTGTTGTAATCTTTAAATATTCGCCGGTCAGGGCGAAGGCTGGAAACATCCAGCTCTCGCCCTGCTCAGGCGAGCAGAACCAACCAGCAAGATGGAGGACTACTATGGAAGCATATTGCATGAAGTGTAAGGTCAAGCGGGAGATGAAAGATCCCAAGCCGGAGTTTACCTCCAAGGGCTCCCCGGCCACCCGCGGCACCTGCCCGGTGTGCGGCACAACCCTGTTCCGCATGGGCTCCACCCCGGCTCACGCCGGCATGACCCCGCCCAAAAGCGGCGGCTAATCACCCCGTACCAAATGTCCGGCCAGCGGGTTGCCGCTGGTTCGGATGAGTTCGTTGGGCAAGGTATCGCCTGGGCAGAAAACCGCCCAGGCGAAATCTTGCGACAATGAATCTGCAAGCGAATTAATGAAGGAAGATGTATGGAAGCATATTGTGTAAAGTGCAAGACCAAACGCGAGATGCAGTCGCCCAACGCCGAATTCACCGCCAACGGCGCGCCCGGCACACGCGGCGCCTGCCCGGTGTGCGGCACCACGCTCTTCCGCATGGGGCGCACCCCGGCCCACGACGGCCTGACCCCACCTGAATTCGTCAAACGCGCCAGCGCGCCGGTGGTTCGCAAAGGCAATCTCGTCATCGTAGAGTCGCCCGCCAAAGCCCGCACCATTGGCAAATACCTCGGCAAAGACTACCGCGTCGAGGCTTCGGTCGGCCACGTCCGCGACCTGCTCCGCTCCCAACTTTCAGTAGATGTGGAAAACGACTTTGCTCCCAAGTACCGCGTGCCCAATGAAAAGCGCCCGGTCATCAAAAACCTCAAGAAACTCGCCAACCAGGTCGAAAACATCTACCTTGCCACCGACCTTGACCGCGAAGGCGAAGCGATTGCCTGGCACTTGCTCGAAGCCGCCGAAATTGACCCGCAACGCACCAAGCGGGTGGTCTTCCATGAAATCACCAAACCCGCCATTGAAGAAGCCTTTGCCCACCCGCGTGAGATTGATATGCACCTGGTGGACGCCCAGCAGGCCCGCCGCATCTTGGATCGGCTGGTAGGCTACAGCCTCAGCCCAATACTGTGGCGCAAGGTGCGCAACCGTTTGAGCGCCGGGCGGGTGCAATCCGTCGCCCTGCGCCTGATTGTAGAGCGCGAACGCGAAATCGAAAACTTCATCCCAGTTGAATACTGGACGATTGAAGCCGAACTACGCCAGGAGAGCAGTCCGAACACCTTTCGGGCGCGCCTGGTCAAGGTGGATGGGGCCGATCCGGAACTTGGTCAGGAGGCTGTTGTACGCCCGCTGGTGGCAGATATGGAAACCGCCGCCTACGCCATCACCAACATCAAACGCGGCACCCGTACCCGCCGCCCGCAGGCCCCCTATACCACCAGCACCCTCCAGCAGGAGGCCTCGCGCAAACTCTCTTACACCACCAAGCGCACCATGGCGATTGCCCAGCAATTGTACGAGGGCATTGACCTGGGCGATGGCGAAACCGTTGGCCTCATCACCTACATGCGTACCGACTCCACCAATGTTTCGGGAATTGCCCAGCAGGAAGCCCGCCAGTATGTGCAGGGCGTGCATGGCGCAGAATTCCTGCCAGACGAGCCGCCCATCTACCGCACACGTGCTCGCAGCGCCCAGGAAGCCCATGAGGCCATTCGCCCCACCTCGGTTGCCCGCACCCCCAAAGAAGTCAAAGACATTCTCAGCCGCGACCAGTTGCGCCTTTACACCCTCATCTGGAAACGTTTTGTCGCCTCCCAGATGGCGGCTGCCCTCTATGACACCCTGGCGGTTGAAGTGGAAGGCAAAAGCGCCGCCCACGTCTACCAGCTACGCGCTTCCGGTTCCACCCTGCGCTTCGCCGGTTTTCTGGTGGTCTATGAAGAAACCCGCGGCGAGTTTGACATCGAGGATGAAGAAGAAAACACCAAAATTCCCGGCGACCTGGAAGAAGGCAAACGCCAGGACCTGCTCGGCCTCTACCCGGAGCAACACTTCACCCAGCCGCCGCCGCGCTTCTCGGAAGCCAGCCTGGTAAAAGCGCTCGAAGAGAACGGCATTGGCCGCCCCTCCACCTATGCCCCTACCCTCAGCACCCTGCAGGCGCGTGGCTATGTCTTCCGGGAAGGCCGCCGCCTGATGCCCACCGAAACGGGAATGACTGTCACCGACCTGCTGATAGACCACTTTCCGGACATTGTGGATGTAGGCTTTACCGCCAAAATGGAAGGTGACCTGGATGAAATCGCCGATGGTCAACGCGCCTGGGTGAATTCTGTGCGCGACTTCTATACCCCCTTCGCGGCCCAGGTGCAGAAGGCCGAAGCCGAAATGCCGGAAGTAAAAGCCGAACCGGAATACATTGGCCGGGCCTGCCCGACCTGTGGCAAAGGCCAGCTACTCATCCGCTGGGGGCGCTTTGGCAAATTCATCTCCTGCGACAATTTCCCCGAGTGCCGCCACACCGAACCTTGGCTTGAAAAAATCGGGTTAACCTGCCCCACCTGTGGGGAGGGCGAAGTGGTTGAACGGCGCTCGCGCAAGGGCCGCCTTTTCTATGGCTGTGCGCGCTACCCGGAGTGCGATTTCACCTCCTGGAAGAAACCACTTGCCACACCCTGCCCGAACTGCCAGGGCACGCTGGTGGTGGCCAACAAGCACATGGCTCAATGTCTTAAATGCGAAAATCAATACCCGCTGGATGATGTCCAGCCCGAAGTGGAAGCCACCGAGACCGAAGAGTAGGTCACTGATTGCATCAAACCCGCCCGGCTTCGCCGGGCGTTTTCTTTTGCCCTGTACGGCTGGCAATGAAATTGCACCCAGAATTGTGCGAGTGGCGGCATCGATGAGCCTGGCAAGTGCAGGCAGCGGACTTCAGCCGCTGCGGCTCAAGAAACCCCCCACTCCCCATAGTTGCATTCCAGTTGCGGTTTTTATCCGGCTGGTCTACAATACTTTGAGATTGGGTAGGTAAATTTACACTCAACTCCCGGCCCCAGTCTTTTGCCGGGCACTCTCCCCATCCCCGGGAAACCGGCCGCCGGGTGTGCAGCCGGTTCAGGAGCAATGGCATGAATTTAAACGACGATTTTGACGATAACTATTACGACGATAACGCCGACGACCAGTATCTGGAATTGGAACCAGAACCGCTGGAAAGTGGTGACAGCCGTCGGCCGCGCCGCACCGGCGGCGGCCTCAAAATGCCCAATTTAAGCGGCCTCACCGGTAACCCCATTACCATGGCAATTCTTGGCCTGGTGGGCGGCCTGCTCATCGGCCTGATTTTTGCCTGGGGCCTATGGCCGGTCACCTGGGTAGATGCCGCTGCCAGCCACCTCCGCCCGGACCTGCGGGCTGACTGGCTGCGCATGACCATCGACTCCTACACCCTGCGCCCTGAAATTCAGGTTGCGAACCAGCGCATCCTGGAGCTGGGCGAATACGCTCCCCAGGCCATGGCGACCGTTGTGGCAGGCCCGGGTGAACTGAACCCGGACTCTCTGGGGCTGATCCAACAACTTGTACAGCAGGATGGCGCCACCGTCGCCCCGGGCGGTACAGCTCCGGATGCCGCCGAAACCCCAACCACTGGCCGTACCGGCGGGGTGCAATCCCTGTTCATGATTGCCTGCGCCATGACGCTGATTCTGGGCGGTGCGCTCATCTTCCTGTACTTGCGCAGCCGGGGGGGGCGTAGCGGGCGCGGCAATAGCAACGTTCCTCACACGGCAGCCCAGGCTGCCAACATCTTCAACCGCGAAGCCGAAAAGAACAAGACCGATTTCGCCGCCCTCGGCCAGGCCACGCCGGCAGCCCAGTTCATGAGTACCTATCTGATAGGCGATGACCTGTTCGACGATTCCTTCAGTGTGGATACCGTGGCGGGAGAATTCCTCGGCGAATGTGGCGTAGGCGTAGCCGACACCATCGGCGTGGGTGAACCCAAACGCGTAACCGCATTTGAAGTGTGGCTGTTCGACAAGAATGACATCCAGACCATCACCAAGGTCATCATGAGCAAGCATGTCCACACCGACGATGCCAGTCGCGAACGCCTCTCCGCCAAGGGCGAACCCCTGCTGGCCCGCCCCGGCGCCGAAACTGTGCTGGAAACCGAAACCCTCACCATGGTTGTACGCGTGATGGAAATGGCCTACGGCGCTGGCGCGTTGCCGGCCGATAGTTTCTTCGACCGCATCACGCTTGAACTGGCGATCTGGCAGAAGTGAGACTCACCCTGTCTTGGAAATACCAGCGCCCCGCAATCGCGGGGCGCTTTGTTATGGGCTGGCAGGTTGACTGTCCTGCCGGAAAAGGGACAGCTGGCCTTTGTTATTTGGTCGGCTTTATGCCATCCTTGGCCTGGAAAGGAACTCACCATGGATTTGAGAGAAGCCGCCCATCAGTTTTTACAGGAAAAACGCGTAGCAATCATTGGTGTTTCGCGCGACCCCGCTGAAACTGCCAATGCTATCTTCGCCCGTTTTCGCGCCAAGGGCTATGAAGTCTTTCCGGTGAACCCCGCCGCTCAGGAAGTGGAGGGCGTTGCCTGCTATGCGCGTGTGCAGGATATCCCCGGTGGGGTTGGCGCAGCCATGCTGGTTACCACCCCGGCTGTCAGCGCGGTCGTTGCCCGCGATTGTGTGGCTGCCGGGGTCAGGTGGGTCTGGATGCACCGCTCGATAGGTGATAGCGTCTCAGAAGAGGCCGTCATCTACTTGCGCCAGAATCAAGTCAATGTCATCCCCGGTGCTTGCCCGATGATGTTCCTCGCCCCGGATGGCGCTCACCAAGCCATGTGCTGGCTAATGCAGGCCGTTGGCAGAATCCCCCGCCAGGTGCCCGTCTAATGTGAGTGCGGCTCTGCTCTCCGCCAGCTGTTACGCTTCCTGAACTGGTCTACACCAACAACCTGCCTAAAACTCCCCGGCAGATGTTGCTCTATTCCACTTTAACGATTTTGACCGTCATCTTCCCGCCCGGGCTTTCATATTCCACCGTGTCGCCCGCTCGGTGGCCCATCAGGGCCTTGCCCATCGGTGACTCGTTGGAAATCTTGCCCTCGCGCGGGTTGGCCTCCACCGCCCCCACCAGGTGGTAGGTTTCTTCCGGGTAACTGCCTTCCTGAATCGTAATCCGCGCTCCGATGTCAATCGTGCCGCCAGATTTCTTGGCCTCGATGATGATCGCCTCGCTCAAAATCAGTTCATATTCCTGAATCTTGCCTTCCAGAAAGGCCTGGTCTTCCTTGGCTTTGTGATAGTCCGCATTTTCGCTCAAATCGCCCTGCGAGATGGCAAAGCGCAGCCGGACCGAGAGTTCCTCGCGCTGCCGACCCTTCATGTCTGCCAGTTCGGCCCGCATCTGCTCGGCTCGTTCCGGGGTGATGTACATTTCTTCACGACTCATAAGACGGCCCCTCTCCTGTGGGGTGTTTGGAAATCAATCCTACAACGATTGCAGGCGGCTGGCAAGGGTGCGCTTCAGGGTTTGATGTTCGGGTCAAACAGCCGCTGGTATTCCTGGATGGCATAGCGGTCGGTCATGCCCGCCAGATAATCGCACAGCGTGCGTTCCAGCCCGCGTTGTTCAATCAACTCCTGGAAGGAATTCGGGAGCATATCCGGTTCGTCATGATAGGCATTGAACAGCTCCGTCAGGATGCGCTCGGCCTTTACGGCCATGCGCACCACCCGGTAGTGGCGGTACAGGTTGGCGTACAGAAAATCTTTCAACTCCCGGTTGCGCCGGTGCATGTCCTCGCTGTAACCGGTTACATTGTGGTTCAGTTTCTGCAAATCGGCCACACTGCGTACTTTGGCCTCCTTGATGCGGCGGTCGGCGCTTTCAACGGCATCCGTCACCAGCATGCCAATCAGGTCGCGAATCAGGCGGTGGCGCTGCAGGTCGGTCAGGCTGCCGGCTTCTTTCAGGCCGAGATTCTGTATCAGGATTTCCCATAATTCAATCCCGGAAAGCATCGCCGGGGTAATCATGCCAGAGCGCAGGCCGTCATCCAGGTCGTGAGCGGTGTAGGCCAGTTCATCGGAAACATTGGCCAACTGGGCTTCCAGGTGGCCGCGCAGGCCGGGGTTATAGTCCTGCGCGTCCGAGACATCATATTCCGTTTCATGTTTAACGATGCCTTCACGCACTTCCCAGGTCAGGTTCAGGCCGGGGAATTCCGGGTAACGCTCTTCCAGTTTGGTCACAATCCGAAACGACTGTTTGTTGTGGTCAAACCCGCCGTAGTCTTTCATCAACCGGTTCAACACCACTTCGCCGGAATGGCCAAAGGGCGGGTGGCCGAGGTCGTGCGCCAGGCAGATGGCTTCCACCAGTTCCTCGTTGGCGCCAAGCGCCTTGGCCAGTGTACGGCCAATCTGGGCGACTTCCAGCGTGTGGGTCAGGCGGGTGCGAAAATAATCGCCTTCGTAATTGATGAAGACCTGGGTCTTGTATTCCAAACGGCGAAAGGCGGTGGTATGCAGAATGCGGTCGCGGTCGCGTTGAAACGCCGTCCGGTAGTCCGGTTCGCGGTCCGGGTATTGGCGGCCCTGGCTGTCCTTGCTGCGCAGGCCATACGGCGCCAGCGACTGGTCTTCGATTTTTTCGAGTTGTTCACGGGTGGTAATCATGGCAATGGCTTTCCGGCAAGTGGTGGTTGCGGCGGCAGGTCCAGGCAAGGGCAAGGCCGACCTGCGAGTGAAATTTTGGTTGACTTGAAAGGATGCGACCCTATTATAACGAAAATAGCCTGTTTCAGGCCGCCAGCCGCGTGCCCGGGCTTTGCCCCTGCAGGGCCGCCTGAACCTCCCCGGCTTTCTGACCCGAGAATATCAGCGCTTCACAGTTTGGGAGGCTCGTAACCAGCCTCAATGTCTGCTGAACTTTGGCCGCCATACCCCCCGTAACATCCGTGGCCGCTGAGCCGCCCAGCGCCGCGGCTACCTCGGCCAGGTTGGCCGGCGTAATCGTCTCCACCAGCCGGGTATTGGCCGGGAAGTCCGCCCACACCGGATCCAGCCCGGCGAGTAAAATGCGCCCCGGGTTGAGGCGCGGCGCCAGCGCATCAAAAATGTCTTCCGTGCTTAGGATGGTGCCGCCGCGCTGGACATCAAAGGCCACATCCCCATACACCACCGGCAGCAACTCGCGTTGCAGGGCGGCCTCCAGCGGGCGGGTATCCCATTCCACAATGCGCCCATCTGTTGCAATCACCGCCGCCGAGACCGGAAATGCCAGTGCCGGCAGGCCGGCCGCGTGCAGGCTTTCCATCACAATCTGGTTCAACGCTCGTGCCTGCCGCCACACTTCAGCGAAGCCGCGCCAGCCTTCGGGCGTATCTACCCCGTTGCGGGTATTGTGCTCTTTTGCCGGGGTGTGGCCAAACGAACCGCTGCCATGCCCGAGTACCAGTTGCAGACCCGGTTGGCTGGCCAGCCCGGCCGCGATTTCTGCCGCCAGCCGTTTAATCACTTCCGGTCGCGCCGTCAGGGGCTGGTGCTTATCCGTAATCAGAGAGCCGCCCAGTTTAAGGAACTGCACACTCATTGCTTGTTTCCCACCTGTGTTACGACTACATTGCGCGCCCCCGCGTCCAGCAGTGCATTGGCAATCCGGTCCGGGTCTACTTCACGCGCCAGCGCAATCATATTGCCGCCCCGCCCGCCGCCAGAGAGTTTGGCCCCCGCTGCCCCCGCCGCCCGTGCCGCTTCCACCAGCCGGTCCAGTTCCGGAGAGGACACCCCCATTTTTTGCAGCACGGCGTGGTTCTCATTCATCCACGGCCCCAGCGCCCCAATTTCGCCCTGCTCAATCGCTGTACGGGCGTTACGGGCGATCTCACCGCAGGCGGCAAATAGCGCGTCATAGCTGGTGCTGTCCTGCTCCCACGCTCGCCGCACATCGCCAACCGCGATGCTGGTGGGCGAGGCGATGCCGGTATCCCCAATCACAATCGTAAAGGGAATGCCGATTTCAAACGCCTCTATCGGCTGGCCTTTGATGAAATACACCGGCTGCGCATAGGTAATCACCGTGTTGTCAATCCCGCTGGGCGTGCCGTGGTGGATTTTCTCGATTTCATAGGCAATGGCATTGACCTGTTCATCCGCCAGCGGGCGGCCAAAGAAGGCTGAGACTGCCCGCGCAATGGCCACGCTCACCGCCGCCCCCGAACCCAGCCCGGCCGCCAGCGGGATGCTGCTGGTGATTTTGAGTTTGAAAGCCGTGGGCCGCTGGATGCCCAGCGCCGTCAGCGTCAGGTCCACCGCCTGCTTGATGGCATGGTCCAGCGGCAGGGCATGCAGCGGGCTATCCAGGGCAATTTCCGGCGCGCTAATCTGGATTTCACCCTGCGGCAAGCCGATGCCCGGCGCAACCGTGGCGCGTGCCTGCACCTGCGTAACCGGCACGGCAATCGCCGGCTGGCCGTACACCACGGCATGCTCGCCAAACAAAATGATTTTGCCAGGCGCGCTGGCGGTGAAGTTGGGCATTGTTATTTAAGATAAATAGAAAATCACAAAAATTGTCGCCGCCCACAACAGCAGCGTGATTTGCAGCGGCCGGTCACCGAAGGCTACTTCCTCCGGCGCTTCGCCGTGCCCACCCACCTGCACCAGCCACAGGTAGCGGAAGATGCCATAAATCACAAATGGGATGGTCAGCATCATGGCATGGTTTTCCGGCAGGTTGGGAGCGGAAAACGTATACAGGCTATAGGTCACAATCGTGATAGTTAAGACGATGGTCAGCAACTGGTCGAGAAAGGGCAGGGTATATGACTCCAGCACCTTGCGCCCGCCGCCATTGGTCTGGGCGCTCACCAGCTCGGCCCGCCGCTTGCCAATGCCCAGAAACAGCGCCAGAAACAGAATCGCCACATACAACCAGGGCGAAAATCTTTGTACCTGTATCAGCATTACCCCCGCGCCGACCCGCAGGATGTAAAACGAAGCCAGCACCAGCACATCCACAATCGGCAGGTGTTTCAGCCGCAGCGAGTAGGCCAGATTCAGGCCCACATACAACGCCAGCACCGCCAGGAACAACGGCGAGAGCAGGTACGCCAATGGGGCGATAACGATCAGCAGTCCGATGGCCGCCAATGTGGCCACCTGCACCGAAAGCGCCCCGCTGGCAATCGGCCGCTGGCGTTTGGTGGGGTGCTGGCGGTCAGCCTCTACATCTTTCAGGTCATTGATGAGATACACCGCGCTGGCAGTCAGGCTGAACAGCCCGAACCCTGTCAGCGTTTCCAGCAACGCCGGCAGGTGGGTGAGCTGGCGGTCAAAGACCAGAGCCGCGAATAGCAGAACATTCTTGGCCCATTGTTTGGGACGCATGGCGCGTAGCAGGGCAGCGAGCATAGGCAAATGATAGCATAACGCGCCCAGTAGGAAGGCGAGAAAGCAGGTAAACAAGAAGGCAGGAAAACAAGAAGGCAGGAAAACAAGTAGAC
>JANJTX010000140.1 GCA_024710875.1 Anaerolineales bacterium | reverse complement strand
GTTGTAACCACCAACCTTTCCCTCAACGAAATCGAAGGCCGTATCCGCTCCCGGCTTGAATACCAGGAACTGGTGACCCGCGTGGTTATCAACGCCCCGGACTACCGCCGCCCGATGGATGATACCGGCCACCACGAGCTCTCCTCGCTGGCGCTGCATGGCGGCCGCACCTTTGAGTCATTTGACCTGCGCAAGGATGAACACCTGCCCGCCGATGACCTCAAGAATCTGGAGAAGGTCTTCAAGGCCGCCGAGAAATATGCCAAACAACCCAAAGGCTGGTTGGTCTTCACCGGCGGTTATGGCAGCGGCAAAACCCACCTCGCCGCCGCCATCGCCAATTACCGTGCCAGCCTCGGCACGCCGCCCCTGTTCGTCATGGTGCCAGACTTTCTCGACCACCTGCGCGCCACCTTCAGCCCCAACAGCGCCACCACCTACGACCGCCGCTTTGAGGAAATCCGCGCCACGCCCCTGCTCATCCTCGATGACCTCGGCACCCAGAGTATGACCCCCTGGGTGCGTGAAAAACTCTACCAGCTCTTCAACCACCGTTACAATGCCCAGTTGCCAACCGTGATTTCCACCAGTGACTCGCTCGAAGAAATGGATGCTCGCATCCGAGCCCGCCTGCTGGATACCCGCCTGTGCACCATCTACGCCCTGACCGCCCCGCCGTACACCGGCAAGAAAAAACGCTAACCCGAGGCCCCGATAGCGAAACCCCAGGCCCAACCCCTGCCGGAACACATTGCCGCGATTGAGAAAATCCTGGCCGACTTACCGCCCGAGCGGCGCGCCTGGATGCAGACCATGCGTGCCACCATTCTCGCCGCCGTGCCAGAAGCGGTGGAGTTCTTTGGCTATGGCCTGCCCGGCTACAAATATCGCGGCAAGCCCTTGGCCTATTACAGCGCCTGGAAAAATCACTACGGCTATTACGCCGCCAGTGGCACCATCATTGCCGCCAATGCGGAGGCGCTCAAAGGCCAGACGACCTCCAAAGGCACCATTCAATTTCCGTTGGAAAAACCTGTACCGGTCGCGTTGATAAAGAAAATGGTCAAAGCCCGCCGGGCCGAGATCGATAGCGTTAAAAACGCCAAAGCCACAAAAAAGAAAAAACCCTGATGCGCTTCAATGGGGCGGCCACCGGTCCGCCCCGGCGCTTTAACGACAAACCGCCGGCTTTGGTGGACCGGCGGCTTGTACCCAGGACGGGCGTTGGGAGGAGGAGGGAGGAACGCCCGGGGAAATAAACTATTTGCCGGACAGTTTCGCCTGGATGAACATCACGCCCCAGGACGAATGACCGTCTTTGTATATGCAGGTCTGGAAAACTACCAGGTTGGATTTGTAAGCCTGGCTGAAGACCTCGCGGGCGGTCATCTTCTTGCCCTTGCTGTTCAGGAACGGCTGGCTGAAGTCATTCGGGTCGGTGGCCTGGTAGGTCAGGGTGTTGTACACTACATAGGTCTTGGTTGAGCCATCGCTGAAAGTCACGATAATTTTCTGCCCGTTTTTCAGAGCCGAGAACGAGCCGCCCGCCAGATAATTGTGCGCCAGCAGGCCAATGCTGCCGCGCTTGCTGGCTTCGGCATATTGGCCCACCACACCGGCGGCGCTCGGTACGCTGTTGCCGGATTGCTGCACCGTGAAGGTGAATACGCCCGGTGCTTCTACTTTGGTCACCGTCAGTTTGTTCTTGGCCGCCGGGGCTGCGGCGATCGTTGCATCCGGGCTGCCGGTTAGAGGCAAGGCGGCCGGCCGGGCGGCGGTCAGCAGGCTGGCGCCCAGCAGGGCGGCAATCAACAGGAGGTACAGGGATTTGCTTTTGGTTGTCATCTTATTCTTCCTTCGCTGGTAGCGAGCGAAAAGGGTTCCTAAGAAGACAGTGACACAGCGCTGAATTGGACTTCCCCCAGTATTTGTTTCGGCGGCCTGGCAGTCGTGAGCATTCGTGAGAATGCCGGTAGACCCATGGCTTTGCGTCTCCGTCTTTCGGCGGATTTGCCTTTATCGTTCAGTGGATTTGGGTGAGCGTTTTCCTTAAGTTACAGGTGGGTGAGGTGGGGTTCAGGCCGCAAGGACCAGACGGGTAACGTTTTCAACTTCTTTGATCAGGTTGTCAAACCCGACCGGTTTGGAAAGAAAGGCATTGGCCCCGTGAGCAAAGGATTTCTGGCGGCTGCCATCATCCGAGAGGGCCGTGACCATAATCACCGGGGTGTGTTGCATGGCCGGGTTGCTCTTGATGGCCTGGCATACTTGGTAACCATCCATGCCCGGCATCATCACATCCAGCAATACTGCATCCACAGCATATACTTTCAGGATTGAAAGACCCTGAGCGCCTTCGGCGGCTTTGAGGACGGTGAAGCCGCCGATTTCCAGCATCGCGCCCAGCAGGGTGCGGTTGCCTTCATCGTCATCGATAATCAGAATAGTTTTCTTGTCTTGCATGGTGTTCCTCCGTTTGTGGTGGTGATCCTGGGTGTTTTAGAAAAAGAAACGGCCTGATGATTTCATCAGGCCGCGCGAGTGGGTACATCTGTTAGCGTACTTTCGGCGGCCTGGCAGTCGTGAGTACTCGTGAGAGTGCCGGTAGACCCATGGCTTTGCGTCCCCGGCTTTCGCCGGGTTTGCCTTTATCGGTGTTGCGCTGTTAAGGTTCTGAAACAAACGGGCCTGACTGTGTTCAGCCAGGCCCGCGAAAAGGTTTCAATTCCAATCTTCCTTCGGCGGCCTGGCAGTCATGAGCACTCATGAGAATGCTGGTAGACCCATGGCTTTGCGTCGCCGGTTTTCACCGGGTTTGCCTTTATCGGTTTAATGTTCCACTGTTAATATAGCATGCGATTTCACAATTTGACCTTACAGCCAGCTTACAAAGAGCACACCTTATTCTGCCATTGGCCGGTCGTTCCGCACATCTTCCACCCACAACGCCCGCGCCAGCTCATGCCCGATGACCTGATCCACCCCGCCCGGCACCTGAATTCGCAGCGGCCCCTGAAACGGCGCGCACCCGCTTACGAAAATATCCGTACCCGGCACCAGCCCCAGCTCGGCGATGTAGCGCAATTTATCCAGGTCATGCGTACGCACCCGGCTGATGCGTGACCACACCTTGGAACCCACCTCCACCAGCGGTTGGTCGTCCGGGTAAGTAATCTGCCCCTCGCGCGTCGGTATCGGCTCGCCGTGTGGGCAGCGCGTCGGGTGGCCGGTGAGTTCATCCATCCGGTCTTCCAGTTCCTGGTTCAGGCCGCGCTCGAGGGTTTCGGTCAGTTCGTGTGCCATCGCCCAATCGTAGCCCATCTGCTGCACCAGGAACACCTCAGCCAGGCGGTGGCGGCGCAGGGCTGGCATCGCCATTTTTTCCCCGGCCGGCGTCAGGCGCATCCCCCGGTAGGGGGTGTGCTCCAGATAGCCCTCCGCTTTCAGCCGCTTAATCATGCGTGAAACCGCCTGCATCGAGGTCGCCGCTTCGGCCACCAGATCGCTTAAACTCACGGTCTCATGGTCCTGCTGCAGCCGGAATATTTCCGCCGCATAGCGCTGCATCGCCGGGCTTGGCCCATTTTCAATCCAATCGTTCAATGTATCTACCTTTAGTGTCATTGGCGGGGCAGTCCCTGCCAGAGTTTCGTGCCGTGATGATACCTTAATTTAGCCTAATTTGGCCCAAAAAGTTTCAACCTGGTTGAACTTCTGGATGCAAATTAGATGGAAGTGAAATTTAATACAAGGGACTGGATGAAAATAGTCCGAATTCACTATACTGGCCAAAGAACACCCCGCTGGGGTGAGCAAGCGCCTCATCCTGACGGACGCGGCCCGCTGGAATGGTTCTCTGCTCCCTCCGCACAAAATAACCTTCTAAGGAGAAAGTAACAACATGCGTAAATTTATATCCGTAGTTTCTTTGTTGCTGGCGGTTGCTTTATTCGCTACCGCCTGCGCCCCGGCGGCTCCCGCGGAACCGGCTGCCCCGACCGATGTCCCGGCCGAAGCAACCCCCGTGCTGGAAGATACCCTCGTCATCTACTCCGGCCGCAGCGAGAGCCTCGTGGCTCCGCTGATTGAGCAGTTCAAAACCCAGACCGGCATTGATGTTCAGGTGCGCTACGCCAGCACCTCTGAACTGGCCGCCACCTTGCTTGAAGAAGGCGCCAACTCCCCGGCCGATATCTACTTTGCCCAGGACCCCGGTGGGCTGGGTGCCGTGGCCGATGCCGGCCTGCTGGCTGAACTGCCCGCTGACCTGCTCGCGCTGGTGGACCCGCGCTTCGCCGACCCCGACCGCCAGTGGCTGGGTGTTTCCGGCCGCGCCCGGGTTGTGGTCTATAACACCAATCTGCTTTCCGAAGCCGACCTGCCGACCAGCATGGAAGGCTTCACTGACCCGGCCTGGAATGGCCGTATCGGTCTGCCACCCACCAACGCATCTTTTCAGATCATGATCACCGCCATGCGCCAGGTCTGGGGCGAAGAAGCCACCCGCGCCTGGTTGGCCGGTATCCTTGCCAATAACCCGGTCTTCTATGAAAACAACACCTCGGTGGTGGCGGCTGTGGCGGCCGGCGAAGTGGAAGTGGGTTTTGTCAACCACTACTACCTCTATCGCTTCCTCGCCGAGCAGGGCGAATCATTCCCCGCTCGCAACTACTTCATCCCGGATGCTGGCCCCGGCGCCCTGGTGATGACCTCCGGTGTCGGCCAGCTTGCCAGCGCCCGGCACCCCAATGCTGCCCAGGCTTTCATCGCCTATTTGCTTTCGCTTGAGGGCCAGCAGTACTTCGCAACTGAAACCAACGAGTATCCGCTGATTGCCGGGGTCGATACCAACCCCCTGCTCACCCCGCTGGCCGAGCTGGACGCGCTGGAAATTGAACTCGGCGCTCTGGCTGACCTGCAGGGTACCGTGGCCTTGTTGCAGGAAGTCGGGTTTTTGCCCTAGGCCGCTTGTTTGAAGTGCGTATGAATTGCGCTGCAATCCGGCGGGCTTGCGGTATCCTTAAGCGATGACCGAACTCGCTCGCCCAATTGCACCGCAGGACGCGGGGCGTACCGACCGGCTGAAACCCCGGTTGGTGCGCCCCAGTTTGCGTTCCTTGCTGTTCCTGTGGCTCCCCAGCCTGCTGGCGGCCGGCATCGTCCTGCTGCCGGTCATCTACCTGCTATTGCGCGCCAGCCAGGCCGGGGCAGAGGTCTGGGCGTTGCTTCTGCGACCCACCACGATCCAAACTCTGGGGCGCACCCTCTGGCTGGCTTTGTCTGTAACACTCGCCTCCGCTGCCCTGGCTGTGCCGCTGGCCTGGCTCACCACCCGCACCGACCTGCCCGGCCGTCAGGTGTGGGCCGCCCTTACCGCCCTGCCGCTGGTGATTCCCTCCTATGTCGGGGCCTACCTGCTGGTCAGCACCCTTGGCCCGCGTGGCGCCCTGCAGGGCGTGCTGGAAGACTGGCTCGGCATCACCCGCCTGCCCGAAATCTACGGTTTTCCCGGCGCGCTTTATATCCTTACCATTCTCTCGTACCCCTTTATTTTGTTGAGCGTGCGCGCCGCCCTCTTGCGCATGGACCCCGCCCAGGAAGAAGCCGCCCGCAGTCTGGGCCTGACCGCTTGGCAGACTTTCTGGCGCGTGACCTTCCCCCAGTTGCGCCCGGCCATCACCGCCGGCGGCCTGCTGGTCGCCCTGTATGTCGTGCGCGATTTTGGGGCGGTCGCCATCCTGCGTTTCAACACCTTCACCCGCGTTATCTACCTCCAGTACTCGGCCACCTTTGACCGCACCGCCGCCGCCGTGCTGGCTCTGGTGCTGGTGGCGCTCACCCTGGCCCTGCTGGCCTTCGAGCATTGGACGCGCGGTCGCGCCCGCTACCACAGCAGCGAGGCCGCCAACCCGCGTCCGCCCATCATCCTGCCGCTCGGCCGCTGGCGCTGGCCGGCCTTGATCTTTTGTGCCACAGTGGTATTCGCCGGCGTCCTTATGCCCGGCCTCAACCTGCTGTACTGGCTGGGGCGTGGTCTGGCCGCCGGCGAGCAGGTCGGCGCGTTGTGGCTGGAAACCCGCAACTCCATCTCTGCCTCGGCCCTGGCCGCCGGAGCCACCCTGCTGGCCGCCCTGCCGGTGGCCGTCCTCAGTGTGCGCAGCCGGGGGCGTGCCAGCCGCCTGCTGGAACGTCTGACCTATGCTGCCTTTGCCCTGCCCGGCATTGTCATTGCCCTGGCGCTCGTTTTCTTTGGCGCCAATTATGCCCGCCCCCTGTACCAGACTCTGCCCTTGCTCACGCTGGCTTATGTCATCCTTTTTCTGCCTGAGGCGGTTGGCTCGCTGCGCACGTCTCTTTTGCAGGTGCACCCCAGCATGGAAGAAGCCGCCCGCAGCCTTGGGCGTTCGCCCTGGTTCGTCTTTCGCGCCATCACCCTCCCGCTAGTGCGCCCGGGGGTGATTTCCGGCATCGGTCTGGTTTTCCTGACGGTGATGAAAGAACTACCGGCCACCCTCATCCTTGCCCCCATTGGCTTCAAAACCCTTGCCACCGGCGTGTGGGGGGCGGTCTCCGAAGCCTTTTTTGCCCGCGCCGCTGCCCCGGCCCTGCTGATTATTTTGGTATCATCTCTGCCGATGGCCGCCCTGCTGTTGCGTGAGCACACCGGCCGCAACCGGGCTGCCCCCGAAATTCAGAACGTGAGCGATTAATTGATGATTTCTTCTGCTGTACAGGTTACCGGATTGAGCAAAGTGTTCCAGACCGATTTTGCCGTGCGCGGTCTGGATTTAACTGTCGCACCCGGTGAAATCCTGGCCCTGGTCGGCCCCAGCGGTTGCGGCAAGACCACCGCCCTGCGCCTGATTGCCGGCTTTGAACGCCCGGATGCCGGCGCGGTCTGGCTCGGGGGCCGCCTGGTCGCCGATGGCCGCACCTTCCACCCCCCTGAAAAGCGCGGCATCGGCATGGTCTTTCAAGACTACGCCCTCTTCCCGCACCTCACCG
>JANJTX010000089.1 GCA_024710875.1 Anaerolineales bacterium | reverse complement strand
AGGGCAACATCTTCCAGGGCGAGTTGAGCCTCTCGCAACTCTTCTTCCTGCGCCCGGCCCCCGGCTGGGCCAAATACCGCACCCCGATTAAGAACTACTACCAGTGCGGCTCCGGCACCCACCCGGGCGGCGGCATCACCGGCGCGCCCGGCCGCCTGGCCGCCCTCGAAATCCTCAAGGACCTCGGACGATGAGCGCACACTACGACGTCATTCTGGTTGGCGGCGGCCACAATGGCCTGGTCGCGGCGGCCACCCTCGCCAAAGCCGGCCGCAAAGTACTGGTACTGGAAGCCCGCAGTACGCTGGGTGGCCTCGCCGGCGCCGAAGAACTCTTCCCCGGCTTCCTCGCCCCCAGCGGCCACGCCGATGCGGGCCTGTTCTCGCCCAGGGTCATTCAGGAACTCAAACTGGAACAGCACGGCCTGGCCTTTGCCCCGGCCGCCGCGGCCGTCTTCGCCCCCCAGCCGGATGGCCGCACCCTGACCCTCTGGCACGACCCGGCCCGCAACCCGGCCGAAATCGCCCGCTTCTCGGAAAAGGACGCCGCCCGCTACCCGGAATACCTGCGGGTGGTCAGCCGCCAGGCGGCGGTGCTGGCCGCCATCGCCCATGAAACCCCGCCCGATATCATCCACCCGAACCCGGCCAAACTGCTGCCGTGGGCGGGCGTGGCCCTCAAGGCCCGCCGCCTGGGCGGGGCCGAGATGATGGACCTGCTGCGCGTCCTGCCGATGACCGCCCAGGAATGGCTCAACGAGTGGTTCGAGTCGCCCGCCCTGCAGGCCGCGCTCGGCGCGCCGGCCGTCACCGGCGGCCTGCTCGGGCCGCAGTCGTCCGGCTCGGCCTTTATGCTGCTCTACCAGCAGATGGGCGCGCCCAACGCCGGCTATCGCTCGGCGCGCTTTGTGCGCGGCGGGGTGGCCGCCCTGATGGCCGCCCTCGCCCGCGCCGCCGAAGCCCACGGCGCGGAAATCCTCACCGATACCCCAGTGACTCGTATCCGGGTCGAGAACGGCCGCGCCACTGGCGTGGAACTGGCCGATGGCGATTTCCTGACCGCCCCGGTCATCGTCTCCAATCTCGACCCGCGCCGCACCTTGTTTGGGCTGGTCGGCCCACAGCATCTCGGCCCACGCGTCATGCGCCGCACGCGCGCCATCCGCTTTCAGGGCAGCACCGCCCGGCTGACGCTGGCGCTCTCCGGCCTGCCCGTTTTCAAAGGCGCCCCCGACGGTCACGAGCATTTGAGCGGCTACACCCTGCTCTGCCCCTCGCTGGAAGACCTCGAGCGCGCCTACGACGATGCCAAATACGGCCGCATCTCCGCCCAGCCTGCTTTGGAACTGCACTTTCCGACCCTGCAGGACCCGGCTCTCGCCCCTTCCGGCATGCACCTCGCTTCCATTAACATCCGCTTCGCGCCCTACGCCCTCAAGACCAGTACCTGGGCGAAGGAAGGCAAACGCCTGACCGACCTCGTCATCAAGACGCTCGACGCCTACGCCCCGGGCTTCAAGGCGCTCGTCAAACACAGCCACCTGCGCACCCCCGCCGACCTGGAACGCGATTTCGGCGTTACCGAGGGCAGCGAAATGCACGGCCAGATGGGCCTCGACCAGTTGCTGATTGGCCGCCCCATCGCTGGCTATGCGCAGTATGCCACCGAAATCGAGGGCCTGTACCTGTGCGGAGCCGGAACCCACCCCGGCGGCGGCCTTACCGGCCTGCCCGGCCGCAACGCCGCCCGCGCCATCCTCAAGGCCCGCCGCGGATAGTGGTCGAACAATTTTTGTCATTCCGAGCCGCCGACGCTGCGAAGCAGCGCTCGGCGAAGAGAGTTGGCAAAGCCAACTCCGGAATCCCGGCCAGCACCTTCGTTCGAAACGGCTCGCTGGAAAATAACTATCGCTCTGCTTCGCTGGAATAACCAAACCGGGCGCATTTCCTATCTGGAAGCAGAGTAATTACAAATTACCACTTACCAATTACTGATTTCCCGCCATGCTCCCCGACCTCTCCGACTACACTCCCTCCCCGGACCTCGCCCGCGCCAGCACCCTGCCCGCCCGCTGGTACCTCGACCCGGCCTTCCTGGACCTCGAACGCGCCCGCGTATTCGCCCGCACCTGGCAGCCCATCGGCCGCCGCGACCAGGCCCTGCGCCCCGGCGACTACTTCACTGCCGAGATTCAGGGCGAGCCGCTGGTAATCACCCGCGGCACGGATAACACCCTGCGAGCCTTCTCCAACGTCTGCCGTCACCGCGCCGGGCCGGTGGCGCGCGGCCAGGGCAACCGCAAGACCCTGCAATGCCAGTACCACGGCTGGACTTACGACCTCGATGGCCGTCTGCTCAAAGCCCCCGAGTTTGACGGCGTGGCCGACTGGCAGCCGGAGCAGGTCTGCCTGCCCGCCGTGGCGGTCGCTGAATGGGGGCCGTTCATCTTCGCCAACCTGCACCCTGCCGCCCCGCCCCTGTCGGAAATCCTCGGCGCCATCCCGGACGAAGTCCAGCAGGCTGGCTTCGACATCGCCAGCATGGCCCTGATTGAACGCCGCGATTACGAGATAGACTGTAACTGGAAAGTGTATATTGACAACTACCTCGAGGGCTACCACATCCCCATCGCCCACCCCGGCCTGTACCGCGCCCTCGATTATGACCAGTACCGCGTGGAAACCCACGCCCACTACTCCAAGCAGCACGCCCCCATGCGCCCCCAGGCCGAACCGCCCGCCGGACACCACCCCGACCGCCGCCTGCTGCGCGGCGAAGCCGAGGAGCAGGCCCTCTACTATTGGCTCTTCCCCAACGTCATGCTAAACTTTTACCCGGACAACCTGCAACTCAACATCATCCTGCCGCTTGACCACCAGCGCACCCTGACCATCTTTGAATGGTACTTCCGCCAGCCCGGCAGCGGCGCAGGCTGGGAGAGTATGCAGCAGTCCATCGCTTTTAGCGACCAGGTCCAGCACGAGGACATTGAAATCTGCGAAGCCGTGCAGCGCGGCCTGCGCTCCGCCAGTTACAACCAGGGGCGCTTTTCCGTCCAGCGCGAAAACGGCGTGCATCACTTCCAGTCCCTGCTGCACCAGTACCTCACCACCCCCTGACCGCTTTCGTTTCACAGGAGGCACCCATGACCGATTTCGTCCGCACCGCCGCATCCTTCAAGGCTGGCGCCCGCACCCTCGCCCGCCAGTATTTCACCTCCGAGGACATCTACCGCCTCGAGTTCGAGCGCATCTTCAGCCGCCACTGGCTGTGCGCCGGGCGCGCCGAGCAAATCGAACAGCCCGGCCAGTACTTCCTGCTCGATATCGGCGGCGAGAGCCTCATCGTCACCCGCGACAAAGACGGTCAGGCGCATGCCTTCTTCAACGTCTGCCGCCACCGCGGCACGCGCCTGTGTATGGAAGAACACGGCCAGCTTTCGCAATCCATCCAGTGCCCCTACCACGCCTGGACCTACGGCCTGGATGGCCGCCTGATTGGCGCGCCGCACATGGATAGCGTGCCGGACTTTGACCGGGCCGACTACCCCCTCCACGAAGCCCACCTGGTCGAATGGGCGGGCTTTCTCTTCATCAACCTGCACCCCGAGCCCCAGCCGTTTGAGGAATGGTTTGCCCCACTCATCGCCCGTTTTGAGAAATGGGACATGGGCCGCCTGCGCACCGCCCGCAAAGTGCTTTACGATGTGGCCGCCAACTGGAAAATCATCGCCCAGAACTACTCCGAGTGCTACCACTGCCCGCTCGTCCACCCTGACCTCGCCGACCGCACCCCCTACCTCGGCGGCATGAACGACCTGACCGAAGGCCCCTTCCTCGGCGGCTACATGAACATGAACTACCCCAGCCTGACCATCAGCACCCAGCGCGCCGCCGACCCGCTGCCCGGCCTGCAGGGCGACGACCTCGGCCGGGTGTACTACTACACCGTCTTCCCCAATGCCCTCATCAGCCCCCACCCGGACTATGTCATGCTGCACACCCTCTGGCCGCGCGGCCTGCACCGCACCCTCGTCACCTGCGAGTGGCTCTTCGCCCCCGAAGCCTTCGACAAGCCGGGCTTCAACCCCAACGATGCCGCCGACTTCTGGGATACCGTCAACCGCCAGGACTGGGAGATGTGCGAGCGCACCCAACTCGGTGTGCTCTCGACCCGCTACGCCCCCTCGCCCTACTCCAGCCAGGAAAGCCTCCTCCCCGCCCTTGACCGCCAGTACCTGCGCGTGATGGGTCATGACAAAGAAACCCACGTCTGACCGATTTCACAGCCACGCGCAAACGGGCCTTGCAGGCCCTCACACCAGAATTTACAAGCCCCCTTGCCGGGTACACCCCCGTTTTTGACGCGAATTCGCCTTACAGCGAATGGTTCCCTACGCTCTAATCTTAATTGCGCGGTCTTGATCAGTCGAGCTACGCTTGACCACACTGCCGCCAGAAGCTGGCCAGAGTCTTGTAGGGGGCGCCAAGTTGATAATAATGTATCGATGTAAACAGGTTATAATGGAGATGTAAAACGCGTTTTACGCATTTACCAAGCGAGATGCTGGCTTACAATTAATTTTCCGATATCTCGAATTTCCACCTAATGACTTTAAAGATACCTTGTTGATCTGAGTATCCAAATTCGACATAGTGCTCACCAACCCCAAGACCTTTAGCCCAAGTAATAGATCCACACAATGATGAGATATCGCCATCTGACGGCAATTCTCCTGGAAATAGAATTAGTGTTGAAATGTCTGAAATTTCAACGCCATCGATTAGCATTCTTGCTGACTGCAATCCGATATATACCTCACGATCAAAATCTATAGGTTTGGTCTGAAGTGGTACCAAACCTGCCCTAATGGGGCAAATTACTATTTGGAGTCCTTTCTCTTTGAAATCACGAATACTCAGAACTGAATCTGGGGCGGGAAAAACGAAAGGAAACGCCATTGGTGAGGGATGAAACGAAATAATTTCTCCCTCAAGTTTATATTCAAGTTTAGTGCTAGAGGTAAATTGGCAACCTACTAATAAAAGGCAGAAGGCTGCCAAAACCATTATGGCAAGATGCTTCTTAAGGCTGGTATAGAGTAGTGAATGTTGCATGGCCTGGTCCTTGACCTGAAATAGTTCCAACAAGTTCACCGTTATAGAAAACTCCTCCGCCTGAGTCTCCTGGATTTATTACATCCAACGCGTCGATAACTCGAATAGAGTTAATGAAATTTGGTTCATTTACTGGGTCATCAATCTCCAAGTTTGCGATGGCAAACCCATCTTGTTCATCATCCCAGTACACTACTTGCACAATGTCGCCCGGAGATAAGGACATGATTGTTTCGATGTCAGCTAAAGGTGCTGGCGAGCCCCCAGAAAACTCAGCTTCAACAAAAGCTTGGTCTATTCCATAACCATTTCCACTCACCAGATTAAACAAGTGATTAGGAGAGTGGTCTCTAACCGTTGTTGAATTGCCAAATTCAATGTTTACTGACCTAGATCCATCCCCAAAATCAATAATGGCACCCTCAGCATATGGCATGGATCCGATGCTTGGGCCACAAGCAGGATTACTTCCACATCCATGGTGCCCATGTGTAACAAATCCTCTTGAAGTTCGTACAGCTAATGATGTTGATCGGGATATTCTTCCAGGAGTAATTAGGCGATTGTGTCCATCTAATCGATCTAGATTGTAATAAATATGAGTTCGAAGCGCAGACTGGATTAGTTGGGAACTATTGGATGAAACATTTTTCTTTAAACAAACTGTATCTTCTTCACACCACCAAGGATCTCGCCCGCTTGGGTCAGAATAGTTAATGGGTGAATTGAACGTATAAGAGTATCTATTCAACCTTTGCGGAGTGAATTCATTCGCTATAAGAGTATCAGGTTCTACAAATCTCCTCAATCTCGGATTAAAGATGCTGGCTTTCCCCGCGTTTTGCCGAAGTTGTAAATTCTGTGTAAAATCGCCCGCGCTCATGCCTAATTATAGCCAGCCGCGCCGCGAAAGTAACAATCCGCAATCGGCAATCCAAAATCCAAAATTTGCCTTTCTCTGTGCCTCTGTGCCTCCATGGTATATATTTTCTCAACCTCCCCAATCCAGAATCAGCAATCAGCAATCAACAATCTAAAATCAACAATCCCCAATCCGCCACGGGTTTATAATTACCCTCGCTTATCGTTACCCTAAACCGTACTCTGAAAGGATTCACCCCTCACCATGCCGAAAAACAAAAAAGTCCGCGTCGCCATCATTGGCGTTGGCAACTGCGCCTCCTCCCTCGTCCAGGGCATTGAATATTACAAAGACGCCGCCGACGATGCCGAAATCCCCGGCCTGATGCACGCCGTGGTCGGCGGCTACCACGTCCGCGACATCGAATTCACCGCCGCCTTTGACGTGGTCGCCACCAAGGTCGGCAAAGATTTGAGCGAAGCCATCCACGCCCACCCCAACAACACCATCGAATTCGCCAAAGTCCCCAAGCTGGGCGTCAAGGTCTACCGCGGCATGACCCACGACGGCATCGGCAAATACCTCACCACCATGGTCGAGAAGGCCCCCGGCCCGACGGATGATATCGTCAAAATCCTCAAGGACACCAAGACCGACGTGGTCGTGTCCTACCTGCCGGTCGGCTCCGAAATGGCCACCAAGTGGTATGTGGAGCAGATTCTGGAAGCCGGCTGCGCCTTCGTCAATTGCATCCCGGTTTTCATCGCCACCAGCGACTACTGGGCCAAGCGCTTCGCCGACCGCAACCTGCCCATCATCGGCGACGATATCAAATCCCAGGTCGGCGCCACCATCACCCACCGCGTCCTCACCAACCTCTTCCGCGAGCGCGGCGTGCATCTGGACCGCACCTACCAGCTTAACTTCGGCGGCAACATGGACTTCTACAACATGCTGGAGCGCGAACGGCTGGAAAGCAAGAAGATTTCCAAGACCAACGCCGTCACCAGCCAGTTGCCCTACGACATGGGCGCCGAGAATGTCCATGTCGGCCCCTCGGACTACGTGCCCTGGCTCACCGACCGCAAGTGGTGTCACATCCGCATGGAAGGCCGCGCCTTTGGCAATGTGCCCCTGCAACTGGAACTCAAACTGGAAGTGTGGGACAGCCCCAACTCGGCCGGCGTGGTGATTGACGCCGTGCGCTGTGCCAAGCTGGCCCTCGACCGCGGCATCGGCGGCCCGCTCATCGGCCCCTCCTCCTACTTCATGAAATCCCCACCCACCCAGTTCACCGACGACCTCGCCCGTCAGAAAACCGAAGCCTTCATCGCCGGCGAATAACCGCCCCTCCACCCGCATGCGTAGGGGCGAGGCATGCCTCGCCGCTTTTTGTTGTTCCTCGAGTCATGTAGCCTAGCCCCTTGTGGGCATCCTCCGGCCCACCTCAAAAAGCAACCTAACCCACTGGGAAACAAGCACCTTCTCCTTGTCCCCCTGTCCCCATGTCCACTTGCCCCCAAACCACCCGTTTTTTACTATAATCAACCCATGCCCAAAATCATGCCCGCCCTCCTCGCCCTCACCCTGGTGCTGGCCGCCTGCGGCGCGCCACTGGCCCCCGCCAACGTGCCCGCGCCCGTCGCCACCTTCACCCCCGCCCCGCCCACGGCCACGCCCGACCCCACCATCCCGCGCCTCATCACTCTCGAAGA
This sequence comes from Anaerolineales bacterium, assembly GCA_024710875.1. Lineage (GTDB taxonomy): Bacteria > Chloroflexota > Anaerolineae > Anaerolineales > UBA11579 > SCUK01. Next base: position 2,228 of record JANJTX010000089.1, on the reverse strand, counting down.
AACCGAAGGCACCGTCGAAACCCGCCTCACAGCTGAAGAAGAATTCAAAATCGCCACCCGCGGCGCGGAACTGCCGCCCAAGGCCGAAGTGCGCACCGGCGCAGACGGCAAGAGCCTGCTCAAAATCACCCCCGAAGGCACCGCCCTGCGCCTCGGCCCCAACAGCCACCTCGCCATCCAGGACCTCACCCCCAGCGCCGCCGATGCCCAGACCCGCCTGCAACTCTTCCTCGGCAAAATCTACATCGTCCTCAATGGCGGCTCGCTGGATGTAGACACCCCCAGCGGCCTCGCCACCGTGCGCGGCAGCATGATGTCGCTCACCTATGACCCCGACCTCGGCGACTTGACGGTCACCTGCCTTGAAGGCCATTGCCGCGTCGGCAATGAGTTTGGCGAAACCGACCTGTTCGCCGGTGAAGCCACCAACGTGCCCGGCGCCGGCCAGCCGCCCAACCCGCCCCGCCCCATCAGCCCCGAAGAACTGGACGAATGGAAGCAGGAAGTCCCCGAATCCCAGCGCGCTTTCGATGCCCTTGCCCAGCCGCCCGGCCCGCCCCAGGTCGCCAGCCAGTTGGCCCCCGGCCAGCCCCTCCCGGACGTGCAACCGCCCGGTCAGGACGCCCTCTACAACGAGCCGGTGACCTACTCGCTCACCAACCTGTGCTGGGGAGTCTGGCACTGGGAATTTCGCGGCCCGGTGGATGTCAATATTGATGTCGCCCCCGACACCACCGAAACCGGCGAACTGCCGCCCGGCATCTATGAAGTGCGCGATTGGGACGACTCCGGTTTTGACAATGGCTGGTACGAAACCGGCGGCGGCACCAACCTCATCATCACCCACGACTGCCCCGACCCGCAGTCCGCACCCCCCGGCCCGTGAAATTTAATTCAACTTGTCATTACGAGCGCAAGATTTGGCCTGCCAACTCCAGTTTTTTGTCATTCCGAGCGCAGCGAGGAATACCGACCCAGTTGCAAATCACATCAAGCTGGATGGAAAGAAGACTCAACGCCGATAATGCCCCCAACTCCTAAAACCGTCCTCGTCCTCGGCGCCAGCGGCTTCATCGGCGGCCACATCGCCCGCGCCGCCCTGCACCACGGCTGGCAGGTCCGCGCCCTGCGCCGCAACCCAAGCGCCACCGGCCACCTCACCGAGCCCGAAATCGAATGGCACACCGGCGACCTCACCGACCCGGCCAGCCTCGCCGCCGCCATGCAGGGCTGCGAAATCGTCTTCCATGCCGCCGCCTACTACCCCAGCCCGCGCCGCCCACGCCCGATGCAAGACCACCTGGAAACCGGCCAGCAGGAAATCGAGAACGTGCTGGCCGCCTGCCGCCAGGCCGGCGTGCGCCGCCTTGTCTACACCTCCACTCTAAGCACCATCGGCCTGCCCCCCGCCGACGAGAAACGCCTCGCCGACGAGCGCGATATCTACCAACCTGAAACGCCGCCCACCCGCGCCTACCATGAAGTCAAAATCCGCATGGAGCAGGCCGCCCTCGCCGCCAACGGGCCAGACCTGGAAGTTGTCGTCACCAACCCCACCGCCGTCTTTGGCCCCGGCGATGTCCATCTTACCTTGAGCCCCATCCTGATTTTCGTCGCCCGCGGCTGGGCGATTGCCTGGCTGCCGGTCAGCATTAATATCATTGATGTGCGTGACGCCGCCCGCGGCCACATCGCCGCCGCCGAGCGCGGCCAGCCCGGCCTGCGTTACATCCTCGGCGGCCACAACCTCACCGTGCGGGCGGCCTTCACCGAAGTCGCCCGCCTGGCCGGGGCGAGGCCGCCGCTGTTCCCCATCCCTTTCCTTTTAATAGACCTGTTCGTTTTCATTGGCCGCCTGCTGCCCTTCCTTGGCCTGCCCATCAACCACCTCGCCGGCCTGCGCCGCTGGCAGGGCTACAATACGGCCCGCGCCGAGCAGGAACTGGGCCTCACCGCCCGCCCGCTGAAAGAGACCATCACCGCCGCCCTCGCCTGGCTGCGCGAAACCGGCCACCTCTAACCCTGCCCAAAAGACCAGCGGCGATGCACCCCCACCGCAGGTACAATTACAACTATCCAATTACCATTTACTAATTACCAATTTCCTCCCCCATGCCCCCCCTCTCCCCCCTCCTCGCCCGCCTGCGCGGTGACCTGCTCGCCGCCCGACCCGTCACCCACCGCGTCGCCCGCCGGCGCACCGGGCGCGACCTGCGCCCCGTCGGTAG
>JANJTX010000054.1 GCA_024710875.1 Anaerolineales bacterium | reverse complement strand
GTGTCTGGCTTGGTGGGCGGCGCGGCCGGGGTCTTTTCCGGTTTGTTGTCAGGTTGGAGGATGTGATATGTCATGGCCGGTTCCTTCTCTACACTCGCTTGTACTCAAAATTATATATGCCGCTTGCCCGGCCAGACCTGACAGTTAGGAAAGCTTTCAGAATTCTTAGGTGGTGGGTATTGGGTCGCGCCCTGGCCGTGAGTTGCCCCGCTGGCCGGCGCCCTGACCGCGGGGCTTATGATTCCGGCGGGTTGGGGTCGCGTGGCAACAGCCCAACCTGGCGGGCGCGCTCAATCGCCGCGCTGCGGTTGCTCACCCCCAGCTTCAGGTAGGCCGCTGACTGATGGTTGCGGAAGGTCGAGGCGGCCATACTCATCTGTTGCGCCAATTCGGCGGTAGTGGCATTGGGGTGGGCGGCCATCAGAAAAAGCGCCTCCTGCTCGCTGCGGGTCAGGGTGACCTCATTCTGCTGGCCGGTTTTCAGTACCTCCAGCGTGCGCGGCGAGTAGTACACCTCCTGCTCCGTGATCGTCTCAATGATTTTGTCAAATTGCTGGATGGCTTCCACATCATCCTTCAACAGGTAGCCGCTCGTCCCGGCATCCATCACCGCCTGAATCAGCGCCGGTTGCACATACATTGAAATCACCAGGATCGCCATCTCCGGGTGAGTTATCAGAAGCTGTTTAAAAAGGTGTGGCTATCAGCAAGCGATGAAGGTAAATTTGATGTGTGACCAACAAACTATACCCCACCGACATGACTGATAGCCAATGGAATCATATCAAAGAATTGATTCCCGAAGAGAAATCCGGAGGCCGCCCCCGCGAATTGGATATGCGGCAGGTGGTCAATGCGATCTTTTACGTCGGGGTAGGAGGGATCCAATGGCGGCTCTTGCCGCGGGAATACCCCAAATGGAGCAGCGTCTACTATTATTTTAGACGCTGGACCAAGGAAGGTGTCTGGGAGCGGATCCATCATACTCTGCGTGCCAAAGTCAGGAAACGAGCTGGTCGTCACAAACATCCCACCGCCGGAAGCCTGGACAGCCAGAGTGTCAAAGGCTGCTCGGTGCCGGGTGTACGCGGCTATGATGCCAACAAGAAGATAAAAGGACGGAAACGACATGTATTGGTGGATACCATGGGACTGCTCCTGAAAGCCAGGGTCACTCCGGCGGATGTTCAAGATCGGGATGGTGCACGCCTGTTGCTTGAAGGTCTGCCGGGTAGCTGCAAGGCGTTGCGCAAGATATGGGTTGATGCTGGCTACCGCGGTGGCTTGGTAGAGTGGGCAGCCAGTAAATTCCGTTTTGCCCTGTCGGTTGTCAACAAAGAGCCGGGGCAAATCGGCTTTCAGGTACTCGCTCGTCGCTGGGTCGTGGAACGCACCTTTGCTTGGTTGGGACAAAATCGACGCCTGAGCAAGGACTATGAGCGATGCCCGACCAGTAGTGAAGTTTGGATGTATATCTCCATGACCCGCCTCATGTTACGCAGACTCGCCCATGCGACCACTTCTTAAACAGCTTCTCAGTAACTGGCTGATGACATTTCGAATGGGGTAGTAGGTTGGGTTGCTGGCGGAAATCGGGGCGCTCACATCCAGGATCAGTACCTGCGGGCTGGCGGTTTCCAGGTAGGCGGCCATCTCCTCCCAGGTGCTGGCGGTTTTGACCACCTGAATCCGGGCTGACTGGCTCAACCGAAAGCGGCTGCCATCTATAGCGAACTGGTTATCATCGAGTATAGCGACAGTAATGGGCTGCATCTTTCCTCCCTAATGGCTCGCCGGGAGGATACATCAAAATTCTAAAATTTGCAATGCGTATAGATAATGTCGTACATCTGCCCATACCACTTGCCGAGCAGATTCTGTACACTACCAGAGTTGCCCCGACACTTCCCTGTTCCTCCGTTGAGGGGATTACGGAGGGCTGTTGTTTGGTGCAGGAGGGATTTTCCTGTTTTTTTTTGGGGGGGGGGGAGCGGCGGCGCTTTTGCAGAGAGCCATTCTGGCCCTGGGCTTAAGCGTCGCTTCTGTTTGCCCGGCCTGCGGTATTGGACTACCCCCACCGGATTGGGGGTTGATTCAAATCCCCCGCGAGGAGTATAATTTGGTTGCACCTTCTGGCCTGCCCCCCTCAGGTCGGGAGGTGCATTTTTATTCCCCGTTCTTCAACTGCGCCTGCACGGCCGCCCAATCCAGCGCCGCCAACGTCTCCTCAAACCAGGTCACCGCTTCAGCGTGCTTCTCTTTCAGGTCGGCGGCATCCCGTACAAAGGCCAGTCGTTCCAGGCGGGCGGCGGTCTCCGGCGGCAGTTCGCGGTACAGGTAGCGCTCGCCCCAGTCAAAATGCCACGGAACATGCTGGATGCGTAACAGGTCCACCAGCGGGCGATAGGTCAGGCCCTGGTAGAACTTGAGCGCATCCAGCGGTTGCTGCCGCAGCAGCTCTTTTTCCACAATCGGTTGCAGGATGGCAAAACGCCCCGCCATATCCGCTACCCGAGCTTTTAGCTTTTCCAGGTGGGCGGCGGCGTCCAGCGGCTGGGGGTTGAAGGCGTTCTCGCGGTTGAGGTGTACTACCGCCTGCCCGTGCACCTCCGGCTCCCAGTAGCGCGGCCCGGGGCTATTGCGTTTGGCAACCACCAGGTCCACCATCAGGAATCGGCTGGCGTTCTCCAGCGTCATCAGGCACTGGCTCATGCCGTGCCAGGCGGGCTCCGGCACGCGGTACTTGTGGCGGATGGGCGAGAGCGTCTTTAGCGCCGCTTCGGCAACTTCATACACGTCTTCCACGCGCTCGTCATGGGCAATCACATGCAGGTCAATGTCCGAGTATTCATCGGCGCGGTTGAAGGCCGCTGAACCGCCCTGCCAAACAGCAGTAACGTAGGGCAGGCCTTCCAATGTCATCAGCAGGGTGTCCAGCACGGTCTGGCGGGTGAGGGTCGGTTGGGTCATGGCGGCTTCCTCTGTATAATGGAGTCTATAAACGCCAAGTATAGCCGCGCCAAAGAAGGAATTCCATGACCGAACTCATTGAAATCGGCGTCATCAGCGACACCCACGGCCATCTGACCGCCGCTGCCTGTGAGGCTCTGGCGGGCGTGGCCCTGATACTGCACGCCGGAGACCTGGACACGCCCGAAGTCCTCGCCCGCCTGGCGAAGATTGCGCCGGTGCAGGCGGTGCGCGGCAACATGGACCGCCACCCCGACCTGCGCGCCCTGCCGCCCTCGCGGGTGGTCGAAATCGGCGGGCTTGCCCTCTATATGTTGCACGACTTTCTGGACCTGGACCTCAACCCGGTCGCGGCCGGCTTTCAGGCCGTCATCAGCGGCCACACCCACCGCCCGGAACTGACCTGGCGCGGCCCCACCCTGTACCTCAACCCCGGCAGCGCCAGCGCCCCGCGCGGCGTGCCCCAGCCCAGCCTGGCGCGCCTGACCGTGGCGGGCGGCGCTTTGCAGGCCACGCTGGTACAATTGCCGCCGGAATAAATCGAGAATTACAGAAGGGTCGTACTCCGGCATGGCCAACATCCTCGTTTCGGGTCTGATAAACATTGAAACCACCGTGGCGGTGGAGGAATTTCCGATTCCCTATGCACCGGTGGAGTACAACTTTTTTGGCGTAGATGCCACCGTTTCCGGCGTGGGTTACAACATCAGCAAAGCCCTCACCCGGCTGGGCGACCGGGTATCTTTCCTCTCCCTCATCGGGCAGGACCTCGCCGTGGCTTCGGTGCGGGCCGAGTTTGCCGCCCATTACATGAATGACGAATATGTGCTGGAGACCGCCGCCCAGACCGCCCGCTCCGTGATTCTGTATGACAAAGCCGGCCGCCGCAAAATCCTGGTGGACCTCAAGGACATGCAGGAGCAGCGCTACCCGATGGATGTCTTCGAGCGCACCATCGTGCATGCCGACCTGGCCGTGCTGTGCAATATCAACTTCTCGCGCCCGATGCTGGCGATGACCAAAAGCATGGGCAAACTGATTGCCACCGATGTCCACACCCTCTCGGACCTGGAAAGCGAGTACGACCGCGACTTTATGCAGGCGGCTGATATCCTCTTCATGTCAGATGAATTGTTGCCCGCTCCACCTACCGAGTTTTCGGCGGCGGTGATGGGTCGCTACAACCCGCAGGTGCTGGTGATTGGCATGGGGCCGCACGGCGCGTTGCTGCGCCTGCGGGATGACCCCCAGACCTACACCTACCCGGCGTTCGCCGTCCGGCCGGTGGTGAATACCATCGGGGCGGGGGATGCGCTCTTCTCGGCCTTCCTGCATGGTTACCTGCACACCCGCGATGCCCATGCCGCTTTGCAACGCGCCCAGCTCTTTGCGGGCTACAAAATCGGGGCGCGCTCGGCTTCGGAGGGTTTCATCAGCAGCCAGCGGCTGGAAGAACTGGCCGCCGAGCATCTGCACAATCCTACTTAAGCACTAGCCCCACTTTGGGGTTGACGGCTCAATTTCAGGTAGAATCCTGGGGCTGTCCCTTTTTACCTGAAGGGCGGAAAAGAGAAACCGAATGTCTATCGAACCTTCTTCCTACCAAAAAGCCAAAGAGGCCATGGAAAAGCGTAAGCGCAACAGCTTGCTGGCGGTTACTGCTCTGGCGATGCTCTTTGTGGCCCTGGGGATCTTCTTCATCATCCTCTGGCTGGGCGATGCCCGGCTCTCTCTGCCGTTCCTGGCTACTGATACGCCGACTCCCACCGCCACCTACACTCCCAGCCCGACCCCGGAGCCGAGCCTGACGCCCACCGAGACGATTGAGCCCACCGCCACCGAGCCGGAAAACACCCCCACCGCCGCGGCACCCTTCATCTACACTGTGGAAACCGGCGATACCCTGTTTGGTATTGCCGAGAAGTTCGATGTGCCGGATGTCCTAATCATCATGGTGCTGAACAACTTGAACAATGACAGCGTGCTGTTTGTCGGCCAGCAACTGGTCATCCCGGACCCCAACACCGGCTTGCCCACCGCTACGCCCATCCCGGCCAATTTGCCGGCCGGCACCTTGATTCAATATCTGGTGTTGCCGGGCGATACGGTGCGGATTATTGCGGAGCGATTCTTGAGCACCGAGGACGCCATCATCGTGGAGAATGACCTGACCGACCCGAATAATATTTTTGTCGGCCAGTTGCTGTTTGTTCCGGTGCGGCTGGTGACCCCCACCAGCGGGCCGGTGCTTTCGGCCAGTTCTACGCCCGCCGCGGGCGGCACCATCACGCCGGTGCCCTCCGGCCCCAGCGCCACGCCCACGCCTTAGCCTTTCAAATCAGGAAACCCAAAACGGCCTCGCAACATTGCGAGGCCGTTTCTTTGTTCCGAGCAGTTCCTTAGCGCGTCGGTGTCGGGCCGCCGCGCCGCAGGTCATGAACCGATTTTTGGAGCAGTTGCTTGAGCACTTTCCTATCCACCTGCTCCAACCGCTTAATATACAGGCAGACTTTGCTGGTGGTGAATTTGCCGAGGTCCGCCAGCAGGTCTGCATACTTGTTCGCAAAACCTTCCTCCAGATAGATGGTGATGCTCTGGGCGCGGGGCGCAAAGGCCATGAGGGGCCAGTCTTCCTCGTGGCCATCGGCGTAGAGCACCGGATGCGTATCAAAGCCCACGATGCTACCGCCCCACATCTCCGCTTTCTTGCCGGTGACTTCTTCCATCAATTTAAGCAACACAAAGCTGTCGGCGCGTTTGCGTTCATCTTTCAAGCCATTCAGAAAGGCTTCCACGCTGGCGGTGTTGCGTTTGGTTTTTGGTTCAGCCATGGGTTCTCCTTCGTCCGCTTTCATTGTTGGGCTTGAATCGCGCCCCAAGAAATTCTCATACGCGGTGGGTTCTTATGGCGCCGGATTCTTTTTCTTCATGTGCGTCACGGATTTTTTCACCAATTGTTTGAGCACGTTTTTGTCTACCTGCTCCAGCCGCTTGATGTACAGGCAGGACTTGCCGGTGCTGTGCTTGCCGAGTTTGGTCAGCAGGCCATCGTATTCTTCAAAGCCCGCCATGATGTAGAGGGTGAGGTTCTGGGCGCGCGGCGAAAAGCCAACCAGCATCCAGTCGCCCTCCCGGCCGGTGGAATATTTGTAGCGGTACCTGCCAAAGCCCACAATGCTGCTGCCCCACATTTCACCCTTTTCGCCGGTAACTTCTTCCATCAGTTTGAGCAACTCAAAGCTGTCGGCGCGTTTGCGTTCGTCCTTCACGCCGTTCAGAAAGGCTTCGACGCTGGCAGTATTGCGTTGGGTTTTCAATTCGGCCATGGGTTCTCCTCCTTCGGGGCGGGTTCTATCATTGATACCCTGAAATCCTTTGCCGGTCAATCCGGCGGACGTGAGTGTCAACGCTCTGGCAGGGAACAAAAACCTCCCGGAGATTTTAAACCTCCGGGAGGTTTTTCATTCGATCCTATTTGGCTAAAGGCTTTTTAGGGACTGTTTCATTAATGTTTGTAATATCCGTAGGGGCGGGTTTCAAACCCGCCCCTGCACGCGAATTTCATTCGAGTTTGATACTCAAAGGTGTCTTTCACATTGGTTGAGGAACTTATTAAACAGCTTCCTAGACTTCGTTGACCACCACGAACACCAGCGGCCGGCGGCGGGTCTGCTGGTGCAGGTACGAGCGCAGGCTGCTCTCAAGCTCCTGGCGCAAGTTGCCATTGGCGGTGGCCACCCGGTCGCTGATGTGCTGGCGCGCCCGGCTCATCAGTTCGCTGCCGCTGCCGTCCTCGCTGTGCACAAAACCGCGGGTAATGATTTCTGGTTCTTCCATCAGGCGGCGGTCCTTGTGGCTTACCATCAGATTCACGAAGACCACGCCATCCCGCGAGAGTTCCTCGCGTTCGCGCACCACCGCCGAGCTGATGCTCCCCACCCGGGTGCCATCCACAAACACATAACCGCCCGGCACGCGCTCGCCAATCTTCATCTTGCCTTTTTCAAATTCAATCACGCGGCCATTTTCCACCACGGCAATGTTTTCCTTGGGGATGCCGAGCTGCTCGCCCATGTTGCCATGCTGGCGCAGGTGGCGCAGTTCGCCGTGCACCGGCACCAGATACTTGGGCTTGATCAGGTGCAGCATCAGTTTCATTTCTTCCTGGGCGGCGTGCCCGGAGACATGCACTGGCATAATCGGGTCATAAATCACCGTCGCGCCGCGCTGAATCAGGCGGTTGATGGTGCGCGAAACCATCTCCTCGTTGCCCGGAATCGGGTGTGAGGAGAGCACTATCGTATCATCCGGCTTGAGGTCAAACTGGCGGTTGGTGCCGACCGAGAGCCGCCCGACAATCGAGGATGGCTCGCCCTGGGTGCCGGTACCCATCAGCACCACTTCCTTGGGGTTCATCTTGACCGCTTCTTCCAGCGGAATCACCATGTTTTCATCCAGCACCAAATAGCCCAGACGCATCGCCATCTTGGCGTTGTCGCGCATACTGGTGCCCACGAACGATATTTTGCGCCCGTGGCGGGCGGCAGCTTCGCCGACCTGCTGCATGCGCGAAATCAACGAGGCAAACGAGGCCACCAGGATGCGGGCCGGAGCGGTGCGAAAGACTTTGTCAAACGCATCGTCTATCAGGCGCTCGGAGGGTGTCCAGCCCGGCTTGTCGGCGTTGGTGCTGTCGCCCAGCAGGGCCAGCACACCGCGCGCCGACCATTCGGCCAGTTTGGCGAAATCGGTCGGCCAGTTATCCACCGGGGTGTGGTCAAACTTGTAGTCGCCGGTGTGCACAATCAGCCCTTCCGGGGTGGTGATGCCCAGGGCCACACAATCCGGGATGGAGTGCGAAACATGCGCGAACTCCACCGTAAACACGCCTACCTGGATCGTGTCGCCCGCGTTAATCGTTATCAACTGGGCGATATCCAGGTTGCCATCGCGTGCCAGTTTGACTTCAATCAGCCCCTGGGTCAGCGGCGTGGCATAGATTGGCGCGTTGATTTCTTCGAGGATGTGGCGGATGGCCCCAATGTGATCCTCGTGCCCGTGGGTGATGACAATCCCCTTTACTTTGTGGGTCTTGTCTTTCAGGTACTGTATGTCCGGGATGATGTAATCCACCCCCAGCATATCGTTCTCGGGGAACATGATGCCGGCATCCACAATCAGGATGTCGTCGCCGTATTCATAGACCATCATATTCTTACCGATTTCCCCGAGGCCTCCCAGGGGAACAATTCGTAGTTTTGCCATTTCTTTACTTCCTTTCAAATCTGGTTCCAAACAGGAAACCACCGCTCACCGGCAAAAGGCGGGCGGTCCATCCCTGTTTGGTTTTAAACAGGCAGAGCCTGTTGAGTTCAGTGTTAAACGTGCAACCCCGGCAGTCTAGCTGGGCCGGGGCTGTTGAATAGCAGTGCTATATGGGTCCTGCGTGCGTACGGGTGAAAATCAATACGTCCAGAGTTCCTTCAACGGCCATAGGCCAGAATAAGTCATCGTTCAACTGGTGGATTCTATCACGGAGTAGGGGGTGGAACAAGGTGATTGTATAAATGATTTATTAGAATGTGGCTGTCCACCCCACCCCTGTCATTCCTCGCTGTGCTCGCAGAGATTGCCGGAAATGGGGAATTGCCGTCGGTGGATTTCTTGTACGCAGGACTATAATGGCGGCATCATGAAAGCGAACTCTGAAACAGCCCCCACCTCCTGGCAACACACCCTCGTAATCCTCTTCATCATCCAACTGCTCACCGCCGGCGGCTTCGCCAGCATCTTCCCCTTCCTGCCGCTGTATGTCGAAGACCTCGGCTCCACCACCGGGTTGAGCGTGGAAGTCGCCTCCGGCCTGGTGTTCTCCGGGGCAGGCCTGGCGATGATGATTGCCGCGCCCATCTGGGGCAGCCTGGCCGACCGCTACGGCCGCAAGCGCATGATTCAGCGCGCCACTTTCAGCGGGGCGATTTTGCTGGCGGCGATGGGCTTTGTGCGCAGCGCCGAGGAACTGATTTTGCTGCGGGTGGCGCAGGGCTTCATGACTGGCGTCATCACCGCCAACGCCGCCCTGCTGGCGGCCATCACCCCACGCGCGCGCGCCGGTTATGCGATGGGCATGCTGCAAATGGCGCTCGGCAGCGGGCTGGCCTTTGGGCCGTTGGCGGGCGGGGCGCTGGCCGACCTGTTCGGCTACCGCCCGGCGTTTCTCATCACTGGCGCGCTGCTGCTGGTGGGCGGCCTGCTGGCAAGTTTCGGCATCCGCGAGCAGTTCACCCCGGCGGCCAGCGTGCGCGGGCTGGCGGCGCTGGTGGGCGGCTGGCGCCAGGTGCTGGCGCGGCCGGGGGTGGGTGTTACTTACCTGATGCGCTTCGTGAGCCAGTTGGGGCGCATGATGATTATCCCGATTGCGCCGTTCTTCATCCTCACTCTGCCGGGCAGCGCCGAGCGGCTCAATACCTATGTCGGGCTGGCGCTGGGGCTGACGGCCGGCGCCAGCACCTTGAGTGCCGCGTTTCTGGGCAAATTGGGCGATGAAATCGGCCACCGCAAAGTGCTGAAGTTCAGCTTGCTGGCCTGTGGGCTGTGCTACTTGCCGCAGGGCGGCGTTTCGGAAGTGTGGCAACTGATGGCCCTGCTGACGCTATCCGGGGTGGCATTGGGCGGGGTCATCCCGTCCATCAGCGCCCTGCTGGCGAATTACACCGTGCCGGGCGAGGAAGGCGCGGCCTACGGGCTGGAGAATTCCATCAACGCCGCCGGCAGCGCGGTTGCCCCGGCCCTGGGTGGGGCGGTGGCGGCTGGCTTTGGGCTGCCCGCCACCTTCACCGTGACCGGCCTGACGCTGCTGCTGGCGGCGCTGCTGGCGGCGGCCCTGCTGCCCAAGCCGCAGAACGCGGTCGTGCCCGTTAACAAACCGCCTACACACGCCTGATACAACGCTGATATTTTGCAGAGCGGATTCTTACAGGCCGCTTTTATCATCATGGACAAGTTCGCTAATTTCTATATTGGAGGTTTGTCCATGACCACGTTTTATCTCTCCCCGCGTTTGGCCCGCCGGGCGGCTCCGCTGGCCGAGAGCCAGCGCACCGAAGTCCACATCCCGGTGGATGTGCGCGCCGATGGCGAAGCCTACACCCTGACCGCTTTCGTGCCGGGCATTGAGCCGGACGCCGTGGCGATTGAGGTGCTGGAAGATACCATCACCCTGCGCGGCGAACTGCCGGCCCCGGAACTGGCCGAGGGCGAGCAGGTGCTGCTGCGCGAACGCCCGACCGGCCTGTTCCAGCGCACCCTGCGCCTGCCGACCACGCTGGACGCCGCCAAAGCCGAAGCCGAAGTGAAGCTGGGCGTGCTGACCGTGCGCGTGCCCAAGGCCGAGACCGCCAAAGCCAAACAAATCAAGGTCAAGAGCAAGTAAGCCTGAATTCCGCAGAACAAAAACCGCCAGCGAACTGCTGGCGGTTTGCTTTCCCGGCCCGGCTGGCTATAAAATGGCGCGCTTCTTCAACCTGTTTTACTTATTGCCTTTGGCGCGATTGTGGGTTTTGCAAAGCATCTGGCAGTTCTTAATATCGGTTGCGCCGCCCTTGCTCCATGCGGTTACATGGTCGGCGTCCATTTCGGCTAACTTCCAGATTTTGGTCTTATTGGCATCATGCCCGAGGGCGCACAGCGGGCAGTTGGATTCGCTTTTGGCGTTGGCGGCTGCGGTTTGTGTTTCGTAAACGCTGCGCTTGGTGGCATCATCAAAAACGCGCACATCCAGCAATTTGGTGTCGGTTGAACCGCCCAGAACATATTCAAAAATGCCTTTGCGATTCTTTACATACGGATCGCCGTAAAGTTTTTGTATTTCTTTTGAAACCTTGGCCGGGTCGTAGGGTTGGGCGTGATAGGTTTCATACAGCCTTCCCCACTCCAACCCGCGCATCTCGCTCTCTACATCTTTGAAGACGCTGGAAACCCAGTCAATGACGCTGTTGAAATAGGTTTTTAACTCGGTGATATTCGTATCGTGGCGATGGCTGCTCATATAGTCGCCGATGTTGCCTTTACTCACCCAGTCCAGGGCGCATTCCAAAAATTCCTGCCGGTTGACGCTACCGGAGATATACGCGCCCCATTTCTGGATATTGGCATTCTGGCTGTTGCTGAATTCGGCCTTGCCCAGCGTGACAAACGGGCCTGAATACACGGCATTCAGTAATTCCTGATTGTTAAGCGGCACGCCAGCGATATTGATGGTTCGGAACCATTCTTTGATTTCGCTTTCCGTGCCTTCGCATTCATAAATCAGCAGTTTTGTTTCCAGTATTCTCGCCTGCTTATCGGTTGCCAGGCCGCCGAAATACTGCTCCATGCCGTTTTCATCTTTGACCGCAAATTTATCGGTGACAAACCGGCCAAAACTGGTGATGCGCTGTTGCCCATCTAACACTTCCAATTTGCCATCACTGACTTTATTGAAATAGATTAACCCCAGCGGGTAGCCCTTAAGCAGGGACTGGATGACGGCCACATCTTTTTTGCCATCGGCATAGATATAGTTGCGCTGGTATTCGGGCTGGATGGTTAACTTGCCCGATAAGCCAAACAAGCCCTTGCCTTCCAGTTCGTTATAGACAAAGCCTTCGCATATATCCTTGACCGTGATGTCAATTCTTAGCGTTGTTTTCACCTAGTTAGCCCTCCTCTTAATAAAGAGACGTTTATATACTTTCTTGCCATCAATTAAGCAACTATCCATTTTCTTTTTGGTTAATCTTATTGCATCAACTTCTGGAATGTTGTCGCCGCCTCGGTCAGAAGTGCCTAATATCTCAAACTGCTCCGGGCTGTATTTATCCAGAAAGCTAATCGGTACGCCCATTACACCCTCATAGTCGCTGGGGATGGCATCCGTAAACGGCACTTCAATCGCATCATAATTGTCGTAGCGGTCGTAGCCTTGCTTGCCCTTAAGTTCTTTGTGTGTGCTGAATTTCAGGTTGTCGGCCATGGTCATTAAGGGCAGGGGTTGGTGGCGTTTGCCGTGATCAAGGTTGGTAAACCAACAAACATTCCTGAACTTCACCAAACCAGTATCCGGGTTATAGATACCTTCTCCGTATTCTTCAGCAAAGGGGGTGGAAAAGTAGGCGTTGCCCGCATGAAACCCGTTGCCCAGCCACATCTTGTCATTTTTAATTAATGGGAAAATTTCCTTGTAAGTAATCGCATTCAGATTGCTAATAATGACAAACTGCTTCCCCGCCTCCACAATCCACGCCAGAAACTCACGGAACAGCGAAAACGGCGGGTTGGTGATGATGATGTCGGCTTCGTCGCGTAATTTTGTAACTTCTGCGCTCCTGAAATCGCCATCCCCCTCCAGGTAGCCCCACTCCAAATCCTCCACATTGACCTTGTTATCGCCGGTCATGTCGCGGGTCAGGGTGAAAATCTTGCCGTTGCGGGCGCTTTTGTGCTGGTCAAATTGGGGCGCATTCTTTTCAAACAGGGTCAGTTGGTAGCCGTCTTTGTAGGTTTTGCTCTCCACCGCGTAACTGGTGCTGATGAGTTTTTTCAAGCCAAAGCGCTCAAAATTCTGGGCAAAGTACTTGGTAAAGTTGCTCCATTCCGGGTCATCACAGGGCAACAAGACCGTCTTGCCGCGAAAGACATCCGGGTTGTAGTCCAGATAAGCCGAGATTTCTTTCTCAATATCCGGGTACTGGGTGTAAAACTCGTCGTTCTTGGCCGCTTTGGCTTGTGTAAGTTTGCTATTTGCCATACATTTTCCAATCCCGTGATTGTACATTCAGAAACAAAACTTAAACTCCACCTGAATTATCCGT